>NZ_JBEOSZ010000016.1:0-145904 GCF_040303285.1 Streptomyces sp. NPDC096046 | reverse complement strand
GCCCTCGTACTGGGTGTACTTGGGCTTGCGCCCGGTGCGGCGAGAGTGCGTGCCGGGCGTCGCGACGGGGCGAACGTTGCCTGCCGCGGCACTAGACAGCGAGGGACCCCGCGGCGGTCACGGGATCGGGAACTCCAGCTCGGGCCGGTCCCAGGCCACTGCATACCGGGTTCGCGGGGGCGGTCCCGGTATGCAGTGCGCCCACGCTGCGGTAGAAACCCTCGGCCGGAGGGTGCGACACCACCCGGACACGGTCCAGCCCCGCCGTGCGCGCCTCGGACTTCATGTGCTCGACGAGCAGTCGCCCGATGCCGCGGCCCTGCATCCCGTCCTCGACGAAGAGCAGGTCCAGTTCCGGCGGGGTGAGGACCAGCGAGTAGAAACCGAGCACCCGGCCCGCGCCCTCATCGCCCTCGACCGCCACGAAGACCTGATGCGTTTCGATGTAGTCGGGTCCGACGCGGTAGTCCGCGACCATGGCCGCGTACTGACCCTCGTAGGCACGCGAGCCGCGCACGAGGCGCGTCAGCCGCTTGGCGTCCCGGGCGACAGCCCGTCGTACCACGGTTCCACCCCGCACGGGCGTAATGAGCGACTGCATAGGAAGCATGTTACGCATGCGCGAGAGAAGCCTTGGGTCCCCGGTCCGCGCCGGAAAGTCGACGCGCGGCGGTACCCGCACGTCAGAGAGCCGCCGCGGACCGGTTCAGCGGGTGTGTGCCGATCACCGCGGTCTGCAGCATGGACACACCTCAGGAATCTCCAACTCCGATATTCCGAGGGTGAGTTCGACATGCCGCTGACGGTTTCCTGGCGGCCGACCGGCAGGCAGACCGCGGCCAACCTTGCCGGAAAGCTGCAATGCGCGGTCATCCGTCCGCGATGCAGGATGGGCCGCGGGGAGCACTACGGGGGATCCCGGTGCCGGACACCGGCAGGTGTCCGGCACCGGACAGCACAGCGAGCGGCGCTGGGCCGAGCGTGGTCGACGGGCGGTGTGGACGGGATGGGGGGTAGGGCATGCGGATGTTGCTTTCGGTCGCCACCGGCCCGCCCACGATTCTTCTGACCGCCGCCCTCGTGGTGGTGCTGTGCTTCTGGTTCCTCGTCGCCGCGGGCTTCACCTCGGCCGGCAGTTTCGACGCGGACGCGAACCTCCGGGCCTGGGGCATGGACGGCGTACCCGTGGCGGTGGCCGTCTCGACGCTCACGGCCGTGGCCTGGTTCCTGAGCGTCGGGGGCGGCCTCCTGCTGAGCGTGTTCGCGCCGCCGGCTCCCGCCACCGGGCTGCTGCGCATGGTCCTGCCGGTCGCGGCCGTGCTCGTCGCGTGGCGGCTGACCCGCCTGCTCGTACGGCCCCTGCACCGGCTCTTCCCCGACGAATCCGCCCCGCCGGACCGCGGCCGGGCACGGGAGCTCGTGGACGGCGCCGCCCGAGCCGTGCCCCTTCGTCCGCCGCCGCCGGGCCGTCACAGATCGCCGGCTGAAGAGGATGCGGCACTCCCCAGCCGTCCGGGCAGGGTGGCGATGTAGTAGGCGTTGATGGGGTCGCCGTCCACGGAGGTGACCTCGACGTCTCCGAAGCCGGCTTCCCTGAGCATCCGCACCGCCGTCTCCTGCCCCCAGACCGTGCCCAGCCCCGCTCCGCCGGTGCTGAGAGAGGTCGTCATGCAGTAGAAGACGGAGAAGCCGAAGAGCGCGGGTCCGAAGGGGTGGCCGATGTTGTCCTCCAGCTTGCTGGAGGCGGCGATGTCACCCATGAGGAACGTGCCGTCCTCGGCCAGAGCCCGCCTGATCGCCTCCAGCGTCTCGGCCGGCCGTGCCAGATCGTGGATCACGTCGAAGGCGGTGATGAGGTCGTAGGTGCCGCTGATCTCCGTCGAGTCGCCGAGGGTGTAGTGGAGGTGGCCCAGCCCGGAGTGGGCCGCCTGTGAGCGGGCGGCGTCGATCCCGGCCTCGGACTGGTCGATGCCGTGGAAGCGGCTGGCAGGGAAGGCCCGTGCCAGCACGAGAGGAGCATGTCCTTGTCCCGTGCCGACGTCGAGGACATCGATGCCGTCGCGCAGCCGCTCCGTGAGTCCGGGCACCAGCGGCACGATCGTGTCGACCAGCGCTTGGTCGTAGACCCGGGCTGTCTCCTCGGCCTGAAGGGCCTGGAAGCGCGGATAGGCCGAGTAGGGCACGCCTCCGCCCTCGCGGAAACTGCGCACGACCTGCTGCTCGACCTCGCCCATGAGCGCGATGTAGGGCATCATCCCGGCCAGGCAGTCCGGGCCTGCCGCGGTCGTCAGCGACGCGGCGTGCTCGGGTGGCAGCGTGTAGCGCCGGCTTCCCGGTTCGTACTCCACGAATCCGCCCACGACCATACCGCCCAGCCACTCGCGCACATACCGCTCGTCCAGATCCGCCGCCTCGGCGATCTCCGTGCTGGTCGACGGTGGGAGCGAGGCCATGGTGTCGAACAGGCCGCACTGGTGACCCACGCTGGTCAGCAGGGCCAGCGCGCCCTTGTTCAGGACGTCCACGACTTCACCGGCGAAGGCCTCCTGCCTCGCACGGTCCGGGGGAGTCTCGCGAGATTCAGGCGTGGACATGAGGGCTCCTTCCGCCGGAACGGCTGAGGCACGGAACCGAGACGAGCCGTGTTTGTCATGCTACGCCCGTATTTCAGCGGGTTCTCGGGCATGGTCGGCCCGCGACCGCACGGTGCGCCGGGCAGGCTGCGCCCCCCGACAGGCTGCGGACACGTGACCGAGTTGCCGGAGATCGCGGTGACGCGGTGGTGCGTCGCCTTCGCCAGTCCCGGACCGGCTGGGCCCCGGTTCTCCGTGCGGCCCGACGCCCGTACCGACGCCGTACCGGCGTCCACCGCACCGGCTTCCCGGCGTGTCCTACCGTTGTGCGCTGAACGGCAGTTGGCGTGCAGTCGGCCCTTCCGTGATCACGCGTACAGAAAGCGGCCTCCTGCGCGCAAAGTTCTCCCCGCACCATCGGCATGTCCACGACGTCGATCAAGGAGGCGCTTGTGAGAACACACCGCACCGGATACAGAACCGCCGCCCTCGTCCTGTCCACCGCCGTGCTCTTCCTGTCGGCCCCCGCCCCGGCCAGGGCCGACGGCGGGAGCCTGCCGACGGTGACACCCGTCAGCGAGACCCCCGCCCTCTACGACGACGAGGCGGGCGGCCATTCCGACGCCGACGATCCGGCGATCTGGCGCAACGCGGCCGACCCCGGCCGCAGCCTCGTCATCGCGACCGCCAAGGAGGGCGGACTGCGGGTGTACGACCTGGGCGCCCGCCTGGTGCAGTCGCTGCCCGCGCCCCGTCCGCCCGCGGAGGACGACGCACCGGGCCGGTACAACAACGTCGACGTCGTCACCGGTCTGCGCACCCCCACCGGCCGGGCCGACGTGGCCGTGGTCAGCGACCGCGGCAACGACCGCCTGCGGATCTTCCGCATCGACCCGTCCAGGCCCGGCGGCCCGCTGACCGACATCACCGACCCGGCCGCCGCCCCGGTCTTCTCCACCGACCAGGCCGACATCAACGAACAGCGCACCGCGTACGGCCTCGCCACCTGGCAGGACAAGTCCACCGGGCGCACCTACGCCCTGGTCAGCTAGCGGGAGCGGACCCGCCTCGCGCTGGTCGAGTTGACGCCGACCGCGAGCGGGACCGTCACCTACCGGAAGGTCCGCACGCTCGAGCTGCCCGCGTCCTTCCGCCTGCCGAACGGCACGACCTGGTCCCCCTGCACGGAGCCCGGCGAACTCCCGCAGGTGGAGGGCATGGTGGTGGACCCCGCCACCGGCACGCTCTACGCCGGCCAGGAGGACATCGGCATCTGGCGGATGCGCGCCGACCTGACCCGCGAGCCGGTCCTGGTGGACAAGGTCCGCGAGTACGGCGTCCCCGGCGTCTACGACGAGGCGACCGAGGAGTGCACGGCCGGCGCCGACCCCGGCTTCGGAGGCGAGCGGCTCTCCGCGGACGTCGAGGGACTGACGCTGCTTCAGGAGCGGGACGGTGACGGCTATCTCTTCGCCTCCAGCCAGGGCGACGACACCTTCGCCCTGTACGACCGTGAGGTGAGCGAGCACAACGAGTACGAGGGCGGCTTCCGTGTCGGCGCGGCCTCGGCGACCCTCGACGGGTCCCAGGAGTGCGATGGCGCCGCCGTCCTGAACGCACCGCTCGGCAGCCGCTACCCGAACGGCCTGCTGGTCGTCCAGGACGGTCACGAGACCCCTGAGGTCCCCGACGGAGAGGGCGGCTCGCGCACCGCGACCGGCTTCAAGTTCGTCGACCTGCGCGACGTGGTGGACGCCGCCGACCTGTAGACCCGATTCGCGCACAAACCTCACTGCTGCCGGGTGGCGCACGGCCACCCGGCAGCCGGACCTCCGATGCCGGGGCCCCGGTCCCCTCAGGTCCCGTCCGCCGGCCGGGAGACGGCGAACGCGGCCGGACCGCCCGCGGGGTCAGCCTCCGGCCGGGGCGCTCAGTGGCTCGCCGACACTCCTGAGGTGGCGCAGTGCCTGCCGGTCGCCCCCTTCAGAGGGGTGGAGTTGGCACCACCACCCTTGAGGGGGAAGACCGCAGCCGGGACCGCCGACCGCCCTTCGCCACCGCCTTGACGGCAGCCCCGAACCCATCGCTCGCGCGACCGCGACACCCTCGGGGCGTCATCTGGTCAGGTGGGTGACCACCGAGCGCATCGCATGATGCAGGGCCGGGCGCGTCTCCTCTGGAGGGTCGAGCGTTTCGAACCCGTGGTGGCCGTTGGGGACGTCGACCAGTTCGAGTCGCACCGCGCCGTCCTCGGCCGCGGTCACGAACGCGTCGACGGTCGCGGCGATCTCGGGCGTCTCCCGCCCGGCGCGGAGGAGGACGACGGGCAGGGTCCCCGCCTGATCGATCGCCCCGGCCGGGTGGAAGCGACTGCCGGACATCCCCCACGCGGGAAGAGGGGCCAGGACCGGGTAGGAAGCGGCCAGGCAGCGCAGCCATGCGGGGGGCCGGGTCAGCCAGTCCGTCATGAGGAGGCCCCCGCCGGAGAAGAACCACAGAGCGATCCGGCCGGCGTCCACCCGGGTGTCGGCACGCACCAGTTCCACCCCGGCGGCGATGTCCGCGGCGGCACGTTCGTAGTCCGCGATGTCGTGGAGGCGGTGGTCGAGGGTCGCGCCGGCCATGCCCGCGGCGGCGGCCAGGCGGGCGTAGCCCACCAGCGTCGGCCACTCACGCGGGCGTGGCCGCGCTCCGGCGGGCACCGGTCCGCCGTGCACGAAGATCACGGCCGGTCGCGGCCCTTCGCCGTCGGGGACGTACAGATCGACACGACCTCGGCGGTCGCGAGGCAGTTCCGGCACGTCCAGCGGGAACGGCCGCAGGTGGGCGGGCGCCGGCGCGTCGTCACCGGCCGGCCGCAGGCGGTGCCCCTCACCGGCCGCGGCCCGCAGCAGGACGTCTGCCAGTGCGGCGGGGCAGGACAGCATCGGCCAGTGACCGGTGGGGAGTTCGAAGAAGGTGACCTGAGGCTCGGTCAGGACGGCCGATGCGGGGTCCCCGAAGTCGACGAGCCTCTGCACCATGCCGATACTGGCGCCGTTTTCGGCGCACAGCACGCCCGTGACGGGGACCGCGGCCACCGCTCCGGTCAGCCGCAGCGGCTGGAACAGGGTACCCAGCGGCTGCGGCGCCGCCAGGGCGGTCAGCCGGCCCAGGGCCGCCTCGCCCACACCGGCGGTACTGCCCCAGCGCTCCCATGCGTCACGGGCCGGTGCGGCAAGCACACCCTGGGACCCGCCTGCCTCGGCGCCTTCGGCCAGCCGCGCGCGCAGTGCCTGGTCCGGCACGGCGGCCAGCGCCGGAACGCCGTTCTGCGGCATCCCGCAGTCCAGGTACACGACGCGCGTGACACGTTCGGCCCGCCGATCGGCGGCGCCGAGCACCGGATGGATCCCGTAGTCGTGACCGACGAGCACGATCTCCCGCCCCGATGTCACGTCCACCGAGTCGATCGCCGCGATCACGTCATCGATGTGCGTCTCGAGACCGACGTGCTCCGGCGCGGCGGGCCGGGCCGGGTCGATGCCCGTCAGCGGGACCGCGTGCGCCGCGCCGCCCGCCGCGGTCAGCCGCGCGGCCGTCTCCTGCCAGACATGCGCCCCGGTGAACGCACCCGCCACCAAGATGAACACCCGCACAAAGCCCTCCCCGGGTCCGCCCCATGACGCCGCGCCCGTCGCGTACGTCATCGTCCGCGGGCCGCGGCGTGTGCCCGGCCCCCGCACCGGTACCGTAGGAACTCCCCTTGAGGGAGGTTCAACTGTCCACGTCGTACGAGCCGTTGTGGAGCATCGGAGAGCTCGCCGAACGCGCCGGTGCCACCGTGAAGACCGTCCGCTTCTACTCCGACCAGGGCCTGCTTCCCGAAGCCGCCCGCAGCAGTGGCGGACACCGCCGCTACGGCGGCCCGGCACTGGAACGCCTGCAGCTGATCCGCTCCCTGCGCGGCCTTGACCTGCCCCTGCCCGAGATACGCCGCATCCTCGAGGACGAAGACGCGACCGGCCGCGCACTGGAGAACGCCGTCGACGGCCGCCTGCGTGAGCTCGGCAGTGAGGTGAAGATCCTGCGCTGGCGGGAAGCGGCACTCCACCTGGTGCGGGATTGCCCGCCGGCTCAGCGCGCCGGTCGGCTGAGGCTGCTCAGCACGCTGAGCACCCCGCCGAGCACCGCACCCCTGGCCAGGTTCTGGCGCGCCTGGCTGCCACCACGGATGCCGCGTCAGGCAACCGCGGTATTCCTGGAAGTGGCCGTCCCCCAGCCGCCCGACGAACCGCACCCGTCCCAGGTACTCGCCTTCGCCCGGCTGAACGCCATGACGACGGCTCCCTGCCCGGGCGGTCGGCAGCCCCAGCCGGAGGTGCACCGAGTGGCGGGGGCCGGCGGCGCCGCCCTGCTGTACGCGGGCCTCGCAGAAGCCTTCGAACTCGCGGCCCCCCTCCTGAGCAGGGCACGCGACCCGCATCCCGGCGAGGCGCTGGACGCCTACGTCGCCGCATACGCGAGCGCCTACCGAAGCCGCGACACCCCCGACTTCCGCCGCTCGCTGGCGGCCCGGCTGTCGGCAGAGCCGCGCCTGGACCGGTACTGGGAACTCGCCGCCGCCGTCCTGACTCCGCCGGGCGGCCGCCCGCGGCCGACTCCGGGCTCCGCGGACGACTGGCTGCGCGCGGCGCTGCGGCGGGACAACGCCGAAGGGGCGTGAGTCACGCCCCTTGAGGCACCCGGCGGACGCCGGCCGCCCGCGAAGGCTCTGTCCGCTCGGCCCGGGCGCACCGGGAAGCCACGGGCGTAGCCCCGGGTAGTACATCGGCCGGACATCTCCGGCTCCTCGCCCGGCCCCCGGCCACCTGCGATCACCTGACACGTGACGTCATTGCCGCTGTTCCTTCAGGGCGTCCACCGCTTGCTTGGCCTCCACCAGCCCGGCGCCGGTGGCCTCGCGGTACTTCTTGATCGCTGGGACGTGCTGTCCGGCACGCACCAGGGCCGCCACTTCCGCGAGGGCGGGGTCGTCGTCCGGCACGCCATGGTGGTTCATGAGGAGACCGAGCTTGTGGTCCAGACGGGCCATCAGCCGGTCCAGCCGACGGGCCCGGCTCTCCACGGTCGCGATGGTGGTCAGTCCCACGAGGACGACGAGCAGACCTGTCAGGGTGTCCATGACACTCTCCCTTGTGTGTGACGGGCACACGCCGCGGGTCGCGGCGGCGTACGAGGACGAGAGGACTCAGGGCCGCGCGAGGCCCGGTCCTGCCGGGTCAGAACGGTTCGGATCCACGGGCCGGACGCGGGGAGACCAGCCCCGAGTCGTAGGCGAGGATCACCGCCTGCACGCGGTCACGCAGGCGGAACTTCTCGAGGATGTGGGCGACATGCGTCTTCACCGTCGTCTCGCCGATGTTCAGCTCGACGGCGATCTCCGCGTTGGACAGACCACGCGCCAGGATCCGCAGCACGTCCAGTTCGCGGCCGGTGAGCACGTCCAGGCGCGGCGGCACGGGCGGCGGCGACTCCGACGGCAGGCCGGCGAAACGCTCCAGCAGACGCCGGGTGACCCGAGGAGCGAGCACGGCCTCGCCGACGGCGACCGTGCGGATGGCCGAGACCAGGGAATCGGCGGGACCGTCCTTCACGAGGAAGCTGCTCGCCCCGGCCCGCAGGGCGTCGACCACGTGCTCGTCGAGGTCGAACGTGGTCAGGATGACGACCCGGCCGGGCAGCCCGCTCTCGGCGATCAGACGGGTCGCCTCGACCCCGTCCATTCGCGGCATGCGGATGTCCATGAGGACGACGTCCGGTGACAGCCGCCGCGTCTCCTCGACGGCCTCCTGGCCGTCGGCGGCCTCTCCGACGACCTCGATGTCCGGCTCGGCCTCCAGGATGAACCGGAAACCGGTCCGGATCATCGGCTGATCGTCAGCCAGCAGCACGCTGATGGACCGCATGGTGCCCCGTTCCTCCGTTGTTCGCCGGGCCGTCGGTGTCGGGCGGGTCCAGCACGGCGTGGACGCAGAAGCCGCCGCCCGGCCGAGGACCGGTGTGCAGGGTGCCGCCCGTCGCGGCGATCCGCTCCCGCATCCCCAGCAGACCATGACCGGAACCGTATCCGGGCACGGAGGTCCCCGCCGCGTCGCCCGGTCCGTCGTCACACACGCGGACGTGCAACCGTTCCGGTTCCTCCTCCCACACCAGACGCACCCGGGTACGCGTCGCGCCCGCGTGCTTGACGGTGTTGGTGAGCGCCTCCTGCACGATGCGGTACACCGTCAGCTGGTACCCGGCGGGCAGCGCGACCCCGGAGCCGGAGACCTCGTAGTCGACGTCCAGACCGGTGGCCCGTACGGCCGCGACGAGGGAGGGCAGGGCGTCGATCGTCGGCTGGGGCGGCTCCTTGGACGGTGTGCCCTCCTCCTCCTCGTCGGTGCGCAGCACGTCCAGCAGCCGACGCAGCTCGGTGACGGTGTCCCGGCCCGTCTGCTCGACGGCGGCGTGCAACTCGTGGGCCTTGTCGGGCGACCGGTCCTGGATCCGGTCGGCCGCGATGGTCTGCACCACCATGAGGCTCACGTTGTGGGCCACGATGTCGTGCAGTTCACGGGCGATCCGTGCGCGCTCCTGCATCACCGCGGCGCGTGCGTTGGCGGCCTGCTCGCGTTCCAGGGCCGCGGCGCGCTGCATGGCCTCGTCCCGAACGGCCGTCCGGGCCCGAGAGAGCCGGCCCAGGGCCCACGCCGCCAGCAGGAGCACCGCGTCGGTCAGCGACGCCGCGAGCCGGTGCCCCCGCGGCGCGAGGAAGGCCTCGGTCAGCGCGCTGAGCGGAATGAACACGGTGGCCACGAGGGCCGTCACGCGGGGCGCGCCCCGCACGGCCGTGAGATACACGGCGATGGCCACGGACAGGTAGGTGGGGCCGATCGACGTGCCCTCCGGCCCGGCGAGTTGGGGGATGTAGTCGAGGTACTGCAGTGTCCCGGCCCCGACCGCCATGACCAGCAGCCCGGCCAGCGGCGCACGACGGTGCACGGCGAGGGGCAGCGTGGACGACAGCACCAGGACGAGCCACCACTGGTCCGGCTGTCGCAGCGGGACACCGTCCGGGGGGATCGCCTGCGGCAGTGCCAGGCACGCGGCCGCCGCCAGGACGGCCAGAGTCACGTCCGTCACCGCGGCAGGCACCTGGCGGCCTGCGAGTGACCCCGGTTCTCTCATGCCCCCCACGGTAAAGGGCCTGCTCATCCGGTCCCCCACCCTGAGGTCTGACTCCCGCCGCCCCCCTTCCTCCTCCCGGCCTCCTCCGTGAGGAGGAGACGCGTCGCGCATGGCGTGGTGGGACGCCACCCGGTCTCGTCCGGCCGGTGGAAGCGGTCGTCTTCCTCACCCGCCGGGCGGAGGGTGTGATTCGACGTGAGGACGGAGGCTCCGGACCCCGGACGCCGGTGGACTGGAAGGACCCCTCACCCACCGACGACCCAGAGGTCCCACATGCTCGGAGCACACAGTCGGCAAGCGCAACCCGGCGCCCCCGTCGGCATCGATCCGTCAGCAACCGCCGTTCGGCTGACCGAGGTGACCAAGAAGTACGGCCGTGGATCGTCCGCGGTCGTCGCACTCGACGACGTCAGCACCGGCATCGCCGCCGGCGGTTTCACCGCAGTCATGGGCCCGTCCGGCTCCGGGAAGAGCACCTTCCTGCACTGCGCCGCCGGGCTCGACCGGCCGACCTCCGGAACGGTGCGGCTCGGCGGGCAGGACCTCGGCGAGCTGGACGAGAGGCGGCTCACCCGGTTCCGCCGGACCCGTATCGGGTTCGTCTTCCAGGCCTTCAACCTGCTGCCGTCGCTCACCGTGGAGCAGAACATCACCCTGCCGCTGCGGCTGGCCGGAGAGGGAACCGACCACGACTCGGTCCGCGGTGTCACGGCCGCGGTCGGACTCGTGGGCCTGCTCGGCCGCCGCCCCTCGGAACTCTCCGGCGGGCAGCAGCAGCGGGTCGCCGTCGCCCGCGCCCTCATCACCCGCCCTGAAGTGATCTTCGCGGACGAGCCGACCGGCGCACTCGACCCGGACACGGCCGACGACATCCTCGCGCTGCTCCGGCAGGCGGTGACCGACCTGCACCAGACCGTGGTGATGGTCACGCACGACCCGGTCGCCGCCCAGCGCACCGACCAGGTCGTCTTCCTCGCCGGCGGACGCGTGGTCCGCCGTGTGGACGCGCCGTCCGCCGCTCAGGTCAAGAGCGTCATGACCGAGCTGCGGAGGACCCGCTGATGCTGCGTATCGCCCTGGCCACCTTGCGCGCCCGCGCGGGGGCCTTCGCCGCCACGTTCACCGCGCTCCTGCTCGGTGCGGCCGTGGTCAGCGCCTGCGGCGTACTCCTGGAATCAGGGCTGCGCTCCGTCCTGCCACCCGAACGGTACGACAGAGCCCCACTGATCGTCGCGGGCCGTCAGGCCGTCGACCTCGACGTGAGGTCCGCCGACGGATCCGAGTACCGCAGTTCCCAGCCGCTGCTCGAACGACCACGACTCGACGCCTCCCTGGCCCGCGATCTCGCCGCGGTCGACGGTGTCGCCTCCGTGGTGCCCGACCGCCGCGTGACGGTCCGTCTGCCGGACGCGGACCGTGCCGTCACCGGCGCCAACGGGGCCGTCCCGCAGGCGCACACCTGGTCGAGCCGAGTCCTGGGAGGATTCCGCCTCACCGAAGGGCACGCGCCGCAAGGTGCCCAGCAGGTCGTCCTGGACACCCGTCTCGCGGCCCGGGCCGGGCTGCGGACCGGCGACAGCGTACGGCTCATGACCTCGTCCACTCCGCTCACCTTCAAGGTCGCCGGACTGGTGGCCCTCGACGGGGACCGCACTCCACGGCAGTCGGTGCTCTACGCCTCCGGGGCCGCGATGCAGCGGCTGGCACCCCTGTCCGGTGCGTCCGTCGACGCCTTCGGCGTGTTCACCACGCCGGGTACACCGTCCTCGCAGGTGGTGCCCGCCGTCGAACGGGTGCTGGCCGGGCACCGCGCGGCGGTGTACACGGGTGACGAACGCGGCGAGGCGGAATTCACCGACATCGCGGTCGGTGCGGCCAACCTCGTGGAGCTGGCGACCGCCATCGGCGGCAACGTGCTGCTCGTGGCCGTGTTCGTGCTGTGCGCCACGACGTCCCTCGCCGTCCGCCACCGCCATCGCGAGATGGCCCTGCTGCGCGCGATCGGCACCACGCCGGGGCAGCTGTACCGCATGATCACGGCGGAGTCCGCGGTGACGGGTCTCGTCGCGGGCGTGCTCGGCTGCCCTCTCGGCGTCGGGGTGGTCCACTGGCTGAGCGGACAGTTCGCCGGACGCGGCCTGGTGCCGCCGGACTTCCGGCCGGTCGTCGGCCCGCTCCCGTTCCTCACCGCCGTCGGCGTGACGGTCCTGATCGCGGGGGCGGCGGCCCTCGTCGCCGCCCGCAGGGCTGCCCGCGTCCGCCCCACGGAGGCGCTGCGCGAGGCCTCCGCCGATCCCGCGCGCCTCGGCAGGGGCCGTCTGATCACCGGCGGTGTCCTGCTCGCGCCGGCCGTCTGCGTACTGGGTCTCGGCCTCGGCTTCCGCGCCGACTTCCTCACCCTGGTCGGTCTGGCCAACTCCCTCGTCCTGCTGCTCGTGATCGCCGCCGCGGTCCTCGGTCCGCTGATCAGCCGCACCGCCACGGCCCTCCTCGCCCCGCTCCTCGACCGGACCGGCGTCACCGGCTGGCTCGCGGCGGCCAACTCACGTGCCCGTGCCGCCCGGACGGCGGCCGCGGTCACCCCGATCGTCCTGGCCGTCTCCTTCGCGGCGACCGTCGTCTTCACCCAGACCACTCAGCTGAGCCGGTCCACCGATGAGATCCGTTCCGGCACGGTCGCCGATCACGTGCTCGCCGCTCCCACCGGGATGTCTCCGGAGCTCGCGCACCGGGCCGCCGAACTGCCGGGGGTGACGGCCGCCACCGGTGTGGTGCGGTCCAAGGCGGTCGGTGTGGGTTCGCTGCTCGGCACGGAGGAAGCCGTCTCCCTGAGCGCGCAGGGACTCCAGCCGTCGGCCTTGTCCGCCACCGTCGACCTGGACGAACGCAGGGGGAAGCTGTCGGCTCTGGCTCCGGACACGGTGGCTCTCAGCACCACGGCCGCCTCGTGGCTGGGGCTCGACGTCGGGGACCGGGCGCGGCTGTACCTCGGGGACGGAACGCCCTTCACCGGTGAGGTGATCGCCGTGTACGGCAGGGGACTCGGCTTCGCCGACCTCACCTTCGACCACGACCTGCTCCTGTCCCACACCACGGCGGGCGTCGACCAGTCGGTGCTGATCCGGTCGGATCCCGGTGCCTCCGACGACGTCGCGCACCGGCTGTCCGCTCTGGCACGGACCTATCCGGGAGCCGAGCCGATCGGAGCACTGGCGGCCGACGCCCGGGTCGAGGAGCAGAGCGCGATGGCGTGGGTGAACTACGTGGTGGTGGGTGTCATCATCGCCTACACCGCTCTCACCGTCGTCAACACCCAGGCGATGAACACCGTGTCCCGGCGCAGGGAGTTCGCGCTGCTGAGGCTGACCGGCGGCAGCCGGTCGCAGGTGCTGGGCATGGTGCGGCTCGAGAGCTTCACGGTGGTAGCCGTCGGAGGGCTGCTGGGAACGCTGCTGTCGGTGCCGCCGCTGGCTCTGGTCGCGCTGGCGCTGACCGGCACACCGATACCGACGGTGCCGGTGCTGGGCTGGCTCGCGATCGTCGGGTCGACGGCGCTGCTGGCCATGGCCGGGGCGATGCTGCCCGCCCGCTCGGTGCTCCGTGTCCGTCCGGTGGACGCCATCGGGATGAAGGAGTGACGAGCGAGTGACCGCGGGGGAGCGACCGGGGCGCACGCGGGATGCGTGTCAGTGACGGGCCGGGGCGGCCACGCGGTCCGGACGCGCCGTGAGCACGGCGGACAGCGGAGCCGGGCCATGCTCGGCGGCGCGTCGGGCCTGAGGCGTGGCGGGGCCCTGCCGGCGATCACGGCACCCCCCGCCTGGCCCGGACGGCCTCCGCGCTCGGCCTGACCGCTTCGAGCGGGTTCACGGATCTTTCCACGTGGGTAAAACGGTCCCAAAGATCGAAGCAGCTTGCTCGGAATCCATATCGCACGGGCAGGTCTCCGGTCATTCGGCTGGGTTCCCGTCTCCGGGGGGTATCCCGGCTGTGCCGTATCAGGGTGCAATGATGGAGGTCAGGCCCTTCCGCAACCACACCGGTCAGAAGAGGCACGCAATGGATCCATGGCTGATCTGGTTGATCATCGCAGCGGTATTGGCTGCGGCTGAAATCTTCACCCTCACTGCCGCGCTCGGAATGCTCAGTGCGGCCGCGCTGGTCACTGCGGGGTCCGCCGCGGTCGGGCTGCCGCTGCCGTTCCAGTTCCTGGTGTTCACCCTCGTGGCCACCGTCACCTTGATTTTCGTACGCCCCCTGGCGCTGCGCCATGTACTCCAGCCCCAGACGACGAGATTCGGCGTGGAGGCACTGGTCGGCAAGGGTGCCTATGTCGTCTCAGAGGTAACGGGCCTGGGGGGCAGGGTCCGCATCGACGGTGAGGAGTGGACGGCCCGCGCCTACGACGAGACGCTGGTGATTCCCGCCGGAAAGACCGTCGACGTCATGGAGATCAACGGCGCCACCGCGATCGTCTACCCCCGGGACTGAAACCATGGAAACCTCGGCCTTTTTGATCGCCGGCCTGATCGTCGCCTTGATCGCGGTTTTCACCGTGGTGCGAGCGGTCCGTATCGTGCCCCAGGCACGCGCTCGCAATGTCGAGCGCCTCGGTCGTTACCACCGGACCCTCAATCCGGGCCTCAGCCTCGTGATCCCTTACATCGACCGCGTTCATCCGGTGATCGATCTCCGGGAACAGGTGGTTTCCTTCAAACCGCAGCCGGTCATCACCGAGGACAATCTCGTCGTCGAGATCGACACCGTTCTGTACTTCCAGGTCACCGATCCGCGAGCGGCCTTCTACGAGATCGCGAATTTCCTTCAGGCGGTCGAGCAGCTCACTGTCACCACCTTGCGCAACGTCGTGGGGTCCATGGACCTGGAGAAGACCCTCACCTCACGGGACACCATCAACAGCCAGCTGCGTGGAGTCCTGGACGAGGCCACCGGAAAATGGGGGCTGCGGGTCAACCGGGTGGAGATCAAGGCCATCGACCCGCCGCAGTCCATCAAGGACGCCATGCAGAAGCAGATGCGGGCCGAGCGGGACAAGCGGGCGGCGATTCTCGGCGCCGAGGGGCAGCGCCAGTCGCAGATCCTCACCGCCGAAGGCGACAAACAGGCCGCCGTCCTGCGCGCGGAAGGGAACCGTACCGCCGCGATCCTCCAGGCCGAGGGCCAGTCCCGGGCCATCGACGAGGTGTTCCAGGCCGTACACCGCAACGACCCCGACCCCAAGTTGCTCGCGTATCAGTACCTGCAGACCCTGCCCCAGCTCGCGCAAGGCTCGGGCAACAACTTCTGGGTGATCCCCAGCGAGATCACCGCCGCGCTCCAGGGCGTGTCCCGCGCTTTCACCGAGGTGCTGCCCCAGTCGTCGGCCACCCGCGAGAAGCCCCCGGACGACATGGTCTCCCAGGCGGCCAGCGACAAGGCCCAGGCCGAGGAGGCCGCTGCCGAGGCCCTGGCCGACGCGGCCGAGGCCGAGGGAGCCAACCTCGACGGCCTCCCGTCTCACCCCCGTCGCTGACGGCGAACGGCGTCTTCGCCACTCGCCACTCGCCCGTGCCGTCGGCCGTTTCCAGCGCGGCGCACCGCCTGGCTCGCCCGTCACGCTCCCCGACCTTCCGGGGCACGCGGCGCGCCGGGGACTATGCGGACCGCTCCCGGCGCGTCCTGGCTCCGGGGAGCGCGCATGCCGCCGTCCCTCCCGGCAGTCGCCCACGGTTGGCGGCCACCAGGCGGTAGATGCCGTGCGCGGCCCAGCGCACGGGCGGCAGAGTCAGGACCGCTCCCACGACGGACCACACGCCGCCCCCACTCAGCAGGATCCTCGCCACGGCCTGCGCACCGCCGTACGCCCGCCCGGTGGGTGTCACCCACAGGGCCTCGTACCGGGCACGCTCCGCAGTGACGCCGAGCGACGCGAGACCCGCGTGCTGCCATGCCACGGCCTCGCACCGGGGCCGCACCAGACGCTGGACGACGCCCACCGACGTGGTGCAGAAGCCGCAGTCCCCGTCGAAGATCAGCACTGGTCGCATCCGCACGTCTCCATCGTGCCGCAGCCGCGGCCGGTCCGGCTCATGGAGCGCGGGCCGGACGGGGCGGGGAGGGCCGCCGTGGCGCGCCCGGGTGGACGGTCGGACAACCGGAGGGGGAGCCACGCCCGGCAGGGTGCTGGGGCTCCGCGCAGGGGGCCGGTTGCCGACGTCACCGGCCCCCCGCTGTCCACGGTGCCGGACCTTGTCGGTGACGGCTCACCGCAGAGGCGCACCTGGATGTTGCGGAAGCGGACCTTGTTGCCGTGGTCCTGGAGCCGTATCGCTCCCGCCGCCGGTGTCCCGGACCGGCCCGAGGCGGTGGGTCTGTCGAGGGCGAGGTCGTCGTGGACCTTCGTGCCGTTCCACACGACCGTCACCCGCGGAGACTCTTGCTTGTCATGTCCATACTTTGTCGTCGATGGGTTCAAGGTCGGTCCGCGCACCATGGCGGGCCGTGACGGCTGCGGCTCGTGGGCCATCCGGACCCGGGTGTTCGGACATGCCCCGATGGTGGAACTGATCATGGGTGGGCGGCACTTGATCCCGGGAAGCATTCCGGGGGTGGGCCCGGGGGAGGGGCGGTGACGACGAGTGGATGAGCAGGGTGGCCGCGACTGGGTGTGCATGACTCCGGAGGAGTTCGACCGTGACGCGCCGCCGCGCGCGGAGGTGGACGGACGGATCCCGGCCGAGCTGGACGAGTGCGGCACGGCCCCCCTCTTCGGCGACGAACCGGCCCCGGCGGTAACCGGCCGGCCCGCTCCGCGCGCTGCCCGACAAGGCTGCCAGGGGCGGCTGTTCTGACGCTGATCCTTGCCGACGGCGGCCGACTGCTCCACGGCCGCCGACTTCGGCGGGCTCGAGGACCGGTTCGTCTCGGAGGCGACCGGCCCGCGACAACGTGACAGCTCACGCGCCTGGGCGACAGCCATGAGCCACGGCGCTCGGCGTTGCCGACGGCGGCGCTCACGCGGTGCCCGGCATGACAAGCTGTGCTCTCCAGCGTCCTAGCCCAGGAGGTCACCATGGCCGCAGAGTCCGCAGCGCAAGAAGGATCGGAGTCGGCTGACGCCGAGAACACCGACCTCTCGCCCGTCGATGAGGGTCAGTCCGACCTGAAGCGCAAGTTTCGGGAGGCTCTGGCGCGCAAGCGCGGCATGCAGGCGGACGCCGCCGACCTCGCCGCCAACACCCACGGGTCGAAGATCCGCGGCGCGCACGGCCCGGCCGCGAATCAGCGGTCGTTCCGGCGCAAGAGCGGAGGCTGAGTGACCACGGCCGCCGGATGAGACTCGGCAGGACACGGCCTGGCGGCCCCACCGATGAGGTGGGCCGGGTCCTGCCCGGTTGACGAGGCAGGGGCCGTGGCGGCCCGCCGCCAGGGAGCCGTGCACCTTGCCGAGGTGTACAAGCGCCGCCGCGACCTCACCCCGCGTCCGGCCACCGCAGCGGCTGAGTACGATCACCCGCGCCGGTCCGAGTACGCGAGCGGCAGCCCGCCGCGAGCCGCACCGGGCGGGTGGAAGCATACGCCGAATGCCGCTGCTCGCACCGCTGTTGCTGTTCACCGGCTGCTGCGGTCGGCGGTCTCGTATCTCTCCCGAGGGCAGGCGTGCTGTACGGGCCCCGCACAGCACCTCCCGCTGCTCGCCCCCCAGGGCCGGCGGGTTCCCCTCCGCCATCTGATAGGCCCAGGGCGACCGGACACACGGCGTGCCGGTCGCCTCATTCCGGCACCGGCCGCATCTCCACGACACGCAGTCCCAGTGACTGGCAGCGCGCCAGCAGCCCGTACAGGTGCGCTTCGTCCACGACCGGGCCGAACAGGACCGTCTGGCCGGCCATCACCACATGGCCCAGCTCCGGAAACGCTTTGGCCAGTGTCTCCGAGAGATGCCCCTCGACGCGGATCTCGTAGCGCACGAGCTTGTCCTCCCACGGCTGCCCAAGACAGGCGGATGGCGCCCTTTCCGTCATCGTCCACCCCCCTGCCCGGTTCGACCTCACCCGAAGCAGGTGACCCGGCCGGTGACGGCCATGAGCCGCGGTGCTGCGTCGACGACATGAAAGCGGCCATGACCAGCGCATACAGAGCGGTGGTGGGCCGGATGACGGTGACCGTGGCCTCAGTGTCGGGTCCTGCCGACGGGGGAGAGGGCGGACGGCGCCTCCCGCCTCGGTCGATGTCCCTGCCGTCCGCCGCCGCCTCGGTGGCGGTGCCGCCGCCGCGCCACGTCCTCACAGCATCCGAAGGCCGCGTGCTCGGCGCACCGCCTCGCCCCGCCGGTTCACCGCCAGCTTTCGGTAGATGCTCTTGAGGTGGGTCTTCACCGTGTTCACCGACAGACAGAGATCGGCGGCGATCTCCTCCGTCGACATCATCCGGGCCAAACGCTCCAGGACATCCCGCTCGCGTGCGCTCAGCTCCACCGCGACGAGCGGTGCGGGCGGCGGCTGCGGTCCAGGCCGCTCGCCGCGGGGCGGCGGAGCGGGCGTCAGCCAGCCTGCCGCCAGATCGTGCAGCGGACCCGTGGTGATGAGCGGCCGGATCCATGCCCCGGCATCCAGGAACGGACGCCGCAGCCGCTCACGCCGGGCGTCGAGGAGTGCCCGCGCCACGAGCTTGCGGGCGGTGGCGGTGTCTCCGGCCGCGTCGGCGGCCCGGGCCCTCACCAGCGCTGCCCCCACTGACACCGCCGGGCCGGTCCGTTCCTCGGCGTGGAGGCTGTCGAGCAGGTCGAGGGCTGCCGCGGGACGTCGTGCGGCGAGCTGGATCGACGCGGCCTCCACAGCGCACACGGGCTGGTCGACGGAGACGGCCCGGAGCACCTCGGTGGCTCTGTCCGGCCGACCCTCGGCCAGGTGGGCGGCCGAGGAGACGAGCGCTTCCCGGCTCGTCGCCCATGGGGAAGTCACGGCGGCGGGGACGGCCGGGTCGGCCGCCTCCACAGCGGCGCGCATCTCCCCCCTGGCCATGAGGAGGCGTGCTGCGGCGAGGGCTCGCCCCGCGGCCATCACGGGATCACGTGTGCTCAAGGGGAGAGCGGCCGTTTCGTCGATGAGGGCTTGAGCCCGGTCCAGTTCGTCGCGGTCGACGGCCACGGCGGCCAGGACGAGCCGTCCGATCCCGGATCCGGACGGCTGGGCCGAACCGGGCCGATCGGCCTCGGGCAGCGCGGCCAGCGCCTTGCGCTCCGCCCTGCCGGGCCAGCCGTTGAGGTAGTCGAGCAGGGCCAGGTGTCCCATCGCCTCCTCCCGGGGCGCCTTGGTGGATGCCGCACCGGGAGCCCCGGCCACGGTGGTCAGGACGGCACGAGCGTCCCGGAAACGCCCGGCCCACAGGAGCGTCGAGCCGACATGGGTCAGCAACAGGGCCGTGAGTTCGGGATGCTTGTCCAGGAGGTGAGCCGGTACCTCCTGCCGTAGTCCAGCGGCCGACTCGGCGGCCTCCTCCACCCGTGCGGGGCATCCGGCAAGCCGGGCGGCCAGGGCTTCCAGCAGTGCACAGCTCAGCCGGGCGGCCGCGACGTCGCGGGCATCACCGGCAAGCTGCTCCTGGGCGTGGTGCAGACGGGCCAGGCCATGATCGACGTCGTGGTGGGACAGGTCGTGGGCGGCACGCACGAGGTCCGTGGCCGGGCTTCTCGCCTCGGGCCCCATGGGGGAGAACAGCCGCGCCAGGTCGTGTGAGCCCGGACCGGTGAAGAGTCGACCGATCGCCAGGTCGTCCACAAGGGCACCGGCCGCGAGATCCCAGTCGTCCGCGGCGGCGCTGTGGGCGAGTGCCTCCGGCAGGTGGCCGTGACGACGCAGCCACCGCGCGGCCCGTCTGTGGAGTTCCGGCTCCATTCCGGGCAGGCGAACGCGCAGGTGCGCCCGCAGTATCTCCGCGAACAGCGGATGGAGCTGGTACCACGTGTGCTCGAGACGTTCGACGAACGCGTTCTGGCGGTGCAGTCCGGTGAGAAGGGGTTCGGCATCGATACGGCCGGTCAGCGCGTTGGCCAGATCGGGGCAGAAGCGCTCCAGGACGCTGACGCGCAGCAAGAGGTCCTGTGCCTGCGGCGTCTGTCCCTTGAGAACCTCGGCGAGCAGGAAGTCCGCGACCGTGCTGCGGTCCGCTTCGAACTCCTTCAAATAGTGCTCGGGGTCGGAGCTCTCCCTGGCGGCCAGGGCGGACAGGCTCAGACCGGCCGCCCAGCCCCGGGTCCGGTCCACCAGGTTCCGCGCTGCCTGGATCGGAACGTCAACGCCGTGCAGTTCGAGCAGTGTGGCGGCCTCTTCGGGAGTGAAGGCCAGTTCCGCGGAGCGGATCTCCGTGAGGTCGCCGACCGCCCGGTGGCGATGCAACGGGAGCAGCGGTTCGGTGCGGGTGACCAGGACGAGGCGCAGACCCGGGCCCGCGTGGTGCAGCACGAACTCCAACTGCTCCGCGACGTTCGTATCGGTCACACGGTCGTACGCGTCGAGCACGAGGAGCACGGGCCGGTCTCGGACGCTCAGTTCCGCGGCAAGTGAGGACAGGAGCCTGTCGCCCACTTTGGAGGCGTTGTCAGGGGCCCCGACCGCGTCGGATGCCGGTGCGCCACAGGCGCGCAGAGCCTGCAGGACGTAGGACCAGAAGACCCCGGGGCGATGGTCGCCGCCTCGGTCGAGGGTGACCCACGCGACCGGCGGTCCCAGCCCGGAGGCCCAATCGGCGGCCAGCAGGGTTTTGCCGGCTCCGGCCGGGCCGTTGAGCAGGGTCAGCGGCGTTCTGAGCGCCTGGTCGAGGTGGTCGACGAGCCGCTGTCGCCGCAGGTACGTCCGGGGCCTCGCGGGGAGGGCGAACCGGGTGCGCAGAAACGGATCGCCCAGAGGGTCGGTGGGCGACAGCGCCGGAACAATGGGAACCGCGGATCCTTGAGCACTCGCATGGATGTCCGCCACGGTGCTCATCACCCCTGTCGGGTCCGGGCCATGTCCTGGGCAGCGCTTCCTTCCTCAGCATCCCAGCCTTCCCGTACCGGTGCACGGCAGACCGCGCCATCGACCCGCTGACCTGCACGTGGGCGCGTGCCAGGAGGTGCTCGGCGATCCTCAGGACCGCCGCCCTCGCTGTCGGCAGGCGGACCGTCGAGCGGTGGTGCACGCCCTGCTTGGACTCGCCCTGTGTCTTCTCCGCGGCTCCGTGCCGAATACTCCGTGATCGGCCCGTCTCCAGCCTGAGATCGGATCAGGGGGTCGACAGTTCGAACCGCGAGACGCGGACCGCGCCGCCCAGCACCTGGGTGGCGTGATTGAAGAGGGCGAATCGGTAGCCCATGAAGAACCGCCAGTCGTTGCCCAGGGAGAAGGCCGGACCGAGGCGGATGAAGTGGGTGCCGTCGGTGCTGTAGGAGAAGGTGCCGGGGCGGGCCGCTCCGGGGCGGATGTCCGCGCTCGCGCGAAGCCAGACGCGGGTGCCGGAGACGGTGGCGTTCGCGACCTCGGTGCCGGTGCCGGTGGTGTTCCAGTTGCCGTCCATGGTCAGCCGGTCGACCATCGCCACCCGTGTCGCGCCGCCGTCGCGCTTCACACCGATCCAGGCGGAGGAGTCACGCAGCAGCGCGAGTCCGGCCCGGTCTCCGTCCCGCATCGCGGAGAAGTCGAGCAGGGCTGTCGCGGTGGAGGTGGGCCCCTGGATGCGGTGGGTGAGGGTGTTGCGGGCCCAGTACAGGTCGTTGGTGACGGTCGCGGTCCGCAGGGTCAGTCCGTTGCCGACGGACCACTTGGTGTTGTCCGGGTTGTGGTTCCACTCCCACCTCGGCTTGAGGCGCGTGCCGTCGAAGGTGTCGACGCCGATCATGGGGGTGACCTGACGAGGTGGGGTGGGCACGGCAGGCCTGGGGTACGAGGTGCCCCACGCGCCGTTCACGAGGTGTACGACGGGCCAGCCGTCCGGAGTCCAGGTGACCGGCGCCAGGGCGGGCACCCGGCCGCCGGGGTAGGCGTCCACGAAGGCCATGTAGTACCACGCGCCGTTCTGCGTCTGGACCAGCCCGCCCTGGTGCGGCACGCCACCGCCGGGGATCGGCCCGCGCAGGTCGAGCAGGACCTGCCGCATCGTGTAGGGGCCGAAGGGGCCGCTCGACGACTTCAGGATGTACTGGCCGTTGGCGGGGCGGGTCAGGAAGATGTAGTACTGCCCATTGATCTTGTAGAAGCGCGAGCCCTCCAAGGTGCCGACGCTCGACGGTGTGGTGAACACCTGCTGCGTGCGGACCTGGGTGCGCCCGTCGCGCGAGAGCTGGGCCACGCTGATGGTGGTGTTCCCGTACGCCACGTAGAGGGTGTCGTCGGTGTCGACGAGCAGGCCCGCGTCGTAGTAGGGCGTGCTGATCGTCGTGTGCCGGTTCCACGGACCCTCGACGTCGGTCGCGGTGTAGACGTAGGTCCTGGCGAAGTCGATCTGGCCGAGCCAGTAGAAGGTCCTGTTGCTCGGCCGGTAGGCCAGCGACGACGCCCAGACGCCCCGGACGTAGCCACGGGCACCGTTCAGGTCGTACTTGGCGCCGAAGTCGAGGACGGGCACCGAGTGACCGGCGATCTCCCAGTTCACAAGGTCGTACGAACGCAGGAGCGGCGCCCCGGGTGAGTAGTGCATCGTGGAGGCGGAGGCGTAGTAGGTGGCGCCGACGCGGATGACGTCGATGTCCGCGAAGTCCTGCCAGATGACCGGGTTCGTGTATGCCGGGGCCGCCGCGGCGGACCGGGAGGCTCCGGCCAGCGGCAGGAACGCACCGGTGACCAAGCCGGTGCCGGCGGCAAGTACCCGGCGACGATCCATGAATTGACGAGAACATGACATATCCATGCGTCGCTCCCTCTGTCGTGTTCGAGATGGAGAACGGGTGTCGACTCGCGAGCGTCCTGGATGCTAGGGGGTGGAGAGCTCCCGTCAATAGGTCTCGCATGATTCGTGCGACTCTCCGAAAATTTCGCTGTCTCGCGGTCCGTGGTGGAGCGTGCGCTGATGGGCATCCCGCACGGTCGGCACGGTTGACAAGCTCGGCCACCTCCCTAGTATCCGTGGCGTCGACGATCCGAAAGCCGGTCGAAATCTCGAATGATCGTCACTGTCATGTACCTGCTAAGGGTGGACGGCGGTTCAGCAGCCATCCCTTGTCTCGTGTCGGCGTGCCGACGAAAGGAACCCGAGGTGCCCATACGATCAGGCAGACGACTGCTCCGTCTCCTCGCGGCCGCCGCGCTGACGATCACCGCGTCGGTGACGGCCTCCGCTCACTCCACCGCCTCCGCCGCACCCGGCAGCCCGGCGCTCACCCCTCCGCTGGGTTTGAGTGCCCCGCTCATGGCCGGCAACGACATCCGCACCATGTCCGCCGACGTGAGCGCGATCCTGCGCAATCCGCGTCTCCTGGCGGTGAACCAGGACCCGCTGGGCGCGGGTGGTCGCAGGGTGCGCGACGACGGCGGCACCGAGGTGTTCGCCAAGCCCCTGTCCGACGGCTCCGTCGCGGTGGGCCTGTTCAACCGGGGAGGCGGCACGGCCACGATCACGACCACCGCCGCGCAAGTCGGCCTGGCCGGCGGCCCGTTCACGCTCACCGACCTGTGGTCCGGCGGCACGTCGAGCACATCCGGGCAGATCTCGGCGAGCGTCCCCGCGCACGGCGTGGCCGTGTTCCGGGTGAGCGGCGGCAGCCCGCTGGCGGCCACCACCTCGCGGCTGCGCGGCAGCGCGTCCGGCCGGTGCGTGGACGTGGACAAAGCCTCCACCGCGGCCGGGGCCACGGCGTTGATCTGGGACTGTCACACGGCTGCCAACCAGCTGTGGACCACCTGGGCCGGTGGTGAGATCCGCGTCTTCGGCGACAAGTGCCTGGACGCATACGAGCGGGGCACCGCCAACGGGACCCGGGTCATCTCCTGGCCCTGCAACGGCCAGGACAACCAGAAGTGGACCGTCGGCACCGACGGGTCGATCCGCAACGTCCGCGCCGGGCTGTGCCTCGACGTCAACGGCGCCGCCACCACCAACGGAACCCCGCTGGTCCTGTGGACCTGCAACGGTCAGGCCGGCCAGAAGTGGAACCGCACGTGAGGGACGTCGTCCACCGGCCACGGCGCCATCGGGAGCGCACCGAGACAGCCCGGCGCCGAGGCCCGGTCCCGGCACGCCCGGAAGGGAGTCGCACGAGGACCACCTGACCGGCGGTGCCGACGGGGTACGGGCCTCCATGGTCGCCAGCCGGTCACCCCGGTACTTCATGGGAATGGTGAACTTCTCGGCCGTGCCCGTGGCGTTCGTCAGCACCGGAGTGCCGTGGGTGGCCACGTCGATCTGTCAGGCGGCCCCTTGGAGAACCGGGCCTCGAGCGTGGCGTCGACGCCCTGGTCGCGATCACCGGCCGGCTTGGTCCTGATCCCCGTCAGCGGAGGGAGAGAGCCTGGCTCAGCGGTCGAGGGGCCGGTAGTCGAACCAGTCGAAGTGGACGGTGCCCTCCACGGCGTACATGCCGATGACCCGGCCCGTGAAGCCGCCGGCGACCTCGGTCGACAGGTAACGGCCGTCGAGGTTCGCGAGCTCGGTGAACGTGCCGTCGGGCTGTTCGACGCCCAGGGAGACGACGTCGGGTCCTGTGCACGGCCCGTGCGGAGAGGGCGGTTCCGAGATCGTGACGGCGAGGACGACCGGCCCGGCGGGCACGGAGCGCGCGGCCACGACCGTGCGCAGGGAGCCCACGCGCGCGACCACCCGGACCCGCGTGCCCGAGACCTCGATCGCGTAGTGATGCCGCTCGTCGAGCCGCACCGCCAGACCACCGCTTCCCTCAGCGGTGTCCACCAGAACGCGCGCCCGGCACGACGGATGCTGCTGGCGCCTGCCTGTGAACACCACGTCGGGCTCGTCGAGGGAGCCGCCCCGCGCGCGGAGCGTCAGCCATCCCGGGCGCTCCTTGAGGGTGCAGTGCTCGGCCGGCCGGTCGCGCAGGGAGATCCAGGACGGTCGCAGCTCGGCGAGCTCGAAGTCGTCCCGGTGGCCCTCGACGGGGCCGGGGGAGAGCGGCCACGGCGGTTCGGGCAGGTCCAGGGCGACCTCGCCGACGACCGGCCAGTCGTCCACCCAGGTCACGGGTGCCAGGAAGGTCTCCCGGCCGAGCACGTGCCAGCCCGGGGTGCCACCGCCCGGCCGGACCCCGAGCAGCACCGTCCACCAGGAGCCGTCGGGGCCCTGGACCAGGTCGGCGTGCCCGGTGTTCTGGACAGGGTGATCGGTGCCGCGATGGGTGAGGATCGGGTTGGCCGGGCACGGCTCGAACGGGCCGGCGGGCGTACGGCCCCTGGCGATCGAGACACCGTGGCCGCGTTCGGTGCCGCCCTCGGCAATGAGCAGATACCAGTAGTCGCCGATCCGGTACAGGTGCGGCGCCTCCGGAGCCTTGGCGTCCGGACCGCCGGACCAGAGCCTGTGCGGTGTCCCGTGCGTCTGACCGGTGGACGGGTCGATACGGACCTGGGAGACCCCGGCGACCGTGCACCAGCAGGTGCCGTCCTCGTCCCAGACCAGGTCCGGATCGATGCCGGGGACGCCCGGCGCCCAGATGGGGTCCGACCACGGTCCGGCGGGGTCGGTGGCCGTGACGATCAGATTGCCGCCGCCCTCGCTGCAGTTGGTGACGATCAGCCAGAAGCGGCCGTCGTGGTGGCGCAGGGTGGGGGCGTAGATCCCGCCGGAGGACGGCATGCAGGAGGGCAGGCGCAGTTGCTCCGGCCGGTCCAGCACGTTGCCGATCTGCGTCCAGTGCACCAGATCACGACTGTGGAAGAGGGGCACCCCGGGGAAGTACTCGAAACTGGAGCAGGCCAGGTAGTAGTCGTCGCCGACGCGGCAGACGCTGGGGTCGGGGTGGAAGCCGGGGATCACGGGGTTGGTGGAGCGTCCGTCCGGCTGGCGCAGAGGGGGCACCCGGTAGGTCCTCTCGTCGGTTCGTGATGTGGGCGTGTCGTGGTGGGGCGAATCCGGACTCGCCGTGCCGGGTCAGGCAGCCCACCGTGGGCGAGCGCAGCCGGCAGGCTCCGCCCTCACCGGGTGCTATGTGAGGCGCGTGCTGCCGTCGTCGGGGAAGACCATGTCGAGGCGAAGTGCCGCGTGCCCCCAGTGGAAGGCCCCGAGTTCCTCGGTCATATGGGCCCTTTCGAGGCGGCCCTCCTGTGGCCGGTTTCGAAGCGCTTCACCACCAGGCGCAAACTAGCGGACAATTCCCGTGCGAAACAAGGGTCCCGACCACAACTGATAGCTCTGCCCTGCTGTATGGACAGCTCAGCGACATGACTGCGTAGTCGAAGCGCTTCGACGTACCGACGGGACGAGAGTGATGGGCGCCTCGTGTACCGGCCCCCGCGGGCCCACCGCCCGCCGACGCGGGCGTGGGCAGCCGGACACGGCCTTCGGCGGTGCGCGCCGAGGCCGTGGGCCGTACGCGTACATGCCGCAGGGGCGGACGTCACCGGCACGCCGCCCGGCGGCCCGGGCGCCGTTCGGATCCGGAGCGAGGGGGCGACCGCCTCGCATCGCACGCTGAGGGATGCGGCAGACGCCCTCGTCGAGCGGGGCCCCCGGACGACGCCCCGCAAGTCTGTTCCCCGAGGCACGTCGGCCGTCCGGCCTGCCGTGGCCGGTTGAGCGCCGTGTCCCGCGGCGGGATGCTGGAGGCAGCGCCCATGACGGGTGGCGCGGCGCCGTGCCGGGGTGCGGCAGGAACGAGGTCGGGATATCCCATGGAATACGAGCCCGACACGACCACAGGAGTAAGGGGAGTAGCCGCACCCGACGACTTCGCGGTCGTCATCGACGCCCGCGGACTCGTCATGATGTGGAGCGCCGGAGCCGGGCGACTGCTCGGCTACCGGCGCGAGGAAGTGGTGGGTCGGCAGGCCGCCGGCCTGCTCGCCGCGCGGCTGCCCGTCTCGATGCGGCGCCACCTGGCCGCTTGGGAACCGTGGACGAGTGACGTGGTGCTGCGGAACCGGCACGGAGACCGTGTCACCGTGCAGCTCCGGGGCACGCCGCTGGTGGACACGTACGGGGGTCCCCACTGGATCGTCACCCGAGCGGTGACGACGTACGCCTCCGCACCGACCGACGCGGGCACGGCGGAGCTGTGGGACCTCACGCTCGCGCAGCTCCCGTTGCCCGTGGCCGTCTACGACAGTGAGGCACGGTTCGTCACGTGCAACCAGGTGATGAGCCAGGCCATGGGCCTGACACCGCAGGAGATGCGGGGCCGGACGTTGTGGGAGATCTATCCCACCCCACCCATGGACGAGATCGATCGCCTTCAGCATCACGTCGTGCGCACAGGCGAGATGATTTTCCGCGAGAATCAGCCGTTCCGGGCCTCGGGCGAGGTCCGCGACCACGCCTGGTCGCTTTTCCTCTCCCCGCTCAAGGGCCCGACGGGCGCGGTGTCGGGGATGTCGGCGCTGGTGATCGACATCACCGAGCAGTACTGGGCCCGGCGTCGCCTCGCCGTGCTGAACGACGCCAGCGTGCGTATCGGCAGCACGCTCGATGTGACCCGTACGGCAGAGGAACTGGCCGAGGTGGCGGTGACCGGGTTCGCCGACTTCGCCTCCGTCGACCTGTTGGAGTCGGTCGTCCAGGGACGCGAGCCGCAACCCGTACCCCCCGGAACTCCGGTCGTCTGCCGCCGTACCGCGAAACGGTCGGTACTCCAGGGATGCCCGGAATCCGTCGTCCGGACAGGTGACACCGACGTCTACCCTCCCGGCTCCCCACCGGCGCAGGCCTTGATCACCGGTCGGGGCAGCCACTACAGCGTGGGCGACCCACCGCTACGCGCATGGACGACGGCGTCCCCGGCCCGCGCCGAGAGCATGAGGCGATTCAAGATCCATTCGGTGATGATGGTGCCACTGAGCGCACGGGGGATCACCCTCGGCGTGATGCAGCTTCTGAGGCACCGCACAGCGGATCCCTTCGTCCCCGACGATCTGACACTCGCCGAGGAGATCGCCGCCCGGGCGGCCGTGAGCATCGACAACGCCCGCCGCTACACCCGTGAGCACCGCACCGCGCTCACCCTCCAGCGCAGCCTGCTGCCCGAGCGGCTGCCGGGCGCGGAGGCAGTGGACCTCGCCTATCGGTACCTCCCCGCCGGTTCGGGCGACGAGATCGGTGGCGACTGGTTCGACGTGATCGCCCTGTCCGGGGGACGGGTCGCGCTGGTGGTCGGCGACGTGGTGGGCCACGGCGTACGCGCCTCGGCCACCATGGGCCGCCTGCGCACCGCGGTACGCACCCTCGCCGACGCCGATTTCACCCCCGACGAGCTGCTCACCCGGTTGGACGACCTGGTCATCCGCCTCGACCGGGAGGAAGGCCCGGAGACGCGGGGGCAGGCGGAGGAGGCCTCGGGAGAGGTCGGGGCCACGTGCCTCTACGCCGTCTACGATCCCGTCACCGGTTGCTGCGACTTGGCACGGGCAGGACACCCGCCGCCCGTCCTGGTGTCCTCCGACGGCACCGCACGTGTGCTGGACCTGCCCGCCGGGCCGCCGCTCGGTCTGGGGGGACTGCCCTTCGAGGCCGCCCGGATCGACGTGGGCGAGGGCAGTCTGCTCGCCCTCTACACCGACGGCCTGATCCAGGCCCCCGACCGCGACATCGACGTGGGACTCGACCTGCTGAGTGAAACGCTCCGCCGCCCGGCCGCCGATCTGGAGGACACCTGCGACGAAGTCCTGCGCACGCTACCGCCCGGCCCTCCTGCCGACGACATCGTCCTGCTCCTGGCCCGCACCTCCAGGCTCGGTGCCGACCAGGTCCGCACCTGGCGGCTGCCCATGGATCCCGCCGCCGTCGCCGGGGCCCGCAAGATGGCGGCCGAGCAGCTGGACAGCTGGGGGCTGGCCGAGCTCGAGTTCGCCACCGAGTTGATCGTCAGCGAGCTGGTCACCAACGCCATCCGGTACGGCAACGGCCCCGTCGAGCTGCGCCTCATCCGCGCCGACGCACTCGTCTGCGAAGTCTCCGACGGCAGCAGCACCGCCCCGCACCTGCGGAGGGCCCGGGTCTTCGACGAGGGCGGACGCGGACTGCTGCTCGTGGCCCAGGTCGCCGAGCGCTGGGGCAGTCGTCAGACCTCCCTCGGAAAGACGATCTGGGCAGAGCAGCCCCTGCCGCGTGAGCCCGAGCGCGACGACGGCCGGCCGCGCGCGAACGGCTGACGCCCGCCTCGATGATGCGCTGCACGGAGTCACACTCCGGGAAGCTCCGAAACAGCCCGGTCGGCCGGTGTCGTGACGCACGACGACTCCGCCCGGGCCAGTCGGCGATGCCGTCCGAGGCGATGCCGGATGACGAAGAAGACGGCCGTGGAGCCCGTCGAGAACCGGGCGAAGACCTTGATCCAGAAGTCGAAGACTCCGTCGGGCGACTACGTCATCAACCCCAACAGGGGTGGGGCCGAAGGACGATGATTGACGCGATGCCGTTCCGGCTGTGGGCTGCGTGCAAGAATGGCGCCCGTGACCGGATCGTCATCGTCGCCCGTTGCCGAGAGCACGCCCCGCCGTGTCGGTCTGGGTCCTCGTGCCGCCGCAATGCTGGTGTTCGGATCCTCGGCAGCGGTTCTGGTCGTCGAGATCGTCGCCTTGCGGCTGCTCGCCCCCTACCTCGGCCTGACCCTCGAGACCAGCACCATGGTGATCGGCATCGCGCTCACCGCCATCGCCTTCGGATCCTGGCTGGGCGGGCACATCGCGGACCAGGTCGATCCACGCCGGCTCATCGGACCGTCGCTCGGAGTGTCCGGAGCGGTGGTGGCGCTCACCCCGTCCGTGTTGCGCGGCACCGCGGAGTGGGCGCCCGCGGTGCTCTTGGTCATCGCTTCACTGACCATCCTGGTGCCGGGCGCGCTGCTCTCCGCGGTGACCCCGTTCGTGACGAAGCTGCGTCTCACCAACCTGGCAGAGACCGGTTCGGTGGTCGGCCGACTTTCGGGGATCGGCACCGTCGGCGCCATCGTCGGCACCGTACTCACCGGCTTCGTCCTCGTGTCGCGGTTGCCGGTCAGCGGCATACTGCTCGGCCTCGGGGCACTGCTGGTGGCAGCCTCGGCGTGGATCGAGTGGCGAACCCGCGGGTGGAGCGGCGCCCCCGCACTGACAGCCGTGGTCCTGGCCGGTGGTCTCGCCGTCTCGGCGGCGCCCGGGGGCTGCGACGTGGAGACCAAGTACCACTGTGCACGGGTCGTCGCGAACCCGGACGGGGGCAACGGCCGCACGCTCGTACTGGACGGCCTGCGGCACTCGTACGTCGACGTCGACGACCCGACCCAGCTGAAGTTCGCGTACGTGCGCGCCATCGCGTCGGTGGTCGACGCCGCCTTCCCGCAACGTGAACCACTCATCGCCCACCACCTGGGCGGCGGCGGACTCACCCTTCCCCGCTACCTCGCGGCCACGCGGCCCGGAACGCACAGCCTCGTCTCCGAGATCGACGGCGGGGTCGTGCGCATCAACCGCGAGCAACTGGGACTGCGATCGCAAGCCGGTGTCGACGTACGCGTCGAGGACGGCAGGCTGGGCCTGCGGCGGCTGGAGACCGGCAGTCGTGACCTGGTCATCGGGGACGCCTTCGGGGGCGTCAGTGTCCCCTGGCACCTGACCACGGCGGAAGCGATGGCTGATGTACGGCGTGTGCTCAACGAGGAAGGTCTGTACGTGGCCAACCTCATCGACCACGGCGGCATGGACTTCGCACGCGCCGAAGTGGCCACCCTGGACGAGACGTTCGAGCACGTCGCCCTCCTCGGCGAACCCGCCGACATGGGCCAGGGCACGGCTGCCGACGTCGTCGGCGGCAACCTGGTGGTCCTCGCGTCCGACCGGCCGGTCGCTCTGCGCGCCGTTCAGAAAGCTCTCGACGCCCGGCGAACCGGCTGGAGGATCACCACCGGGCAGGACCTCACCTCCTGGACGGGCGATGCCCAACTCCTCACCGACGATCACGCACCCGTGGACCAACTCCTCCAGCCCTACAGTCCGCAGAGCGGCCGATGACAGGGATGCTCGCGGTGACGGGACGGTCCGGTGCGAACCCTGCGCCCCACAACGCGGCCGGGGCCCGCTCCGCAGCGGTACGCGGGTGATGGTGCCGCCTCCTTGCGGCCGGCCGAACCGTGCTCGGCAACCGCGACGACTGCACAGCATGAGGGATCCATTGCCTTGGCCACCGGGGCAACGCCGCACTGTCGTCGCACACCACGAGCCGTGGCCGGTATCCCGAGGAGGCAGTAGTGGCAAGGGAACCGGGACGGCAAGGCCGACTGCGTCCCGACGGACGGCACTGGTTCTGGCAGCCCCTTCCGCCGTCGCGGAGCGCACCCCAGGACGTCCGTGGTCCAGGCGCCGCGCGACGAGATCCGGCCCGGGCCCCGCTCCTCGAGAGGAACGGGCCCCGGGCCGGCCGATGTGGCTCTGGCAGTGCGTCAGGACCCGGGAATCAGACCCGGGAATCAGACCCGGGTGAGGCGGACCGCCACGGTCTCGCCGACCGTCACCGGCAGGTCGTAGTCCGGGTCCGTCGCCGTCGCGCGGCCCTCGACCTCGACGTTCCCCTTCTGGAAGGGGACCGAGCCGGTGGGTACGGCGGTACCGGTCCAGGAGACCGGGGCGCCCGGGGTGCAGGACACCGATGTGTAGAAGGAACCGCGGATGAGGTCCCGCTTCTTCACCTGCGTGACATCGCCCGCCACGGTCACCTGCACCGGCTTGTTGCAGCTCACCGTGCCGTGGAGGGTGGCCTTGCCGTTGAGGGAGCTGGCGGTGCCGGCCAGGGCGATGTCGAGGCCCAGGCCGAGTTCGGCCGGCGGGGCCGGGTTCTCGATGTGGACCTCACCGCGCGCGGCCGGGGTGCCTCCCTCGCAGTGCTGCACAAAGGTGGCGTCGAGCTTCTTCACGTAGCCCTGCGGGCCGAATTCCACTGCGGCGACGGTGAAGGTGCCGGTGAGCTGGTTGCAGCCGCGGCCGTTGCCGCTGAGCGACAGGCCCGGTTCCGCCCCGTCGTTGAACGGGTAGCGGGTGGCTCCGGTGTAGGTCCCGGGCGTCAGGGTCTTCCCGGACGGCGCCGCGAGGTTCAGGGTCCACCAGTCGCCGTTCGCCCCCTCGAGGGAGACGGTGACCACCCTGTTGTCGGTGTTGCCGGAGACGTCCATGCGGTCTTGGGACGCTGTCGCGTAGGCGTAGGACCGGCCGCCGCTGATGTAGTCGTCCTCGTCACCGTGGAAGCTGAAGGAGCCTTCGGTGACCGGCAGGGCGTGTGCTTCCGTCCCGGCGAGCAGGCCCGTGGTGCCGGTGGCCATGGCCAGCGCCAACGCGAGGGTGGCGGTGGCACGGGCCAGGGCGCGTCTGGGCAGGCTGAGATTCATGGATGTTTCCCCTGGTGAGATGACGTGAGTCCCGTCCGCCGACGTGATGCCTCCGCGTGGGTGTTCGCACGCTTGCCCGCGTGATCCCGTCGGCGAGGCGAGTCTGCCAACTCAACGGATGTGCGACAACTGTGTTTCCGGTGTGGTGAGTTGATGCTTCAGCCAACACCTGATGTCGGAGTCGTACATCGGACAGGGGCTTTGCTGTGCATCAAGCCGCCGCGTCACCGTGGTGGGTTGGGCCTGGTCGTAGTCCCTGAGTGGAAGGTCTGCGGGGACTGCGGAGGAGGGGGTGCCCGGCCGAGTGGGCCGGGCCGATGAGCGCCGGCGCCGGGGGCGACCACGGGGCGGTAGGGCAACGGCGTGGAACCAGCGTGCGGTTGGAGCGGTGAAGGTCACCAAAGCATATCGGGCATTCAGGGCTTGGATCTTCACGGAAGGCTCACAAGTTGGCTACCTTGGTCACCGACTGCACGAGTTCCGCCGATGGGTGGATGGTCTCGTGCACGCTCGGACGAAAGGAGCGCTCTTTCCATGGCGCCGGAACGAACCTCGTGCCCCGCAGTGGCCGACTTGGCGGGCAAGGCCGACTCCCTTGCACCTACGGACGTCGCTGCTGAGGCCCGGCTCTCGCCGTCTGCTGGTGGCCACGGTGGCGACTGAGAGCGAAGCGCTGAGCCCTGACGAGGTGCGTCGGTATGTCGACCACCTTTACGACCGGGCCGAGAACGCCACGGGTACCTTCAACGCGACCCGTGCCGCCAACGCGACCCGTGCCGCCAACGCGGCCCGCGCCGCCGCGATCCCGCGCCAGCGGAACGCGGGCACCCGCGGCCGCTCCCAGGAAGACCCGGAGCCCGCGTTCGGATCCCTGACCCGGCAGTGGTTCGACGCCGCCCGTGCCAAGCTGGGCCCGACCGTGCCGGCTTCGCTGCCGGACGAGAGGCTGCCGGTCCGTCCCGACGCCGCGCCCCGGACGGCGCGATCCACGCGCCCGGCGGAACGTCCCGCCGAGCCCCTCGCCCTCGAAGCGCCCAAGGAGCCCGAGGAGCCCACCCATGCTGTGTGGGAGCTGACCGGCGGATCGGCCCAGGTGACGACGCCTGCTCTCCCGCGGCTCTCCGGCCCTCCCGTCGCACCGGCTGCGGCAGGCGAGTCCACACAGGACGAGAGCGCTTGGCGTGCCGACACGCACTTGACTCCCGGTGGGGGCGTGGCGGGATGGCCTCTGTACGAGCCCGAACCAGCCCTCGCCCCGGAGCCCGGGCCTCTGCCCGCCCCGCAGGCCGCTGCGGCGCTGCCCGTCGGTCCAGCCCGGACCGCGCCTTATGAAGCCGCGTCCTTTGACACCGCGACCTATGACGCCGGTCTGCCGGGCGTCCCTGTACCGGCCGCTGCGGCCCTTGCTCCGGCACTGCCGGTCGAACCGGCCGCCGCACCCGTCCCCACCGCGCCGACGACGGTTGCCGTCCTCACTGCGCCGGTCATCTCGGCGGCAGGGGAAACCACCGTCACCAGCGTCGCGTCAGCCGCCCACGGCGGGTCCTGGCTGTCTCCGGCGGTCGGCCACAGTACCCAGACCGAGCGGGTGATCGCCTTCGCCCGAGGGCAGATCGGCCGACCGTGCGTCTGGGGCGCGGCCGGGCCGGGGTCGTTTGACGCCCCAGGACTCACCCAGGCGGCGTGGAAGGCCGCCGGCGTGACGCTTCCCCGCACCACCGAGGCCCAGTGGAGGGCGGGGTTGCAGGTCGCGCTCACTGAGATCCAGGTGGGAGACCTGGTCTTCTTCCATGACGACCTCAGCCACGTCGGCATCTGGAGCGGCGGCGGCGTGATGATCCACGCCCCAGGTCCGGGAGCGCGCATCCGAGAGGAGTCGGTCTTCTTCGCCGGTCAGTCGGCGATCAAGGGTGTGGTGCGCCCGGCCTGATGTCGGCCTGGCCGTCGGCGGGGTGACGTCTGTGGCCGGCCGAGTTCGTCCGGACGGTCCCAGCAGGGTGTGCCCGGTTCAGGACCTGACGTGGCGCCGGGGCCATGTGGCGTTCGGCGTTCCTTCCCCAGCCTGGTGCCTGTGGATCTTCTTGGGGGCGGGGTGGTGCGGCAGGTGGGCTGGCGTGGCATATGCGCCCGTCAGTCCGGTCACCCGCCCCTTGTCGTGCGGAACTGTTCCGGTCGCCTCGTCGGACGGCAGTCCCGGCACCGGCGCGCCCCGGAAACCGATGGCGCGCAACACGGTCGTGGAGGGCACCAGCGCGTCGCCGCTCGCACCGGTGACGCGCACGGCCCGCACGCTCCCGTCGTCGCCCCCTCCCACGATCTCCGTCGGCGCGGAGTGCAAGCGCGGCACGATACGGTGGCCCGCAGGGGGCGGGTGTGACCAGTCGGTCTTTTCGCGACGCACATTCCGCAGCAGCGCGGCGAGTTCGTGCGGTCGGCGACGTCGATCGCGCTGCCGATGCGCGGGTCGGCGCCGACGCACCGGCCAACGGGTGGCCACCTTCAGGTGGCGTCGGCCTACTGGATGCTGTCGCCGCGGTTGTTGAACGCCATGTGCGTGCCGATGCGACGGAAGTCGTTGATCACGCCGAGGAGGCTCTTGTTCGTCGGCAGGAGATCGCGCAGCGCGGTGTTGTCCTGCAGCCGGGCGCGCAGCAGGTCCTTGTAGGCGTTGTACACCCTCGCCGTGTAGTTGGGTTCCCTGGCAGCGTTCATCCGGTAGTCGTCGGTGATCGCGATGGACGCCAGGTCCATGAGGTAACAGTCGAACAGGTCGGTGACGTCCGCGGTCTTCGCGCCCTCTTCCCCCGCCTGCGCCTGCCGGGCGAGTATCTCGGCCGTCTCCACCACGATCTCGCGGTAGACACGGTGCCTCGTGCTGCTGGGGAAGGCCGCCATGATGTGGTCGGCCTGCCCGGCGCCCCGCGTGCTCATGGTGCGCGGGACGGCCAGATCCGCCAGGCCCGGCACCGGCAGAGGCCGACAAGTGGCCCGCCCAGGCCGCCATCTCCACCATCGTGATCTGGCGCTGGACCGGTTACAACGCGCTGCTCTACCTGGCCGCGATGCAGGCCATCCCCGCCGACCGCTACGAGGCGGCCGCCCTCGACGGCGCTTCCCGGTGGCAGCAGTTCACCCACGTCACCGTGCCCGGGATCCGCTCCACCATCGTCTTCACCATCGTGCTCTCGACCATCGGCGCCACCCAGCTGTTCGGCGAGCCGCTGATCTTCGGCCAGGGCCCCAACGGGGTGAGCGGCGGCGCGGACAACCAGTACCAGACGCTGGGGCTGCTGCTGTACGAGGAGGGCTGGAAGAACTACCAGATGGGTCGCTCGGCGACCGTGGCCTGGGCGATGTTCCTGCTGCTCGTCGTCGTCTTCCTCGGGCAGCGCCTCGTCAAGCGCGCACGCTCCCGCACGTCCTGACCTGGAGTCATCATGACCACTCAGAGTCTCCCGGCCCGGACCGGCACCGCGGCCCGGACCTCCGCCGACGATCCGGCCGGGCGCGGGGGCCGTCGGCTGCTGCGCCCGCGCGCCGGTCGCCAGCACCACGCCGGGCCCCTCGCCTACGTGCTGCTCGCCGTCATGGCGGTGTTGTCGATCTTCCCGCTGTACTGGACGATGGTGGCCGCCTCCACCGACAACACCCGGGTCAGCCAGACCCCGCCGCCCTTCCTGCCCGGCCCGAACCTGTTCAGCAACCTCGCCCGGGCCTGGGACGAGGCCGCGATGGGCAAGGCCATGATCAACAGCCTGATCGTGGCCGGGGTGATCGCCCTGTCCACGGTCATGTTCGAGACGCTCGCCGGGTTCGCCTTCGCCAAGCTGCGGTTCAAGGGCCGCAACGCCCTGCTCATGCTGGTCATCGGCACCATGCTGGTGCCGCCGCAGCTCGGCGTCGTGCCGCTGTTCATGATGATGGCCGAGCTGGGCTGGTCCCAGCAGCTGCCCGCCGTCATCTTCCCGACGCTGGTGAGCGCGGTGGGCGTCTTCTTCATGCGGCAGTACCTGTCGGAGGCGCTGCCGGACGAACTCGTCGAGGCAGGACGCGTGGACGGAGCCCACTCGCTGCGGATCTTCTGGAGCATCGTGCTTCCGGTCGCCCGGCCCGCGATGGCAGTCCTGTTCATGATCACGTTCGTGCACGCCTGGAACGACTTCTTCTGGCCGTTCGTGGTCCTCGACATGACCAACCCGACGGTCCCCGTCGCCCTCACCCAGCTCAGCGCCGGGTATGTCCGCGACCAGTCGCTGATCATGGCCGGTGCCCTGCTCGGCACGCTGCCACTGCTGGCGATGTTCATCGTCTTCGGCCGTCAGATCGTCAGCGGCATCATGGCGGGCGCCGTCAAGGGCTGACCCGCCGCGCCCGGACCGCCCGCACACCGACCCCCTGCCAGGCCTCCGCCTGCGCAACCCCCTACCCCGAAAGGACCCACGTGGTCACCGCACAGCAGACCGCATCCACCCCGGACACCGCCCGCACCTTCCCCAGGGGTTTCCTCTGGGGCTCCGCGACGGCCGCCTACCAGATCGAGGGCGCCGCGGCGGAGGACGGTCGCACGCCGTCCATCTGGGACACCTACGCCCGCACCCACGGCCGGGTCCGCAACGGCGACACCGGTGACATCGCCACCGACCACTACCACCGCCGCAGCGAGGACGTCGCCCTCATGGCCGAACTCGGCCTGGGCGCCTACCGCTTCTCCCTCGCCTGGCCCCGCGTCCAGCCCACCGGCCGCGGCCCCGCCGTGCAGAAGGGCCTGGACTTCTACCGGCGCCTCGTCGACGAGCTGCTGGAGAAGGGCATCCAGCCCGTCGCCACCCTGTACCACTGGGACCTGCCGCAGGAGCTGGAGGACGCCGGCGGCTGGCCCGAGCGCGCCACGGCCGAGCGGTTCGCCGAGTACGCGGCCCTCGCGGCGGACGCTCTCGGCGACCGGGTGAAAACCTGGACCACGCTCAACGAGCCCTGGTGCAGCGCCTTCCTCGGCTACGGCTCCGGCGTGCACGCCCCCGGCCGCACCGACCCGGTCGCCGCCCTGCGCGCCGCCCACCACCTCAACCTGGGACACGGTCTGGCCGTCCAGGCGCTGCGTGCCCGGTTCCGCGCCGACGCACAGGTCTCGGTCACCCTGAACATCCACCACGTCCGCCCGCTCACCGCGACGGACGGCGACGCCGACGCGGTCCGCCGGATTGACGCCCTCGCCAACCGGGTCTTCACCGGCCCGATGCTGACCGGCATCTACCCGGAGGACCTGTTCAAGGACACCGCCGAGCTGACCGACTGGTCCTTCGTCCAGGAGGGCGACCTGCAGCTGATCCACCAGCCGCTGGACTTCCTCGGCGTCAACTACTACAGCCCCACCCTGGTCTCCGAAGCGGACGACAACGGCACCCACACCTCCGACGGACACGGCGACAGCGCCCACAGCCCGTGGCCGGGAGCCGACCGGGTCGCCTTCCACCAGCCGCCCGGCGACACCACCGCGATGGGCTGGGCCATCGACCCCAGCGGCCTCTACGAGCTGCTGCGCCGGCTCGCCTCCGACTGCCCGGGGCTGCCGCTGGTCGTCACCGAGAACGGCGCTGCCTTCGACGACTACGCCGACCCCTCCGGCCAGGTGAACGACCCGGCCCGGATCGCGTATGTGCGAGGCCATCTGGCCGCCGTCCACCAGGCGATCCTGGACGGCGCGGACGTGCGCGGCTACTTCCTGTGGTCCCTGCTGGACAACTTCGAGTGGGCCCACGGCTACAGCAAGCGCTTCGGCGCCGTGTACGTCGACTATCCGACCGGCACCCGCATCCCCAAGGCCAGCGCCCGCTGGTCCTCCCAGGTCGCCCGCACCGGGGTACTGCCGGGAGCCTGACCGGACCCGCGGCACACCCGACGTGGTGCGAGGTGACGCATCGCCGGACCGCCCCCGTCCGCCCGCCCGAACGGGCGACGGGGCCCGGGGGTCCGGGCCCGGCGCGCTTCCGGCGTCCCCCGAAGCGCCGCAGACGCCTGTCTCTCAGCGGGCCGATTACGCCGGCGCCGGTGTGTTGCGGTGCCGCACGAAGATCGCGGTGCGATCGCGATGACCAGCAGCGCGCTGCCGCCGATGAGCAGGCGGAGATGGACGGCGGCGCCGGTGACGGCCCAGGCGGCGGACTCGGTGACGGTGCGGGCGAGCGGCGCCGGCATGTCGGCGGCGGTGTCACCGTGGAGGACGCCGACGGTATGCGGGCGGCGCCCGGGCCGGGCACGTCGCCGGAGACCAGCCGACCCTCCAGGTGATGGGGGTGCGTGATGACGATGGTGCCGAGGATGCTGCGGCCGAGGACGGACCCCATCTGGCGGAACATCCACCGCGGTGGTGACCGTGGCGCCGGCCATGAGGCCTGGAGGACCCCACCGTGAAAGACCGGAAAGCAGCGGCGGGCGTCTGAGCACCGCCGGCGCCAGGACGGAACACGCGGCAGCCGACCAGGCCGCCGAACAGGCCCGCCGACAGCCCTGACGGCAGGCACGCGGGCGGGCGAGCCCACCCACCCGCCCGCGTCCGTCGACGGGCCGTCGCCCGCTGCTTCTGGTCCCGCTCGTGCTGGTCGCGGCGGCCTTCATGATCCCGGCCGCCGGGGCGCCGCTTGCCGCGAGCCCTCACCGCCCGACGGGGCCCGCTGTCGTCGCGGGCCCCGTCGCGGTCGTTCCACCGGTCAGGCGGGTGTGGGCTGTGTCCGCGTCCGGGCGGGCGTGGGTTCGAGACGGACGACGATGCCCTTGGACGTGGGCTGGTTGCTGATGTCGGCGACGCTGTCCAGCGGCACCAGGACGTTCGTCTCCGGATAGTAGGCGGCGGCCGAGCCCTTGGCGGCCGGGTAGGGCACCACCTCGAAGTTCTCGGCCCGGCGCTCCGTGCCGTCCGCCCAGACGCTCACCAGGTCGACGTGATCGCCCTGGGCGAGGCCGAGTTCGGTCAGGTCGGCCGGGTTGACGAGCACGACGTGGCGGCTGCCGTGGATGCCGCGGTAGCGGTCGTCGTTGGTGTAGGGGACGGTGTTCCACTGGTCGTGCGAGCGCAGCGTCTGCAGCAGCAGATGACCCTCGGGCGCCCGGGGGACCACGCACTCGTTACAGGTGAACAGGGCCTTGCCGACCTTGTTCCTGAAGACGCCCTCGTTGACCGGGTTGGGCAGTTGGAAGCCTCCGGGGCGTGCCACCCGTGCGTTGAAGTCGTGGAAGCCCGGCACGATGCGGGAGATGCGCTCGCGGATGGTGCCGTAGTCGCCCTCGAACTCGTCCCAGGGGATGTCCGCCTTTCCGTCCAGGGTGCGGCGGGCGAGCCGGCACAGAATGGCGACTTCGCTGAGCAGCAGCGGGGAGGCCGGTTCGAGGCGCCCCTGAGAGGTGTGCACCTCGCTCATGGAGTTCTCCACGGTGACGAACTGCTCGCCGTCGGCCTGGACGTCACGCTCGGTGCGCCCCAGGGTCGGCAGGATCAGCGCGGTGTCGCCGCAGACGGTGTGCGAGCGGTTGAGCTTGGTGGAGATGTGGGCGGTCAGCCGGCACGAGCGCATCGCCTCCTCGGTGACCGCGCTGTCGGGAGCGGCACGGACGAAGTTGCCGGCCAGGGCGAGGAAGACCTTGACGCGGCCCTCGCGCATCGCCTTGATCGAGTCCACCGAGTCCAGACCGTGCGGGCGCGGCGGATCGAAGCCGAACTCCTTCTGCAGGGCGTCGAGGAAGGTGTCCGGCATCTGCTCCCAGATGCCCATGGTGCGGTCGCCCTGCACGTTGCTGTGGCCGCGCACCGGGCAGGCGCCGGTACCTGCGCGCCCCAGGTTGCCGCGCAGCATCAGGAAGTTGACGATCTCCCGGACGGTGGGCACGCCGTGCTTGTGCTGGGTGATGCCCATCGCCCAGCAGACGATGACGCGTTCGCTCTTCAGGACCTCGTCACGGACCTTCTCGATCTCCTCGCGGCTCAGTCCGGTCGCGGTGCGCACGTCGTCCCAGTCGACGGTGCGGGCGTGCTCGGCGAACTCCTCGAAGCCGGTGGTGTGGGCGTTGATGAAGTCGTGGTCCAGGACGGTGCCGGGCCGGGCGTCCTCGGCCTCCAGCAACAGGCGGTTGAGGGCCTGGAACAGGGCGAGGTCGCCGCCGGGCTTGATGTGCAGGAAACGGTCGGCGATCTGGGTGCCGCGACCGACGACCCCGCGTGCCTTCTGCGGGTTCTTGAAGCGCCGTAGCCCGGCCTCCGGCAGCGGGTTGACCGCCACGATCCGGCCGCCGTTGCGCTTGGCCTCCTCCAGGGCGGTGAGCTGGCGCGGGTGGTTGCTGCCCGGGTTCTGCCCGACCAGGAAGATCAGGTCGGCGTGGTGGAGGTCGTCGAGGCTGACGGTGCCCTTGCCGGTGCCCAGGGTCTCGCTCAGGGCGAAGCCGCTCGACTCGTGGCACATGTTGCTGCAGTCGGGCAGGTTGTTGGTGCCGAAGGCGCGGGCGAAGAGCTGCAGGACGAAGGCGGCCTCGTTGCCGGCGCGGCCGGAGGTGTAGAAAACGGCTTCGTCCGGGGAGGGCAGCGCCTTCAGCTCCTGCGCGAGGAGACCCAGGGCATCGTTCCAGCTGAGGGGCTCGTAGTGCTCGGAGCCGGGCCGTTTGATCATCGGCTCGGTGAGCCGGCCCTGCTGGTTGAGCCACATGTCGGAGCGCGCTGCCAGGTCGGAGACGCTGTGCTCGCGGAAGAAGTCGGCGGTGATCCGGCGCGTGGTGGCCTCGTCGTTGATGTGCTTCGCGCCGTTCTCGCAGTACTCGTTGCGATGACGTCGGCCCGGGGCCGGATCCGCCCACGCGCAGCCCGGGCAGTCGATCCCGCCCACCTGGTTCATGGTCAGCAGGTCCACCCCGGTCTTGCGGGGGGAGGTCTGCTCCAGGGAGTAGTCCAGCGCGTGCACGACCGCGGGGACGCCGGCCGCCCACTTCTTCGGCGGTGTCACGGAGAGGGCGGTCTCCGGCTCCTCGCCGGGCGGGTTCTGCATCGGTTCGCCTTTCTCTTGTCCGGTCCGCGCGTCAGCCGACGGGCCACTGGGCCACACGGCTCCGGGGCGGTTCCGGCTGATCGTGCTGTACACGGCCGTTGCGGATGGTGCCGCGCCAGGCCCCGCCCTCCTGCCCCAGCCCTTCGATGAACCGCTTGAAGTTCATGAGTTCCCCGTGCACCAGCCGCGCGGTGAGCCGGGCGGCCCGGGACGAGCCGGTGAGGATCCTCGCGGCTCCCTGCGGTTCCAGGAACATTCGGACGGTGATCGCGGTGCCGCCGGACTCCGTCGGCGCGAACTCGATCTCGCCCTGATGGGAGGGGCTCTGCTCCAGACCGCGCCAGGCCAGGAAGGAGTCGGGGTCCTGCTCCACGATCTCGACCGCGAAGCGCCGGCGCAGAGGGCCGTAGCGGAGGGTCCAGGCGGTCACGGTGGGCCTGATCTGCTCGACGCCGTGCACCAGGGCCGAGAAGCGCGGGAAGGTCTTGAACTGCGTCCACTGGTTGTACGCCGTCCGCACCGGCACCGCGACCTCGACCGTCTCCTCGACGTGCCGCCCCCGCAGGGGACGGCGGCGCGCGACGCCGTCGCCGTCCGGGCGCATGACCGGGGTGTTCGGCACGGCCTGCTGGGCGTCGTCTTCGTGCGTCATCGTCGTCTCTCTTCCGGTGACGGAGCTGGGCGTCCGGTACCCGGCCTCCCCTTCTGCGCCAGGTTTTCTCTTCCGGTTCCCCCATCGTGTACTTCGAGTCGCCCCGGAGCGCCGGTGTCCCGAGCGATCCCGGCCACGAGTGGGGCAGGTCCGTACCGGGGCCTTCCTGCGGCGGCTGAGACCGCCGGTCAGCGCCGACTGCGCGGTCGGTGCGGGCAGTCGCCGCGCATGCCCGCGACGATCGTGTCGCCGGAGTCGGCCTCGCCGCCCGGTGAGAGGCCGGCGAGGCGGTTGTCGAGCTGGGTCTGGACGGTGCGTGGCAGCGGCGGCCGGGCGGCGAATCCCGGCCGACCGGTCCTCTCCAGCTTCACCCCCTGCGCGTCCACCCGCCAGTCACCGCGCGTCGGCGAGGGAGGGCGGCGAAGACGATCACGCCGTCGACGCGGTTGAGGGACTCCGGCAAAAGATCGAGGATGCGGCCGAGGCGCACGACGATGCGGTGCCGGAAGGCAACGCTGTGGCCAACATGACCAAGGTCGGCCGAGTGGGTTCGGGTGGCGCGCCCCGGAGCCCGCCAGCCCGCTCCCACGGCTCAGACGCGATGGTCGCCCCACCCGGTCCTGCGGGTGACCGCCCCCACCACACACAAGGAGGGGACCCGCGCCCGAAGCAGGCCGTGCTCCCGTCGGCCCGCCCCGTTCGGCATGAAGGGGGCCGATCCCTTCGGCGGCGGGCGGGCCGTCCACCGCCGCCCCGCGTGAGCCCCGTCTCACCTGTGCGGTGCCACTTGGCTATGCAACGAGTTGCATACGAAGATCGCGGTATGGCGCTCGAGCACGCGATCCTCGTCTCCCTGCTGGAGAAGCCGGGCTCCGGCTATGAGCTGGCCCGGCGGTTCGAGCGGTCCATCGGATACTTCTGGACCGCCACGCACCAGCAGATCTACCGCGTCCTCAAGCGCATGGAGAGCGAGGGCCTGCTCGCCGTCCGTGAGCTGCCGCAGCAGGGACGGCCGGACAAGAAGGAGTACTCCGTCGTGGGCCCCGGCCGCGCCATCCTCTCTCAGTGGCTGCACGAACCGATCCAACCCGAGAGCATGCGGCACGAACTCGCCGTGAAGATCCGCGGCGCGGCCTTCGACGACCCGTCCGTACTGATCCGTGAAGTCGAACGCCACCGCCAGGTGCACAGCGACCGGCTCGCGCACTATCTGGCCGGGCAACGGCGCGACTTCACCGGCCCGGCAGCTCCCACCCCGCTCGACGCCGGTCAGGAACTGCAGCATGTCGTGCTGCGCGGCGGCATCGCGTACGAGCGGATGACCATCGCCTGGCTCGACGACGTACTCACCACCCTCCGTCGGCTCGGCACCTCACCCCCGCTTGCCTGACCCGCCGGCCACCGGCCGCTCGCGCACCGCGATTTTCAGACACGCACCCTCCACCCTCAACCCTCGGAAGGCGGACCTCCATGGCCGACCCCCTCCTCTTCAACCCCCGTACGTACGACCCGGCGCAGTTCGACGCCGAGACCCGCAGGTTGCTTCGTGCCACCGTCGACTGGTTCGAGGACCGCGGCAAGCGCAGGCTCATCGAGGACTACCGTTCCCGCGCCTGGCTGGCCGACTTTCTCGCGTTCGCGGCCGAGGAAGGGCTGTTCTCCACTTTCCTCACCCCGGCGTCCGCCGCCGGACACCAGGACCAGCGCTGGGACACGGCCCGCATCGCGGCCCTCAACGAGATCTTCGGGTTCTACGGTCTCGACTACTGGTACGCATGGCAGGTGACCATCCTCGGTCTCGGCCCGGTCTGGCAGAGCGGCAACACCGCTGCTCGCACCCGCGCGGCGGAACTCCTCGCGCAGGGCGAGGTGTTCGCCTTCGGTCTCTCCGAGAAGACCCACGGCGCGGACATCTACTCCACCGACATGCTGCTGACGCCGGACGGCGACGGCGGCTTCAGGGCGACGGGCTCCAAGTACTACATCGGCAACGGCAACGCCGCCGGGCTCGTCTCGGTCTTCGGCCGACGCAGCGACATCGAGGGCCCGGACGGCTATGTCTTCTTCGCCGCCGACAGCCGTCACCCGGCCTATCACCTCGTGAAGAACGTCGTCGACTCGTCGAAGTACGTCAGTGAGTTCCGACTCGAGGACTACCCCGTGGGCCCGGACGACGTCCTGCACACGGGTCGCGCCGCCTTCGACGCCGCCCTCAACACCGTCAACGTAGGCAAGTTCAACCTGTGCACCGCCTCGATCGGCATCTGCGAGCACGCGATGTACGAGGCGATCACCCACGCGCACAACCGCATCCTGTACGGCCGCCCCGTCACCGCCTTTCCGCACGTGCGGCGGGAGTTGGCCGACGCGTACGTCCGCCTCGCCGGCATGAAGTTGTTCAGCGACCGCGCCGTCGACTACTTCCGTTCCGCCTCGCCGGAGGATCGCCGCTATCTGCTGTTCAACCCGATGACGAAGATGAAGGTGACCACGGAGGGCGAGAAGGTCATCGACCTGATGTGGGACGTGCTCGCCGCCAAGGGCTTCGAGAAGGACACCTACTTCGCACAGGCCGCCGTCGAGATCCGTGGGCTGCCCAAGCTCGAGGGCACGGTGCACGTCAACCTCGCACTGATCCTCAAGTTCATGCGCAACCACCTTCTGCACCCGGCCGAGTTCGAGCCCGTACCGACCCGCCTCGACGCCGCCGACGACACGTTCCTCTTCGAGCAGGGCCCGGCCCGTGGGCTTGGCTCCGTGCGCTTCCACGACTGGCGCCCCGCCTACGACGCATACGCCGCGGTGCCGAACGTCGCCCGCTTCCGGGAGCAGGCCGACGCCCTGTGCGAATTCGTCACCACGGCGGCCCCCGACGAGGAGCAGAGCCGCGACCTCGATCTCCTGCTCGCCGTCGGCCAGTTGTTCGCGCTGGTGGTGCACGGCCAGCTGATCCTGGAGCAGGCCCGCCTGACGGACCTCGACGAGGACGTGCTCGACGAACTCTTCTCCGTCCTCGTGCGCGACTTCTCCGCCTTCGCCGTAGAACTGCACGGCAAGAACTCCGCCACGGTGGATCAGCAGCGCTGGGCGCTCGCTGCCGTCCGGCGTCCCGTCGTCGACGCAGCACGTTCGGAGCGCGTCTGGGAGCGGGTGGAAGCACTGTCCGGGGCGTACGAGATGGCGCCGTGACAGCCCGCCCGGGAGACCCGGCTACCGACGGTCAGGGCCCCGGGAGCAGTGACGCTCACACCATGGCCCTGGAATCGCCGCACCCCGGGTGACAGGGCTTCATCCCGATCCCGATCCCGGAACGCCGAGCGGTCGAGTGGGCCCAGGGGAAGCGGTGGGCAAGCCTCTCCGACGAGAAGCTTGCCCACCTGCTCACGTGGCACATATCTGCTCAGCACACCCCGACCGAGTGGGCGGAGTCGGTCTCGGAGGACGGTCGAACTCGCTGCGGCTGGGCGGGCACCGGTGCCCGAGGCTCGGAAGACGGACCTCAACGCAGCGCTCGCTGATCTCAACGGCGACACCTGTTCCGCCGCCAGGCTGCGAAGGCCGACGAACCCCACCAAGCTCGGCATCGGTACCGCACCACGCCGTTGCCCGGCACAGCGCCGGTCAGGGGGCCAGGGCCCGTTCGACGGTGGGATGGCAGCCGATCACTTGGTCCAGGCCGACGAGCTGAAGGACCCGCAGCACCGAATCCTGGGCTCCGGCCATGCGCAGCCATCCCTGCGCGTCACCCAGGGCCTGGTGGGCGGCGATGAGGACGTTGATGCCGCTGGAGTCCATGAAGGTCACACCGCTGAGGTCCATCACGGTCCTCGGCCGCGTCACGCTGCCGTGGGACAGCAGGGCCTCCGTGAGCTCGCTCGTGACGGTGTGGTCGATCTCGCCGCGCAGGGTGACCACGCGGATGTCGTCGATGGTGGTGTGGTCGATCGACAGCCCGGGCCGGGCTGCTCCGTGGGTCTCAGTCACTGTTCCCTCGACTGCGCTCGTCCGTGGGGCTCATGGCCCCCGACACGATGTGCGCTGGCAGCCTGCCCCGATACTACGGTGAACGCGTGTTCGGCTCTCTCTGTGTGTCCGACATCACGGGCGTGCGAGGCGGAGTGCGGGGTATGTGCAGGCGGGCGAACGGGGGGAAACGGATGGATCGGGCTGAATCAGTCTCGGAGGGCGGCAACCTGCGGCCTGAAGCCCCTCCGATACAAGACACCGTCGCACTGGACGGCGACGGGTCCTGCATCGCCGAGGCACGGCATCGCGCGGTGGCCTTCCTGGCCCGCGTGCAGGCTGAGCACGGCATTCCGGTGTCCGCGCGTGCGATGGATCTGACGCAGCTGGTGGTCAGCGAGCTGGTCACCAATGCCCGCAAGTACGCTCCCGGGCCGGTGCTGATGGAGTTGCGCGTGGTTGGCGCTGTGGTGGAAGTGGTCGTGTGGGACAGCGACCCCGTGCTGCCGGTGGCCCGGGCCGCTGATGCGGGACGAGTCGGCCAGCACGGACTGGAGATCGTCCTGGCTGTCGCCCAGGGCTTCGAGATCCAGCGGGAACCGGTCGGCAAGCGCGTCACTGCCCGCATCGCCCTGCCCGACGATCCGGGCGGGGGCGTCGCCGGACGCCGCCCGCAGTAGCAGACAGCGCTCCCCGTCCGCCCTGCCGTGAAGCGGTGGATCGCAGAGGGACGGCCCGGGCGGTGTCGACGTCGACGTTGCCCCTTTCGCGTCACCCAGGAGGGGAAGAAGGGTCCGTGGGTTGTCGGTGGGAAGACTGCCGACACCACACAGCGATGTGATCAAGTCAGTGCGGCTGATCACCCTCCGGGACGTCGCCGCGCAGCAGCCGGGTGGTCACGGCTCCGAGCACGACCCCCGGCCCTGGCTTCCGGCCGGCGATGTACACCGGCCTCGGGAAGGGACGACGACCTCCGCCCAGGGGTCCACCTCGCCAAACACTCGCACGTGCGTTTGATCTCAAGGGGGAGGGGTTACCCGCATTCACAAGCTGCGTCGCAACGGCAGACAGCGCCGGGCGGTACTACGCGCACATGGACAGACGACGAGGGGTGGCCGCGATGACCATCGCGACGCAGCAGGGTGGCGGGGGCGGTTCCAGCGGCCTCTACGACGTTCTGGAACTGATCCTCGACCGAGGGCTGGTGATCGACGCGTTTGTGCGGGTCTCCCTCGTCGGCATCGAGATCCTCAAGATCGACATACGGATCGTGGTCGCCAGCGTGGACACCTACCTGCGTTTTGCCGAGGCGTGCAACCGACTCGACCTGGAGGCGGGGCCTCGCAAGCCGGCCGGACTCACGGAGCTCACGGGCAAAGTCACCGAGTCCGGCGCCCGCGGCAAGACCAAGGGAGCTCTGTCCGGTGCCGCGGAGGCGATCACCGACGCCTTCCAGCAAGCCCGCGACGAGGGCAGGCAACACCAGGGCACACGGCGCCGCGCATAGGTGACAGAGCTTATGCCGACTCGTCGGGCGGTACGCCCCGTGACGGCGGCGGGTGGCACGCTCCGCGACGACGACGGGCAAGGCGACCGCCTGCGCCAAGTCCAGGCCCTGGGACACCTCGGCTCACCACCGGCGTCACGAGCCCCGTGAACGATCGTCCGGACGGGTCCTGGTCCTGTCGGTACGGCAACGCCACGAGCCGGGCCCGGTCGAGAGCCTGGCCCAGGGGCCAGTGTTCGACAGGCCGGGGGTTGTTATGACCGCTGTCATGATGGATGCTGCCTCTCGGCGTTCGCCGCAGCCGCGCAGGACGAGCCGGGAGGGCCTGAAGATGAGCGAAAACGTCGCACGGGTGATGTGGGAGAGGTTCGAACCGGTCCACCAACTGGTCTACTTCACCCCCGAGCTGCGCGAGGCCGCGGACGGTCTCGGATTGCGCGGCTACTGGAAGGGCTATTTCGCCCTGCGCGCGGCACCTCTCGGCCCGGTTCCCGCCTCCGTGGTCACCAGCTCCTTCTACGTCTTCCACCCCGACCGGGCGGCGAGCGCGCTGCCGGACGCCTGGGCCGCCGCATCCCCGCAGCAGGTGCTCGAAACGCGCGAGCAGGCCATGGGTGCCGCGATGACCAGCTTCTTCGGTCCGGACGTCGTCGCCTCCGCCGAGCTGGCGGAGGCCGCCGACCTCGCCTGGGAGGCCGCCCGCGCCGCGGACACGGCGGGACGGGTGCTCGGCGCGGCCAATCAGGCCCTGCCCCGCCCGGCCCAACCCCACGTCAGGCTCTGGCAGGCCGTGACCACTCTGCGCGAACACCGCGGCGACGGCCACGTCGCCGTGCTGGTGGGCCGCCGTCTGGGACCGGTCGAGGCGCTGGTGCTCAAGAGCGCCACAGGGGAAACGGACGCCGAGTTCCAGCAGCGCATCCGTCAGTGGAACGCCGAGCGATGGCGTGCGGCGCAGGTGAACTTGCGTGAGCGCGGCTGGATCGACGAGGAGGGGCGCCTCACCGGGGCCGGCGCGACCGCTCATGAGCAGATGGAGGCGGACACGGACGCGGCGGCCCTGACGCCGTGGCAGGCGCTGGGCGCCGACGCGACCACCCGCCTCGCCCGCCTTCTCGAACCACTCGCACGAAGAGTCCTGGACTCCGGAATCATCCCGACCGGCAATCCCGTCGGACTCACCGAGGGCACGTGGAAGTCCACGGGTTGACACCTCAGGTTGGCCCGGTCGCCACCGGCTCACCGAGACCGCCTCCGCGAACCCGCCGTGATGCTGTGGGGCCGGCCCGACACAGAACTCCTGGCCCCTTGGCCGCTGACGGGACGAACTCCCCGAGAGGCGAGCCGTTCGCGCCGACGGTCCGCCGGGGCACACCGGCTTCGCGGGCTTCTTCCGGCCCGCTCTCCGCTGCATGGGGATCCCGGGGGTAACCGCTCGGCATGACTGTTTACGGGTTACACGCCTCGCACGAGCAGACACCGCCCGCGGACCTGCTCGCCGCGGTGGCGCACGCGGAACAAGCGGGGTTCACCGCCGCCATGTGCTCGGACCACTTCTCGCCGTGGAGCGTCCGGCAGGGGGAATCCGGGTTCGCCTGGTCGTGGCTCGGCGCCGCCCTCCAGGCCACCGGCCAACTGCCGTTCGGCGTGGTGAACGCCCCCGGCCAGCGTTACCACCCGGCGATCATCGCCCAGGCGGTCGCCACCCTCACATCCATGTACCCGGGCCGGTTCTGGGTGGCGCTCGGCAGTGGAGAAGCGTCCAATGAACACATCACCGGAGCCGGTTGGCCCCGTAAGGAGGTCCGCCAGGCACGGCTGCGCGAGTGCGTCGATGTCGTCCGCGCCCTGCTGCACGGGGAGGAGGTCAGCCACGACGGACTCGTCACCGTGGACCGGGCCAGGCTGTGGACGCTGCCGCCCGCCGTACCGCCACTGATCGGAGCCGCGTGCAGCACGGCCACAGCGGCCTGGTGCGCGCAGTGGGCGGACGGCTTGATCACCGTCAACGCCCCGCGGGAACGGCTGCGCGAGATCATCGGTGCCTACCGCGACGCGGGAGGGCGCGGACCGGTCCACCTCCAGGTGCACCTGAGCTGGGCACCCGACGACGACCAGGCCCTCGCGCTGGCGCACGACCAGTGGCGCACCAACGTGCATGCGCCTCCGGTCAGTTGGGACCTGGACTCCGCCGAACTCTTCGACATCGTCAGCGAGCACGTGACGCCCGAGCAGGTGGCGGGCACCGTGAACGTCTCGTCCGATCTCGGCCGGCACGCCGCCTGGCTCCACGAGTACGCCGAACTCGGCTTCGACTCGGTGATGCTGCACCACGTCGGTCGTGAACAGGGCGCGTTCATCGACGCGTTCGGCGCCGAGGTGCTGCCACGGCTCGACGTCACCCGCCCGTTGCCCGCCACGGCCGAGGAGTACCGATGCGTTTGACTCGCACGTCCGACCTGTGGTGGAAGAACGCGGTGGTGTACTGCCTGGACGTCGAGACGTACCAGGACGGCAACGGCGACGGGGTCGGCGACTTCGCGGGGCTCACGCAACGCATCGACCACCTGGTGCGACTCGGCGTGACCTGCGTATGGCTGATGCCCTTCTACCCGACGCGGGAACGCGACGACGGATACGACATCACGGACTTCTACGGTGTCGACCCCCGCCTGGGGACGCTCGGCGACTTCACCGAGTTCGTCCGCACCGCCCGGGACCGCGGCATCCGCGTGATCGCCGATCTCGTCGTCAACCACACCTCCGAGGACCATCCCTGGTTCCAGGACGCCCGATCCGGCCGGGACTCCGCCCATCGCGACTGGTACGTCTGGAAGGACGAGCCCCCCGAGGACGGGCCCGAGGGAGTGGTCTTCCCCGACGCTGAGGACAGCCTGTGGGAGTACGACGAGGGCAGTGGGCAGTACTACCTGCACCGCTTCTACAAGCAGCAGCCCGACCTCAACGTCGCCAACCCCGACGTGCGCGACGAGATAGCCCGGATCATGGGTTTCTGGACACAGCTCGGACTGTCCGGGTTCCGGGTGGACGCCGTGCCGTTCCTGCTGGAGACGGACGGGCAGGACGACGCCGACGCGCTGCCCGACCCGCACGAGTACCTCGCCGACCTGCGCGCCTTCCTCGGCCGCCGCAACGGAGAGTCCGTACTGCTCGGCGAGGTCAACCTGCCGTACGACGACCTCTGCCGGTTCTTCGGGGATCCCGACTCGGACCGCGGGGACGAGCTGACCATGTGCTTCGACTTCGTCGGGATGCAGCAGATGTACCTGTCGATGGCGCGCGCGGACGCGGGGCCGCTCGCCGCCGCGCTGCGCGAACGGCCCGCGGCCCCACGCGACGCCCACTGGGCCACGTTCGTGCGCAACCACGACGAGCTGACCCTCGACAAGCTGAGCGACGACGAACGCGCCGAGGTCTTCGCCGCCTTCGGCCCCGGCAAGGACATGCAGCTGTACGACCGTGGTCTGCGCCGCAGGCTGCCGCCCATGGTCGACGGCGACCGCCGCCGTGTCGAACTCGCCTACAGCCTGCTGTTCACCCTGCCGGGCACCCCCGTGCTCTTTTACGGCGAGGAGATCGGTATGGGCGAGAACCTGGCCGCCGAGGGCCGTCAGGCCGTCCGCACGCCCATGCAGTGGACGCCGGAGCCCGGCGCCGGGTTCTCCACCGCCGCACCCGGCACCTTCCCCAATCCTCTGCCGGAGGGCGCGTTCGCACCGCAGAAGGTCAACGTGTACGAGCAGAGCCGCGATCCCGGCTCCCTGCTCAGCCGCATACGCCTGTTCGCCGAGCGCTACCGGGAGGCTCCCGAGCTGGCCTGGGGCGAGTACCGGCTGGTCGAGAGCGGGGAGCGCTCCGTCCTCGCCCACGTCAGCCACACCGCCGACGGGAGCGTCCTGGCCCTGCACAACTTCGCCGGCCGGCCCGTCACCGCGCGGATACGACTGTCCGAGGCGGGGGCCGGTGGGAGGCTGACGGATCTGCTCGACGAAGGGCACGCGGGATCCACCGTGCCCGACGACGGTCGGCTCGCCGTCGAACTGCCCGCCTACGGATACCGGTGGCTGCGCGTCGGCACCCCGGGCGACGACCCCGAAAGGGTCGCCACCGACTGACCCGGCGCCCACCCGGACTCAGAGATCCAGCGGGCACCAACGACTGAGCGCCTGCGCGGAGGCGGCCCGACCCGCCGGCTCACCGGCGCGACGGTCATCCGATCCGACCGTGGCCCCGCAGTGGCGGGTTGCGCGGCCGGTCGGACGTGGCGAGAACCAGGTCAGCGGAACTGCCCTCCCGGAGCATGGCCACCGCCGCGGGCCGCGTGTGGTGGATCAGCCGCTCCGGACCGACGGCAGCGGCACACAACAACCGCATTCACGCCTGCGGCCCCCACCGGACCGCGTCGGAAAGGCGTCGTGCGCCCCGACGGCCCGCTTCTCCACCTCGTGCCTGCCCACGTGCTGAGGACCGGGACGCAGCCCTCGGCGAAGTACTCGTAGTCGGCGGCCACGTCTACCCGTAGACGAGCTGTCCACCGCGTGGGCAGCTCCACCGGCTGACCGATACTCACCGCCTTGAAAAACCCCGGCCGCGCGACGGCCGGGGTTCCTCTGATTCGTGGAATTCCATCCTGGGACGGGTCCGAGCCCCATGACGCCACTCCGAGATGTTCGACGGCGTAGTCGCTCACGTCGTTCGGCTGAACCGGCGCAACTGGTCGAGGGCGGCGCGTAACCTCCGGGCTTGTGTCTCCCGAGCAATCCGGGCCAGAAAACCGCTCGGGCGGCGCACGCGCGGTGAGCGCGGGCACCGCCCGGAGCGACGTCGAGGGCGAGGAAAGCGGAGGAACTTGTTTCAGGAAAGGAGTGAGAAGGAAGTCCCTCCATGGCCTCGCCGACGCTAACGCTAGCACTCAGCCCGGGATCAGGTCGCGCAGGTTTTCGAGGGTGACGACCCGGGAGCCCGCGGGCAGCCTCTCGGGGCGCTCGAGCCCGATGTACGTGACCGGCTCGTCCAGGACGGACTCGCTGTCCCACACCTCCACGGCCGTGCCGCCGTCGGACATCAGGCCGACCAGGTAGCGCACCGTCAGGTACTCGCGTTCCACGAGGGCACGCACCACCTTGGACACCGACATCTGGTTCTCCTCGACCCGGTTGGCCGAGGAGATGCCCCTCAGGTACAGGTGCAGCCACTTCGCGCGCCACCGGCCGTCGTCCTCACGCCGGAACACCAGCGGCAACGCCACTCGGCCCACGCCGCGCAGCTCCGATTTCATCCGCACCGTGCGCGGCTCGAACGGCCGGCCCTTCTGCTCGCCGTCGCGCACCATGAAACCGAAGAAGGACTCCTCGGTCTCCTCGAAGCCCTCGCCGGCGTAGATGTTGACCTGCGGAACGATGAAGGTGCTGCGCACCCGGTCAAGGGAGAGGTTGATGAACTCCGAGGCCCCGTCGGGCGCCTCGGTGACATCGCCCGAGTGCTTGCCCCCGACAGCCTTGAGGGAGGTGTAGGAGAGCCAGTCATCGGTGCTGTAGTCGGTGTGGAGAAGCAGGGCCGAGAGATCGTAGTCGGTCCGCTTCTCGGCCTGCTTCCAGTACACGAAGAAGCGCAGCTGCTCGCCGTCGACCGCCGAGATCGAACCACGCGGAAGCACTCCGAGCCCGGCCGCGGTCGCCCTGCCGCTGAGCGGGAGTGCCACGTCGAGAACTTCGGGGTCGAGCAGCAGCCGGCCCGGTGCCGGAAGCCTGCGGCGCATCTCGGCGTCGAGGGCCGTGATCAGGCGGTCGCGGTCGGCGGCGGGTACCTGCGGCCGGGCGTCGGCAACGACCCAGCCGCGGCCTCGGCGGTTGACGAAGATCCGGGGCTGGTCGCTCGCCCGCTCCCGGTTCTGGAAGTGTTCGCGGACGGACAGCACGACCCGGCCGGAGACCTCGGGAGCCGTCTCCACCGCGGCGGCCACCACCGCGTCGCGCTCCGCCTGATCTGCGGCGATACGCAACAGAAGGTCCAGCGCGCGGAACAACTTGCCGGGAGCGGACTTCAGCAACCGCACGGCACCGAGGACGTCGGACGCGTCGAGCAGCTTCTCGAAGCGGCTGTCGAAGGACCGCGCCTCCTTCTCGCCCCGGGCCACGGCGAACACATCGGCCGCGCACGGCCACTGCGGATACTCGTGCGGGTGAAGACGCTCGCCGAGTCGCTTGAACGGCTCGCGGTAGGCGTGTACGTCGGCCAGCCCGGCGGGGTTCGCAGCGACCACGGCATCAAGGCCCGCGAGCAGCTTCCGGCGCACCGGCCGGGGAAAGCCCCGGAACCGGGTCGGCTCCTGCAGCGTCACGTCGCCGCCCGAGACGGCGCAGGCCAGCCGCAGCACATCCACGACGGTGTCGAGCAGGAGGTCCGCGCCGACGGCGAGACGTGCCTCGTTGACGATCGCGCGGTTCTCCCTGACCGGGATCGACTCCGGCTGGGGTCCGAGCGAGCACCGCTCGGCGAGGATCCCGAGATCGCCCAGGTGGTCGTCGCCGAGCGGCGTCGTACTGCCCGCCAGGGCCAGGTAGAGGTCGGTGAGTTCGTCGTCCAGGTCGCGGCCGAGGTGCAGGACGGTCACCCGGTCGCCCGCCGAGGCGATCAGCTCGTCCTGGGCTGCGAGCATCTCCTCGTAGGTGTGCTGGTAGCGGCCGTACGTGGGCAGGGTGAGCAGGTCCAGCACCCCGTGCGCCAGCTGCGTCAGTACGTTCCCGCGCGACGCGTCGTCGGCGAGCGCCTTGGTCACACACCGCATCCAGAACTCTTCGGTGTCCGGTACGTTCGCCGGGAAGTCGATGAAGTACGAGTTGTGCCGGACGTGGTCGCCGACCATCTCGCTCACGGTGCGCAGCGTCCGCTTGGCGGTGTGAACGACGGCGGCCTCCGACAGCCCGGACAGCCGTTCCAGCGCCTCCGCCGAGAGCTTGAAGCCGACGGAGGCCAGCGTCGCGTCGAACTGCCGCGCGGCGGCGGCGCCCTCTCCGGCGGAGCCCTTGGGGGAGGGAATGCGGTGGGTGTGTCGGATGACCAGTGATTCCAGACCGTGCGCCATTCGGGGATGATCGCAGATCTGTACGAACCGACGCACCGGGTTTCCTGCCCGCACACTGCCTCACGGCTTCAAAACGCCAGTCAACAGGGAAGGCGGAGCAGGACCAGCCTGCCCACGGATGACCGTGCCGCCCTGGAGCGAGCAGGCCGGCGGCCGCAACCCCCTCCGAAAGGGCGAGGTTGATGGTGCGGCCGACGTACTGAAGGCCGTCTTGGTCGTGCTACCTGCCGAGCAGCGGCGTGCGGGGGCAGGGAAGCCGGTGAGTTGGTTGTGTGCGCCGGGTGTGCACTCGCGGCGAGCTGATCGCCGACCCGCAGTATGAGACAGGCAGCTCGCCGGGACAGCTGTCAGTTTCTCGTCTTGCCGCTCTCGCCTGCCCTGTGGCGTTCACCCTGTCCGTTCAGGCCGGCGGTGCGCTGCCACACCGTTGCGCCGCATGCGGGACATGTGGGTGACGCTCGGTCAAGTAGTTCGAGTAGCGCCATCCACCCGTTCGAGACCTACCGGACAGGCTCTGACCTCAGGAAACGGCCGGTTGGCCACGCTGTGGAGCAACCGCCTTCTCCTTACGCTGAGTTGTAGGGGCGCCCGCTCCGTGAACGACTCTCGAAGCTGAGGAGCATGACTTGAGCGACCTCCTATTGCTCGCGGGCGGTTCCGTGACGATGACCCACCACGTCACCGGAACCTACTTCATGTGCAACGGCTGGCACGACGGCGTCGGCAACCACACCCAGACCTGGGCCCAAGACCCCTTCGCCAAGGACAACAGCTCCCACCGCTGGTTCCTGCGGCAGAACGCCGGCGGCACCGTGCGCATCGAGTCCTACGCCAACCACCGCTGCCTCACCGCAGGGGCCAACCCGCCCGACATCGTGACCCTGCGGGAAAGCACGGACAGCCTCAACCAGCACTGGCGGCTGGTCTCGCACGCAGAGCACGGCAACGACTTCTACCTGGTCTCGGTCGTGCACCCCCGCTACGCCCTGGCCATCGCCGACCACCTCCAGGGCAACGACCGGCTGGTGGGCCTGACCCGCATGTGGGGCGGACCCAACCTGTCCCAGTTGTGGCGGATCTACCCCTCGTCCGAAGACCAGAGCTGACTCCGAACGAGCACGAACGCCGGTACCGCGGGAGCTTCACCTGAAGCATGCCGGTCCATCAGCGGGTGGCCGCCGAGCGTCAGCCGGGACGGTGATGCGACGCGGTCACCCGCAGCCGACGTCTTCGGGAATCCTCCGCGGTCCTTTCAGGACCCCGATCAGCCGCGTCCCTTCCACATCGCCAAGGAAGAGGAGAAGCAGTTGCGCCCTGGCGCCAATGTGACGAAGGTGCGCCTGGTGCACGCCTCGGTGCGGCAACTGCACAAGAAGAGCGGAGTGTGGGACTACGACACCTACGGTGAGCCGGTCTCTCAGAAGTACACCGCCGGTACCATCTGCGTCTTCAGCGTCCAGGTCCTGGAGACGATGAGGAACCTCGGCATCACGGTGTCGAACGACGACGCTCACGGGTTCATGTGCGCCTGGCACTACGTCAACCACTACCTCGGTCAAGTACGCGGACATGATGGCGCGGCTGCGAACACCCCTCGTCCTGCCGTGTCCGCCCCATCGGCCGCCCTCACTCAGAGGGTCGGCGAGCAGGGCGGGGAGGTCGTCCTGCTCGCCGACCCTCGCGACCCCGTCAGATCTTGGGAAGCCGTACGGCGGGGCACCGATGGAGGATCTTCCACGCCCTGGACGACGTGCTCGGCCTGAATCTGCCCTGCAGGCGGTCCGGGAGGAGACGGTGGGGGCACCCGGGGGCACGTTAGGCTGCGGTTCTACGGCGGCTGGGGGCATGGCATGCGGCAGCGGGGGACACGGGTGGTCGCGCTCGGCGCGGCCCTGGTGGTGCTCGCCGGCTGCGGCTCCAAGATCGCCGAGACCGATGAGGAGGCGACAGACACGGCCACGGCCGCCTGGACCCTCGCCGCTCCGATTCGCGTCGACGGCGTCCGTACCGCCGACGGCGGCCGGTCTTTGGTGGTCGACGCCGAAGTGCCCGACGGGACACGCGACTGCGTGCGCAGCCTGCGCGGTGAGCTCGACACCGTCGAGCACGGCACCGTATACGTGAAAGTCACGTACGAGACCCGTTCCCTGGACCAGGACTCCGGCTGTACCGGCACGCGGCGGGTCAAAGCGACGGTGAAGCTGGGCGAGCCCCTGGGCTCCCGCAGGGTCATGGTGAACACCATGGACGTGTACACCCCCGTCGGTGCCACACCACCCACCCTGCGGCAGTGCGGTGAGAACGGCTGCGACCCCACGCCGCCGCGCTGCACCTCGTCCTCGTACCGGCAGGCGGTCAACGACACGGACATCCCCAAGCACACGAGCTGGGAGGAACGCGGCTGCGACGACACCTGGCTGGTGCTGGACCTGTCGACCCGGATGGGACCGGCGTGCGGTGACGCCGGCGACGGATGCTCCTCCTCTGGTCTCTCCCAGCGCTGGTTCTACCGGGCCGAGTCCTCGGGCTGGCGGCCGGTCGCCACGAACGGAGATGCGGGGTGCGCCGGGATCCACAAAACCCTGCCGGAATTGCCCGAGCACCTCTGCGCGTCGCTGCCGCCGCTCGTCCGCGGCTGATGTCCCGGGCGTGCGGCTGCTTGGTTACTGGAGCGGGTACATTCTGCGGAGTAGTTCGAATCCGGCCCGCCCGTAGAGAGGCCTTCTGATCTTCTTGATGCGGTTCACAGCGCCTTCGGTGCCACCGGAACTCCGGTGCAGGGTGAGGCCGGCGGGTTCGGGACAGCGGGACAGGACGTTCCTCAGCGCGGCGCGCTCGTCCTCGCCCAGGGTCGCGGGGTGGCCGGTGAGCCAGCCGGTGACCCGCCGTACTGTCGGCGGCGGCGCCTGAGGTGGGGTCGCACGCAGGACGGCGATACGGTTCATGACAGGACCGGACACATACCTGACGGAGCGTCACTCCTGCCCGTCAGACGGCCGGGCGCACGCGGTCTCACGCGACACGAAGCCTCACAACGGAACAGCCCGGTCACCCTGCGCAATCGCTCCCCGAGATCTCTGTCGGCACCGAGAACTGACAACGGCGGAAAGGAACGGCCCCTCGGCGCCCGTCCGGCGTTCAGTCGGCGTCGGAGCTGCCGCAGTCCCGGACCGACTGCAAGTACCCAGCCACCGCGTCCCGGTTGCGGGTCAGGCACTCGATGCGCTGGTTCATCTGCTCCAGCTGCGTTTCCAGAGTTGCGATCATCTCCGGGGTGGCGTCGGGGAAGTAGATCACTCGTGGCTTGTCCAGGCACGGCAGGATCTGCTTGATGATCCGGGTCGGCAGGTCGTCGGGTCGACCTACAACGGCCCGGCAGGTCTGAGCAGGCCACGTCGGCGTGCCACGCGGTGCGGCTCGCCAGGCCGGAGTTCGCGGCGCCGACCGACGGTGGCTGGCACACGACCACGTGCAGTTGTCAACGCCTGCCCGCTGCAGGAGAGTTGAGCCGCCGATGAACGACGAGTCCCTGGCCGACGCCCAGCGCGAGTTGCTGCCGAAGCACAGAGCCGTGATGGAGGCCGAGAGCGGCGAGCAGCGCCGGGAGCTGCGACGGACCGCCGAGCGCCAGGCTGTAGGCGAGGTTGGCGGAGGTGGTGATGCCGCCGCCGGAGGGCTGCAGGCTCTCGCGAGGCTGGACGTTGATCACGGGCAGGCGGCCACGCCGGGAACAGCCGCCCGGTCCGCACGGTTGCATCGACCGAGGGACCGGCGCCGCACGGGCGAGGAGCAGGGAGATCAACAGGCCGTCGGCCCTACCAGGATCCGGGCCCAGGCGCGCGGTACGCCCGCCGCGCACTCGGACCAGGACGTATTTCAGTAGGAGGACGTTTCATGACGGACCGGCCCTTGACGCTCATGGCAGTGCACGCCCACCCCGATGATGAGGCCACCGGAACCGGAGGGGTCCTCGCGCAGTACGCGGCGGAAGGCGTCCGCACAGTTCTGGTGACGTGTACCGACGGCGGTTGCGGTGACGGACCGGGGGGTGTCAAGCCGGGTGATCCCGGTCATGATCCGGCAGCGGTCGCCTTGATGCGCCGTCAAGAGCTCGAGGCGAGCTGTGACGTCCTGAAGATCAGCGATCTGGAAATGCTGGACTATGCCGACTCCGGGATGGCGGGCTGGCCGAGCAACGAAGCCCCCGGATCCTTCTGGCAGACCCCTGTGAAGGAAGGCGCGGCCCGGCTCGCGGAACTCATGCGGCACTACCGACCAGATGTGGTCGTCACCTACGACGAGAACGGCTTCTACGGCCACCCCGACCACATCCAGGCCCACCGCATCACGATGGCGGCGCTGGAGATGACCACGCTGACACCGAAGGTGTACTGGACCACGATGCCCCGCTCGATGATGCAGCGGTTCGGCGAGATCATGCGCGAGTTTCATCCGGACATGCCGGAGCCGGATCCTGCCGAGGCCGCCGCGATGGCCGAGATCGGCCTCCCCGACGATGAGATCACCACGTGGGTGGACACCACCGCGGTCAGCGACCAGAAGTTCGACGCGCTGGCCGCGCACGCCAGTCAGGGCGAGAACATCTTCTTCCTCAAGATGGGCAAGGAGAGGTTCGGCGAATTGATGGGCATGGAGACCTTCGTACGTGTCCAGGACGCCACGGGCGCGGCCCTACCCGAAAACGATCTCTTCGCCGGACTGCGCTGATCCGCCCGCCCGCAGCCCGCCCGACCGCGTCCGGGAAAGCTCACAGCCGCACAGCGTGATCGAGCGCATCACACACCCAGAGGCATGTCCACGAGAGTCCTGCTCCGGCAGTCCCTGACCAGGCACTCGCCGACGGCGTCGACACGTGCCGGCACTGCCACCCGGCACTGCGCTCGTGCCCGAACCGCCAGGCAACCACAATCGCCGGCAGCTCGACAGTGCGCGGTGGAGTGCGTCGCCTTCGGCCCCGGTTCAGAAGGCGGGTGCCGACTGCTCGGCCGGTCCGCTCTGTCGGCGCGCCGCTAGCACGGCGTCCCGGAGCCGTTCCTGAGCCATCGACAGGCATGCGTACACCGCTCCCTGTGCCGTCGACAGACCGATCAGATGCTGCACCAACCTGATCTCGGGAACGGCCGGCAGGCTCCGGTCGAGCCGGCCGCGCACCTCGGGAAGCACTTCGTCGACGAGCGGGCGCAGACGGCCCACGAAGTAGACGGACTCCGGGTCCAGCGTCACGGCGACGACGCTGACAGCGGTCACGATGGCCGTGGTGAACGCTTCGAGCACTTCGCCACGCGCGGCGCCGGGGTGCGGCTCCATCCAGAGGTCCTCGACGCGCTCGATGTCGAGTCCTCGCTGACGTGCGAACCGGAGCAGCCCCCTGGTGCTCAGCAGCTCGTCGAGGACCTCGGTCCCGGTCCCGGAGGACAGCACACCGATGTCGCCGAAAGCCGGTGTATTCCCGCGGGCGAGCTCGTGATCCGTGCAGCTGGCGAAGTTCAGTATCGTGCTGACGCTGAAGAGCGCGGCGTTCCGGATACTGGCGTCATCGGTGAGGATCCCGAGCAGGGCCGCGTTGGCGTCGCTGTCGAGGAGTACCGGGGCGTCGACCAGTTCCTCGACGGCACGGTGGAGACCGGAGCCCTCGAAGATCTTCATCGACTCCGCAGGGCCGAAGATCTCGGTGCCGCCGCGGACCCGGCCGGGAACTGCGGCGACGATCTGACGCAGCGGACCCCGCGCGGATTCGGCCGCCTGTCCGATCAGATCGACCAGCCATCGTGCGGCGTCCTCGACCTCCTGGTGTTCGGCGGTGGCAACCGCCAGGTGGTGCACCACCCGGCCCCGGAGGTCGGTCACCAGCACACCGGTGGTCTGCGCACCGAAGCTGATGCCGGCGACATGCCCGGTCGTGCCCGGCAAGTCCAGGTAGGTGGACCTGCGGCCACGGCCGGTGACCTCGTCCATTCCGCCGTCGACGACGAAGCCGTCGGCCCGGAGCTCCTCCACCGCTCTGGACACCGTGGCCTTGCTCAGGCCCGTGAGCTCGATCAGCTGGTTCCGGGTCAGGGGCGCGTGGGAGAGGACCACGTCGAGGACCGATGCCTTGTTGTAGTCGCGGGGAGTGGGGTGAGAGGTCACGTGATGACCATAGCGAGCCCGGTACGCCGCTCCCGCCGGGACCGGCCTGCGCGTGATGATCATGGGCGTCGGCGGAGTGACGCGAGGCTGCTCGCGCCCGCCTGCCGTCGTCGCCCGGGTGCGCTGGAGGGGGCCCTCAGGGCCCTCTCCCTCGTCCTCCGCTGTGACGGACGGTTCTCGGCTCATCTGCATGCACTCCGAAGGGTCCCCCGGCACTCCCAGCGGCATCGCCGCACCGCGGCGCAGGCCAGGAGACTGGGGGTCGATGACCAGGTGGCTGTCGCAGCGAGCATCCATCAGACGGTGGACCCCTGTGCGGTCAGCCGCCGCGACGCAGGGACATCGCAGGGCTGATCGCCCCATCACCAGGGCGACTTGACCGCATGCCGGCGACGTTACCACTCACCACGGAGGCCGTCCGGCGGGGCTCGAGTCCTGACCCGCGGGCGCAGCCCCGTGGAGCCGACCGGTTCCAGCCGCTCCTCGTCCTCACCGATGTCAGTACCGGAAGCCGCCGAGCGGAGACTGAGCTCTTCGACCCTGCCGCCGTGGCTTCGGCTTCGATGACGGCCACGTGCGTACCGCGGCTGTGCCGTGCGGATCAGCCCAGAATCTTTTTAGTCTCAGGTTGGAACTGGAACAAATGATGGTATGGTCGCAGCCACAGCAGCGAGCAACCTCGACCAGAACGAGACTGAAGGTGTGCCTGCGGATGACTTCCACACTCAGCAGGGCCATCGCCCACTACCCCAACCGGTTCGACCCGGGCGCGGTGAGCGAACTCCCCGAACACATCCAAGAGACCATCCACCGCCGCGAGCGGGTGCTGGGCCCCGGCTACACGCTCATCTACAAGGAGCCGGTCGAGTTCGTTGCCGGTCACGGCGCCCACCTGATCGACCGTGACGGCAACGACTATCTCGACGCCTACAACAACGTCCCGTGCGTCGGGCACGCCCACCCCCACGTGGCCGAGGCCGTGGCCCGGCAGATGACCGCGGTCAACACCAACACGCGCTACGTCCAGGAAGCGCTGGTCGACTACGCGGAGCGGCTTCTCGCGACCTTCCCCGAGGAACTGTCGAAGCTGAGCATCGCGTGCAGCGGTTCGGAGGCGAACGACCTGGCCATGCGCGTGGCGAGGTTCCACACGGGCGGCGAGGGCATCATCGTCACCCGCTGGGCTTACCACGGCATCACCCGTGAGGTGGCGAGCTTCTCGCCCACTCTGGGTGCGGGCTCACCGCTGGGCCCGAACGTCCGGCTCATCGACGCCCCGGACCCGCGCCTCGCCGCCCCCGGTTCCACGCTCGACGAGCACATGCGGCAGCAGGTGCGTGGCGCGATCGACGACCTCGAGCGCCACGGCTACCGGCTCGCCGCGCTGATCACCGACTGCGCCTACAGCAGTGACGGTATCTTCACCGACCCTCCCGGCTACATGCAGGCCGTGGTGGAGGAGGTGCACGCGGCCGGCGGTGTCTACATCGCGGACGAGGTCCAGTCGGGATTCGCCCGGCTGGGGGACTCGATGTGGGGCTTCAGCCGCCACGGCGTGCTGCCGGACATCGTCACCATGGGCAAGCCGATGGGCAACGGCCTGCCGATCTCGGGTGTGGTCTTCCGCCCCGAGGTCTGCGAGGAGTTCGGTCGCAACGTCCGCTACTTCAACACCTTCGGTGGCAGCTCCATCCCCGTGGCCGCCGGCGCCGCGGTGCTGGACGTCATCGAGAAGGAGAACGTGCAGCAGCGTGTCCTGGAGAGCGGCAACGCTCTGCGCGCGGGGCTGCGGGAGATCACCAAGGACTCCCCCTACGTCGCCGAAGTCCGCGGTGCCGGTCTCTTCGTCGGCGTGGAGCTCGTCAAGGACCGGGAGACCCTCGAGCCCGACCGCGCACTGGCCGAAGACGTCATCAACGACATGCGCGATCGCCGCATCCTGATCAACGGTACGGGCACGTCGGCGAACACACTGAAGATCCGCCCCCCGCTGGCCTTCGACTCCGCCGATGTGACCCGCTTTCTGGAGACCTTCGCCGCGGTCGCGAAGAACCGTCTGTAGCAGGCTGGCCGAAGGGACTGACCGTGAACACCTCACCGGCTCCGACCTATGCTCAACGGCTTCTCCAAGAGAGCGGCCTGACGTCGTCCCATCAGCCCATCGACGTGATGCTGGTGAGCATCTTCCTTGAGAGGCACTACCGCCTCAGCGGGCGCTTCCAACGGCTGGCGACCGAGAAGGACGACACGTTCAAACTCAGCACCGAGTCGAGCACCTGTCTCGTCAAGGTCTCGCCCCCGGAAGAGGCGGAGGCGGTCGTCGCTCTCCAGACCGCCGCGATGCGCTACCTCGAAAGCACGGCTCCGCACCTGCCCGTCCAGCGGGTGAAGCTGACCGCCGACGGGAACGACCATGTGACCTTGAGGCTGAACGACGGCAAGACGCGGGTCCTGCGGGTGTTCGACTTCGTCGAAGGCCAGGCCCTGGCCGATGTGGACCCGGGCGCGGAGCGGCTGGCCAGGGCGGGTGAGATGCTCGGGCTGATCGACGTGGCGCTCAGGGAGTTCACCCACCCGGCGGACCGACGGGGTCTGGCGTGGGACATCCGGCACTTCCACCAGCTGACCGAACTGGTCGAACACACGCCTGACCTCGAGCACCGCAGGTCAGCCCGATCGGTCTTCCGGCTCTTCGGTGAGAACGTCGTCCCGAGGTTGAGCGACCTTGAGACACAAGTGATCCACGGCGACTTCAGCCCCTACAACATCGTGGTGGACCCGACGAGTGATCACTTCGTCACCGGGGTCATCGACTTCGGTGACACCGTGCGCAGCGCGGTGATCTTCGACCCCGCCGTTCCCATGGCGAACCTGCTCGGCAGGACGCCGGATGATCCTTGGCGAGACGCCTGTTCCTTCGTCGCGGGCTACCAACGGCAGCGGCCGATCCGGGCCTGCGAACTTCCCCTGCTCCCGGTTGCCGCATTGGCCCGACTCACCCTGCGCGCGCTGATCACGAACTGGCGTGCCGAGCGGGCGCCCGAACGGCGCGAGTACCTCCTGGAGCACGCCAGGGACGACTGGATCAACGTCGAGCGCTCCTTGGCCGTGAGCCTGGACGACGTCGTCGCGCACCTACGGCAAGCCCGTCACGGGCTTTCCTGACCATTCAATCCCGTACCTCTGCGATTCCCCTATCGAAGGGCAGGAGCTTTTGTCATGGCGATTCCCTCGTTCCAGTTCCGTCCGAAGTACGTCTCGTTCGACTGCTACGGCACGCTGATCGAGTACCCGATCACCCCCATCACGTACGAGCTCGTCGGCGACCAGATCCCCGCCGAGCAGTGGGACCAGTTCGTGCGGGAGTTCCGCGGCTACCGCTACGACCAGGTGCGCGGCGCGTACTACCCCTACGAGCAGGTGCTGCAGGACTCCTTCGAGCGGGTCTGCCGCAAGTGGGGTGTGACGGCGGCGCCGGACGCCGGCAAGCGGTTCGCCGCAGGCGTCCGCAGCTGGGGACCCCACCCGGACGTGGTGGAGCCGCTGAAGAAGATGGCCGAGCACTACAAGCTGGTGATCCTCTCCAATGCCGACGACTCCTTCCTCGCGGAGAGCGTGCCCAAGCTCGGGGCGGACTTCCACGCGGTCCTGACCGCGGAGCAGGCCGGCTACTACAAGCCCCGCTACGCCGCCTTCGAGTACATGCTCGAGAAGCTGGACGCGTCCCCCGAGGACTTCGTGCACGTCGCGTCGCACACCCGTTACGACCACCAGTCGATGCATGACATGGGCTTCCGCAACCTGGTCCTGCTGGACCGCGGCTACGACCCGGTGACCCACGGATACGACTACGTGACCGTGAAATCCCTGGACGACCTCAACACCATGCTCGGCATCTGACCGAAGGCAACAACGTGCCGCACGGCGGACATCCCGTTTCCCTGCGGGTTCTGTCCACCGTTCGGTACGGCGTCGGTCTCGCCGCCGACCTGTTCACCCAGAACCCCGACCGCGCCCTGCAGTCGCCGAACGTCCAGGCGTCAGGGTGCCGGTCCGGTCGTGCCAGTCAGTTCATGCGAGGTCGAAGGCGCGACGGGCGCGTTCCACCTCGGGCATGTGTGTCGCGGCCCACTCCAGGAGTACCTCGATCGGCTGCCGCATGGTCTTGCCCAGGGGCGTGATCCGGTACTCGACGGCGACGGGGCGGGAACTGAGGAGCACGCGCTCCACGATTCCGTTGCGTTCGAGTCGGCGCAGCGTGGCGGTGAGCGACTTCTGGGTCACCGCGGGGATCGCACGGCGCAGGTCGTTGAAGCGACAGGGCCGTTCGCACAGTTCGTTGAGGACGCTCAGCGACCACTTGTCGAGCACTTGGTCGAGGAACTCCCGGTGAGGCTGCTCGATCCTGAGCTCGCCGTCGTGGCTGTGCGTGGTAACCGGCACGATACCTGGTCTCCTTGAAGTGTCCTTCGTCTACCAGGTAGCAAAGGTATACCGCCTTTGGTCGAAGTGAGGAGATCTCCATGTCCGTCCGTCGTTTCACGCCTGAAGGCATGATGCGGCCCACCCCGTACGAGCATGTGGCCGTGGGCACCGGAACGCGTCACGTGCATGTCAGCGGCCAGGTCGCCCGCTCGGCGGACGGGTCTCCCGTCGCCCCGGGAGACCTCGCCGGCCAGGTCGCCCACGCGTTGCGGAACACCGGGAAGGGCCTCGCGGGGGCGGGTGCGTCGTTCGACGACGTCCTGAGGCTCACGTTCTACGTCACGGAATGGGCCCCCGAGAAGATCGGCGCGTTCATGGCAGGGGTCGGGCAGGTGGCGGAGGAGATCGGGCTGACGGTGCCGCTTCCGCCCTCCTCGCTGATCGGGGTCGACTACCTCTTCGAGCCCGACGTCCTGGTCGAGGTGGAGGCGACCGCGATCCTCGATTGAGTCGGTCTCCGGCGCCGACACGGGTCACCTTCTCTCTGCAACCCGCGTCGGCGCCGCCTCGTCTCTCCGCAGGCTCTCACGGCATGGCGACGGGCGGTCCTCTCCGGCCAGGAGGAGCCCGGACTGCGGGCGCAAGCCGACGGGACTCGCCTCGACGGCTCAGGCTCAGGCACTCCTCGTCAGCGACCGGGTGCTCACCGACAACGGCTCCCGTTGCCGCTCACGCGACTGGCGTGACGAGCTGGCCCGGGCCGGCATCACGCACAAGCGCACCCGCCCTGTCGGCGGCAAACCAACGGCAAGGTTCGAGCGGTTCCATCGGACGTTGCCGGATGGGTGGGCCTGCGCCCGCGGTACCGCTCAGAGCGGGAACGACGCGACGCCTTCCCCGGCCGGCTGCACACCCACAATCACCACCTCGGAAATCACCGCCCTGAGAGGCGCCCACCCGCTTGCAGCGTCCCCAATCCCACGGGTCAGTACGGCTAACCGGCGCTCAGCGCCCCCGGGGGCCGGTCCTGTGCCTGTTCCAGCCGGAGCGGTAGCCGTGCGGCGAGGTGGTCGAGGAGTGCGCTGACCCGCCGCGGGACATGCCCGCTCTCCTCCAGCAGGGCATAGATGTCGGCGGCCGGTGTCGGCAGGTGCGGCAGGACCCTGACCAGCTCGCCTCGCTCCAGATGCGGTCTGACGTGCCACTCGGAGCGCATGATCACACCACGGCCCTCCAGCGCCCAGCCGGTGACCACGTCACCGTCGTTGCTGGACAGGCTTCCCTGCACCCGCACATGCCGGGGACCGTCCGCGTCCTCGAAGCGCCAGAGCGCGAAATCGCTCTCGTTCTCCCGCAGCACTATGCAGTCGTGGTGCGCCAGATCCTCGATGCCCGCCGGGGTGCCGTGCCTGGCGAGATAGGACGGTGACGCGCAGGGCACCCGCCGGTTCCTGGCCAGACGCCGCATGCGCAGTGAGGAATCGGGCGGCATGCCGACGTGGACGGCCACGTCGAACTCACGCTGGTGGGGCCGCAGCGGAAGCGCGGACGTCTGCATCCGGACGTGCAGTTCGGGATGGGCCGCGGCGAACTCGCCGAGCAGCGGCGCGATGTGCGCACGGCCGAGGCCCAGGGTGGCTTCGACGACCAGCGACCCGCGCAGCCCCCCGGCCGTGTCGGTGATGGTGTCCTCCAGTTCGCGTACCTGGTCGAGGATCGCCTCGACGCGCGCCGCGTACAGCTCGCCTTCCGATGTCAGCACGAGCCGGCGGGCGCCGCGCTGCACGAGCCGGACGTCCAGGCGGTGCTCCAGTGCGCTGAGGCGCTTGCTGACGACGGGCAGCGAGCAACCGAGTTCACGCGACGCGGCCGTCAGCGTCTCGCTCGACGCGACCACGTGGAAGAACCGCAAGTCATCCACGACTGAACGGCTCTTGGGCCAGGGGCGACCAGAACGCCGAGAGCTTTCCATGGGGGAAAACGTACCTTGCCGATTACGGGCTTGTAACGGCTGTCGCCGCTGGCCAAGGTAGGACCCAGTCGCGCTGTGGCCGGGACGCCTCCGCAGGCAGTGCCCGCCACTTCACTTGCGCATCGATCACATGGACGGGGAGTGATGTCGTGCCGCAGACCTATCGCATCGCGGCGATTCCGGGTGACGGAATCGGCCGCGAGGTCGTCCCGGAGGGCCTGCGGTGCCTGCGGGCCGCTGCCGAGGCGCACGGCTTCGAACTAGACGTCGCCGACTTCGAGTTCGCCAGTGCCGAATACTGGCAGAAGCACGGCACGATGCTGCCCGAGAACTGGCGGGACGTACTCGGTGCGTTCGACGCGATCTTCTTCGGCGCGGTCGGATGGCCGGAGGTGGTCCCGGACCATGTGTCGCTGTGGGGCAGCCTGCTCCGGCTGCGGCGGGGCTTCGACCAGTACGTCAACCTGCGTCCCGTCCGGCTGTTGCGCGGCGTCCGCAGTCCGCTGCGTGACCACCGGCCGGGCGACATCGACTTCTACGTCGTGCGGGAGAACACCGAAGGCGAGTACTCCGGCATCGGCGGCCGGATCTTCGAGGGCACCGACCGCGAGACGGTGGTCCAGGAAACGGTCATGACACGGACCGGCGTCGACCGCGTGCTGCGCTATGCCTTCGAACTCGCCTCGTCCCGCCCGGGCAAGCACCTGACCTGGGCGACGAAGAGCAACGGGATCTCGATCTCCATGCCCTTCTGGGACGAGCGCGCCACCGAGATGGCCGCCCGATACCCGGACGTGACCGCCGACAAGGACCACATCGACATCCTGGCCGCGAAGTTCGTCCTCCAGCCCGACCGGTACGACGTGGTCGTCGCCAGCAACCTGTTCGGTGACATCCTCTCGGACCTGGGCCCGGCCTGTACCGGAACGATCGGCATCGCCCCCAGCGCCAACATCAACCCCGACCGCTCCTTCCCCAGCCTCTTCGAACCGGTGCACGGGTCGGCGCCGGACATCGCCGGTCTCGGTGTCGCCAACCCCGTCGGTCAGATCTGGAGCGGCGCCATGATGCTCACCCACCTCGGCGAGCAGCAGGCGGCCGCGCACGTCGTGGCGGCGATCGAGAACGTCCTGGACGAGCAGCCCGATGTGGTCACCCCCGACCTCGGGGGCCCGGGGACGACGGTGGGACTGGGGAAGGCCATCGCGGCCCGGATCGCGGCGGGGTCGCGCGCCGGCCAGGGCGGGGGAGGGGCGGCCGGGGATCCGGCCGGTCGCGCGGCCCAAGGAGGGCTCCCGGCGTTATGACCGGATCTGTCTCGGGCCCGGTCGGCGTCGAGGTGCGCCGGGACCGGCTCGCCGCCACCGACGCGGCGGCCGCAACGATGCGGCGTACGGCGTTCCCCACGATCACCCGGGAGCCGAACGGCTGCACGGTCGTCCTGATGGACCGCGCGGGCCGCACGATGTCCGGGTCGCGGGCCGGCCTCCCCGCCTTCGCCGCCCTGATGAGTTCACTGACCGAGCCGGTCCTCGAACGGCTCCCGGCGCACGACCTGCAGGACGGCGACACTGGCATCGCAAACGATCCGTGGATCGTCGTCATCAGGAACGACCCGTGGATCGCCACCGGGCACCTGTCCGACATCGCCATGATCTCCCCGGTCTTCCACCGCGGACGTCTCGTCGCGTTCGCGGGCACCGTGGCGCACTCACCGGACATCGGCGGCACGCCCTCGACGAACGCCACCGAGCTGCCCTGCGAGGGCATCCTGATTCCTTCCCCGCGGCTGTTCCTGGCCGGGCGGGTCGAGCAGGTGGTCACGGACCTGCTGTGGGTGAACGTGCGACGGGCGGACCAGGTCTGGGCTGACCTGGAGGCGCAGGCCGCGGCGCACGCCGTGTGCCGCCGACGCGCCCAGGAATGCCCCACCGACTTCCGTGAGCCGGACTTCGAAGCGTTCGCGCCCCAGGTCCACGCGGTGACCGACGCCGCCATGAGAGGGGGCGTCCGAGACCTGCCCGACGGTGTCCACCGCGCAGCCCCGGACGCGGACGGCGCCGACGACCACCCCACGCGCACTATCCGGCGGCTGCCCAGCATGGTGGCGGAGGGAGGACCCGTATGACGACGGTGTCAGCAGGCCAGCGGACACGTACCCGGCGCATCACGTTGCTGGTCGCACTCGCGGTCTTCGCGCAGGAGTCGACCTGGAACTTCTACGAATCCCAGGTTCCGCCGCTCCTGCGGGAGCACCTCACCAGCGCGGCCGTCGTGGGTCTGCTGATGGGCATGGACAACCTGCTCGGCATCTTCATCCAGCCGTGGATCGGCAACAGGTCCGACAGGACCAGGACCTCCTGGGGTCGGCGGATGCCCTACCTGGTGGTCGGGATGCCGACCGCCGCCGCGCTGTTCATCCTCATCCCTCACAGCGCGGGGTCCTTGCCGCTCCTGATCGCGGTGCTGTTCTCGTACGCGCTCGTCGCCAACACCTTCAAGCCGATCGCCGAGGCGCTCGTACCGGACTTCATCGCACCCGAGCGACGGAGCCGGGCCAACGCCGTGGTCAAGATCGCTTCGAGTGTCACGGCCATCGTCGCCGCGTTCATCAGCATCTTCCTGGTCGACAACCACCTGAGCCTGGCCTTCGCGATCCCCGCGGTCATCATGCTGATCTCGATCGGGGTGCTTGCGGCCACCGTGCGCGACAACCGGTCCCCGGCCTACCAGGCGGCGGTGGCCGAATGCGCGACGGAGGACGATGCCGAGCGCATCGAACCACGGGTCCGGGACACCTTCATCGAGATCCTCAAGGACTCCGACCGCAGCCGGCTCCTGCTGCTCCTCGCGATCCTCCTCTTCGGCAGCGCATGGGCCGCGTCCCGGTCCCTGATCACGCCGTACGGGATGGAAGCGCTGGACATGTCACGAGGAGACGCGGGCGGTCTCACGCTGCCCAGCGGTATCGCCTTCATCCTGGCGGCCTACCCGGCGGCCGTGCTCGCCGAGCGTCACGGACGGCTCCGGGTCATGGCCCTTGGCATGTCGGTCTTCGCCGGCGCCATGGTCCTGGGGACGCTCATCCGGACACCGACGGGGGCCACCGTGGCCCTGTGCCTCGCGGCAGCCGGCGCGGCCTGCTTCCTGGTCAACGCGGTGGTCGTCCTGTGGAACCTGGCACCCTCGGCCCGGGTCTTCGGGACCTACGCCGGGATGTACACCGTCGGCTGGGCCGGCGGCGGCTTCGTGGGCCCGGCGGTGGTCGGCGGGATGGTCGACATCAGCGGCTGGCCCCTGATGCTCATGGACATCGCCATCGTCGCCGCGCTGTCGATCGTCGTCGTAGCCAGGATCGGTGTGCTGCAGCGGCGCGCCGTCCCGACCCTCGCCAAGTAGTCAGCCCCTCCACGCGGCGTGGCGCCCACCCGGTGCCCGGCGCAGCCAGAGACGAGGAAACCGTGCCCCGCATTCTGATCACCACCGACTACCTGCGGCCCGGCGACGAGGTCGATCACCATCTCCGGGCGCACGGCCACACGACGGTACACGTGCCGTTCATCGGACGGCACGGGCCCGAGCAACTCGTCGCCGCCCTCGACGGGATCGACGCCGCGCTCGTCGGCCATGAGCCCCTGACCGCCCAGGTCCTCGGTGAGGCGCCTCGCCTGCGCGCCATCGTGCGAACCGGCGTCGGCTACGACTCGATCGACATCACCGCCGCCGGCCGGCTCGGCATCACGGTGAGCAACCTGCCGGGAATCAACGCGAACGCCGTGGCCGAGTTCACCCTCGGTCTGCTGCTGGCGGCCGCGCGTCGGCTGGTGCAGAGCGCGGCGGGGGTCGCAGCCGGGCGGTGGCCGAGGGCGGACGGTCACGAACTGCGTGGCTCCACGCTCGGCCTGATCGGGTACGGGGCGGCAGCACGCGCCGTGGTACCGCTGGCCCGGGCCTTCGGCATGGAGGTGCTCTGCACGACCGGTGTGCCGAAGGACCAACGGCCGGACGAGCCGGTGCGGTTCGTCGACCTCCCCGAACTGCTGGAGGCCTCCGACTACGTGTCGGTGCACACCGCGTTGACCGACCGCACACGAGGCCTCCTGGACGCCGGCGCCTTCCGGCGGATGAAGTCGACGGCGGTACTGGTCAACACCGCGCGGGGCGCCGTCGTCGACGAACGGGCTCTGGCCGACGCCGTGCGCACCGGCGAGATCGCAGCGGCGGCCCTCGACGTGGTGAGTGAGGAGCCCCTCCCGGCCGACAGCCCGCTGCGGGACGTCGAGGGAATCATCGTCTTCTCCCATCTCGCGGGTCAGACCGCAGAAGCCCGTGCCGCCGCAGGCCTGGAGGGGGCCGCCGAGGTGGTGGCCGCCCTCGAGGGCCGCCCCCGTTTCGTGGTGAACGCCCACCTGCTGCCCCGCACGCCCACCGCCCGGTCCGACGGGTGACACCCGCCCGCCACCAAGAGGAAAGAGGAACATGGAGAACGAAACGGAAAACGAACGGCTCCACCAGGTCAAGGTCCTGGCACCGACCGGCATGCTCGGAGCCGGCTTTCCCGAGGCCACGATCGAGCGAGGCCTGGCGCTCGGCGCCGATGTCATCTCCGTCGACGGGGGCAGCACCGACTCCGGTCCCTACTATCTCGGCGCGTCACAGCCCAAGACCACCCGGGCTGCGGTCGCCCGTGACCTTCGTGTACTGCTGAAGGCCGCGGCCGGCGCCGGAATTCCACTGATCGTGGGCTCGTGCGGCACCAGCGGAACCGATGCCGGTGTCGACTGGGTCACCGGCATCGTCGCCGACATCCTGACGGCCGAGGGACTCCGGCTGCGGGTGGCGCGCATCTACAGCGAGCAGGACACCGGCGCGCTCCTGGAGCGCCTGGCCGAGGGGCGGATCCACGCCCTGCCCCCACGGGGCGAACTGGAGCCGGAAACGCTGCGGAGCTGCACGCACATCGTCGGCGCCATGGGGCACGAGCCGATCGTCGCCGCCCTCGAGGCCGGGGCACAGGTCGTGCTCGCCGGCCGCGCCACGGACACCGCCATCGCCGCCGCCTATCCGCTGATGAAGGGGATGCCCGCCGGGCCGTCCTGGCACGCGGCGAAAATCATCGAGTGCGGTGGGCAGTGCACCAGCGATCCGCGCGCGGGCGGGGTGCTGGCCACGATCGACGCCGACGGCTTCACGATCGAGCCGCTCGACCCGACGGTCGCCTGCACGCCGATCCTGGTCGCCGCCCACATGCTGTACGAGACGGTGAACCCGTTTCAGATGCGGGAGCCGGACGGGACGCTGGACGTCCGTGACGCCCTCTACTCGGCCCTGGACGAGCGCACGGTGCGAGTCGAGGGTTCGCAGTTCCAGGTCGCCGACCAGCACACCATCAAGCTCGAAGGCGCCCGGATCACCGGCTACGAGACCATGTCGTTCAGCGCGATCCGGGACCCGCACATCCTGGCGAACATCGACGACTGGGCCGATCTCATGCGCACGATGATCAAACAGAGGGTGGAGCAGACGATCGGTCTGAGCGAGGACAAGTACGCCTTCGACCTGCGCCTCTACGGGTACAACGCCATCCTCGGGGATCTCGATCCCGCATCGGATCCGCCTCGCGAGGTGGGAGTCATGCTCCTCGTCAACGCACCGGACCAGAGCACCGCCACCGCCGTCGCGAAAATCGCCAATCCCTTGATGCTGCACCTGCCGACGGCCGATATGGACCACCTGCCGAGCCTCGCGTTCGCCACCTCACCGGCGGAGGTCGAGCGCGGCCCGGCGTACGCGTTCGTACTCAACCACGTCGTCGACACCCTCGCCCCCGCCGACATGTTCCGCACCGCGATCGAGGAAGTCCCCCACCATGGCTGAGACCACCCCCACCACTCTGGGAGACCTGGCGTACGAGGTCCGGTCCAAGAACGCCGGACCGTTCTGGGTCACCATGGAGCTGTTCATGCGTGACGCGGACGGCTATCGCATCGCCGCCGACGAGACGTTCCTCAACGAGGGAACCGTCGCCCGGCTCTACGGAATCGACGAGGCCGACGTGCAGATGTTCCGCATCCCCTCGCTGAACGTCGTCAAGATCTCCTTCCCGCGTCCTGTCAGCCAGGCATCCCTGCGAGACCGTGACGTCCACTCCGGTCAGCACCATGTGCCGTTGGCGGTGCTGCCCCTGCCCGCCACCTGACACCGCCCGGACGCGGCACTTCACCGGCTCACCCTCCCCACCCAGCATCCGAAGGAGCAGTCCCTTGAACCCACTTGCCGTGCCCGAACCGGTTACCCGTGCCCGACCCCGGGCCCGCGCACGCCGCTCGGCAAAGCTGACGGCACTGCTCGCGGCCGCGGCCGCGGCCGTGGGTACCGTGGGCGCCGCGCCCGCCACCCCGGCCGCCACCCCGCACCCCACCGCCGCCACCTGCCCGGGCCACTTGGCGGAGAAGGCCACGTGCCACACCGGCCGGGACGCCAACGGCGCCTACTACACCATGGCCGTCCCCGAACACTGGAACGGCTCCCTCGTCGTCCACGCCCATGGCGGTCCCGACTTCTCCTACGATGCGTCCACCCCCACCGAGGACCTGGAACGCTGGGCGGTGATGGTCGACGAGGGCTATGCCTGGGCGGGTTCCTCGTACCGGCGCGGCGGTTACGGGGTCAGGATGGCCGCCGCCGACACGGAGAACGTACGCCGCCTGTTCGTCAGCCACTTCGGCCGCCCCGACCGTACCTACCTCCACGGCCAGTCCTGGGGCGGCAACGTCGCCGCCAAGGCCGCCGAGACCTACGGTGGGAAGCCTGGCGCCTACGACGGAGTGCTCTTGACCAACGGCTTCCTGGCCGGCGGCTCGCGCGGCTACGACACGCGCGTGGACCTGCGGTTGGTCTACCAGTACTACTGCCGCAACCTGCCCCGTCCCACCGAGATGCAGTACCCGCTGTGGCAAGGACTGCCCGCCGACTCCACGATGACACCGGACAAGGTCCACGCCCGACTCCAGGAGTGCACCGGCATCGACTCCGAACCGGCCGACCGGACGGCGCGGCAGCAGCGCAACCTCGACGCCATCATGTCCGTCACCCGCATTCCGGAACACTCACTGGCCACGAACATGCAGTATGCGGCCTTCCTCCTGCGGGACATCGTGCACAAGCGGCTCGACGGCCGTAACCCCTTCAGCAACCGTGGGGTCCGCTATGACGGGTCGCACGACGACAAGGCGCTCAACGCCGGTATGTCCCGCTTCTCGGCGGACCCCGCCGCGCGCCGCGACCTCTCCTACGACAGTGACCTCACCGGACGAATCCCACTGCCGGTCCTCACGCTGCACGCGATCGACGACCCACAGGTGTTCGTCGAGCACGAGGCGGCCTACCGCGCGACGGTCCAGGCCGCAGGCCGAAGCGGGAACCTCGTCCAGACCTTCACGAAGGAGAGCGAGCACAGGGCGCTCAGCAACGCGGAGTACGCCAACTCCCTCGCCGCACTGGACACATGGGCGCGCACCGGGAAGAAGCCCACCCCTGGATCGATCGCGCGTTCGTGCAGCGCGTTCGACACCGCCCATGGTGGCGGCTGCTTCCACGATCCGGCCTTCCGCCCCGCCCCGTTCGCCTCCCGGGTTCGTCCCCGGCCCGGGGGCTTGCACTGGCCCGCCATGTCCGCGGCGCGGGAACGGGCGTGGAGCCGCATCGAGGGTGTGGGCATCGCACCATGAAACGGCCGAGCGGTTCCGCAAGTCACCTGGGCGGTCACGGCGTCAGCCACGGTCGGGCACGGCGCAGTGCGGACTCCTGTCGTGGCTGTCACCGATGAACGGAGCCCCATGCCAACCACATGGTTCATCACCGGTACTTCTTCGGGTTTCGGGCGTCTGCTCACCGAGAGGCTGCCGGCTCGCGGCGACCGGGTCGCCGCCACCGCACGTCGGCCCGAGGTACTGGACGATCTGCGTGCTCAGTATGGTGAGCGCCTCTGGCCGGCCCGGCTCGACGTCACTCACACCGAGCAGGCCCACCAGGTCGTAGCGGACGCCTTCAAGGCGCTCGGCACGATCGACGCGGTCGTCAACAACGCCGGGCACGGCCTCTTCGCCTCCGGGGCGGGGTTGGGCGAGTGCCGGGTCCAGCAGTTCGTCGCCGGAGGCGGAGCAGGACTGACAGGCGCGGAGAAGGGGGCGTGCCGTCGTGTGCGATCAGGGCTGGGCGCCCGGCCTACGGTTCACCGTCGGTGGGCCGCGGTGAGCCGGTGGTGCCCCGAGTGGTCATGAACGGGCGAGCTGCTCCAGACGCTGGTGAAGGTGCTCGACGTAGGTCTCGGATTCGGGCTTCATCAGCACGCTGCGCAGGATCCGGGCACCGTCGGTGTCCGCGGTGATCTTCGGGTGACGGGCGGTGAAGCGTTCGGCGCCTACACGGAGAGTGCTGAGGAAGACCGGGTCCTGGCTGTCGGTCATGCCCTCCTGGAGGATCCGGTTGCTGGCCGCGTCGATCTGCGACAGCGTGTGGCCGGCGGTCACGGGGAAGTAGCTGACGATGTCGAGCTGTGGGGGCTGGTGGAGCTCGAGGTGCTCGGAGCCCTCGATCAGTTCGGCCGAGCGCAGGGCGGCCCGCCGGCCGGCCGCCAGGACCTGGCCCAGTCCGTCGCGGGTGGGAGGCAGCAGCTGGAAGGTGAGCCAGAGTGCGGCGGCGGACGCGCCGGCGCGGGAGCATTCCAGGCTGATCTCGCCCAGGTGCAGTTCGTCGGAGGTGAAGTAGGTGTAAGGCGAGTCGTGCAGGTAGAACCGGCCCACCGTGGGGTCGCGGAAGAGGACGGCACCGCAGCCGTAGGGCTGCAGCCCGTGCTTGTGCGGGTCCACCACGATGGAGTCGGCCTGGGCGACGGCCCGCCAGGGCTCGGCGGGCAGGCCCTCGGGGCCGTCGGCGCCGGCGAGCAGGGTGAAGAATCCGCCGTAGGCGGCGTCGACGTGTATGCGCACGCCGTACCGCTCGCGCAGGGCCAGTGCCTCGTGGACCGGCTCGATGGCGCCGAGCCCCGTCGTGCCGGTGGTGAGGACGACGGTGCCGACCTTGCCGCCGCGCAGCAGCTCCTCCAGCGCGTCGAGATCCATGCGGCCGAGGTCGTCGGTGGGGACGGGGAAGCCCTCCATCCCGAGGACGCCGCACATCCGGCCGTGGGTGTAGTGGGCCTCGGTGCTGTAGGCGATGCCCTTGCCGGGGTGCAGTTCGCGGGCCACGAAGAGCGCTTCGAGGTTGGCGATGGTGCCGCTGGTGGTCAGGTGCCCGAGGTGGGTGTCGTAGCCGAACATGGTGGCCAGCTGCTGGACGACCTCACGCTCCATCGCGGCTGTGGCCGGCCCGCCGTCCAGAGCGTGGTTGTTGGGGTTGATCAGCATGGCGGTCAGGTATCCGACCACGGCTGCCGGGTGGGGCGGCTTCAGCATCTGGCCCGCGTAGCGGGGGTGGAAGAACGGGTAATTGTCCTTCAGCCGTTCGGTGAAGACCTCGAACGCGGCGGCGAACCGGCTGTCGTCGACGGCCGGCGCCGGGTGCGGGTCGAAGGGGCCGAAGGTCTTCGCCCACTCGGCGTTCGACGCGACCGCCGCGGCCAGCCACTTGTTCAGGTCCATCTCGTCACTCCTCCGTGATCGCGCGTGTCGACTCGGAGCCGTAGCCCCGCACGACATTCCGCACCCCGGCGGGCAGACCGGCCTCGGCGGCGATGTCCGTCGGCAGCGAGGCGGTCAGGGGGGACCACTCGGCCGGCTTGAGGACCACCGTGTTGCCTGCGACGAGGTCGGGGGAGACCTTCCAGGTGGCCGGCAGCAGCGGGGCGTTCCACGGCGTGAACAGCACTGAGGGGCCGGCCGGGTCCCAGCTGACGTGGCCGGTGCGGCCCCGGGTCTGGAAGTGCTCGTGGTCCAGAGTCAGCGGCCAGTCGGCGAAGAAGCGGAAGTTGTGCGCGACGCGGGGCATCACGCCGCGCCGGTGGGAGCGGAGCAGGGGGCCGTTGCCGCACGTCTCGACGATCGACAGGTCCTTCAGCCGCTTCTCCACGCCCTCGGCGATCACGTGCAGGACCCGTGCGCGCTCGGCCTGCGAGGGTGGCGGCCCAGCCGGGGAACGCGGCCTTCGCGGCGGCCACCGAGGCGGCAGCCTCCGTCGTGGTGCCCCGGGAGATCTCACCCAGTACGCCGCCGTCGAGCGGCGAGATGTCGGCGAACGTCTCGGTCGAGGCGACACGCTCGCCGCCGATCCAGTGCCGGGTGTCGACTGCCACCCCGGCGAGGAGAGCGGCTTGGGGCTCACGGGTCATGTCCCCACCTCCATTTCATTTGGGCCCAAATAGATAGCGCAGGCCGCCGGGGCGTCAAGGGGTGGAGCACTTTATTTGACTGTAAACGTTGAGAAAGGGTCGCCCTGCCGGCGCGGAGCCGGCGTCCTGGTCGGCGACCGGGGTGCAGGCCGAGCCACCCTGGGGAGGGAGCTCCCGTCACCGCACCGACGTAGAGAGTGAGCTGCCAGGTCATGTCTTGGGTGACGGACCGCCGCAGCCGGTCCCAGCCGTAAAGGCGCGGTTCCTCGCGTCGAAGGATCCGGCCGAGTCGGCCCGGTTGGCGCCGAGCCCTTGACCCTCGGCGTTCCCCTCCGCGATGCTCGGTTGCGCATAGCGGTGCGTGTAGCGGATGAGGCAACGCGCTCGCGAGAGTTTCCTGCTTGAGGAGCAGCTCATGGCCCACGAGGTTCGTGCCGTCGTCGCCCGCAAGAAGGGCGCACCGGTCACCGTCGAAACGATCGTCGTCCCCGACCCGGGTCCGGGCGAGGCGCTGGTCGACGTCGAGGCGTGCGGCGTCTGTCATACCGATCTCCACTACCGCGAGGGCGGCATCAACGACGAGTTCCCCTTCCTTCTGGGGCACGAGGCGGCGGGCCGCGTCGAAGCGGTAGGAGAGGGTGTCACCGGTGTCGAGCCCGGCGACTTCGTGATCCTCAACTGGCGGGCGGTGTGCGGCCAGTGCCGGGCATGCAGCAAGGGCAAGCCCTGGTACTGCTTCGCGACCCACAACGCCACACAGCCCATGACACTGCTCGACGGCACCCCCCTCTCGCCCGCCCTCGGCATCGGCGCGTTCGCGGAGAAGACGCTGGTCGCGGCCGGGCAGTGCACCAAGGTGGATCCGGCGGCCCCGGCGGCCGCGGCCGGGTTGCTCGGGTGCGGCGTCATGGCGGGCTTCGGCGCGGCCGTGAACACCGGCGCCGTCGGCCGGGGCGACTCCGTCGCCGTCATCGGCTGCGGAGGCGTCGGCATGGCCGCCGTCGCGGGTGCGAGGCTCGCCGGAGCGAGCAAGGTCATCGCCGTCGACATCGACCGGCGCAAGCTGGACCGGGCCATGACCATGGGCGCGACCCACACGGTCGACGGGGCGAAGGACGACGTGGTGGAAGCAGTGCGCGAGCTGACGGGCGGCTTCGGCGCGGACGTCGTCGTCGAGGCCGTCGGCCGCCCCGAGACCTACCGGCAGGCCTTCTATGCCCGAGACCTGGCCGGCACGGTCGTGCTGGTCGGCGTGCCCACCCCGGAGATGAAGGTGGAGCTGCCCCTGCTCGACGTCTTCGGGCGGGGTGGTGCGCTGAAGTCCAGCTGGTACGGCGACTGCCTGCCCTCGCGCGACTTCCCGGCCCTCATCGACCTGTATCTGGGAGGCCGTTTCGACCTGGACGCCTTCGTCTCCGAGACCATCGGCCTCGGCGACGTGGAGGAGGCGTTCGAGAAGATGCACCACGGCGACGTGCTGCGCTCGGTGGTGGTGCTGTGATGGCCGGCGCACCCCGGATCGAACACCTCGTCACCAGCGGGACCTTCAGCCTCGACGGCGGCACCTGGGACGTCGACAACAACGTCTGGATCATCGGTGACGACGACGAGGTGCTCGTCATCGACGCGGCGCACGACTCCGACGCCGTCCTGGAGGCCGTCGGGGACCGGCGTCTGTCGGCCGTCGTCTGCACCCACGCCCACGACGACCATGTGCGCGCCGCGCCGGACCTCGCGCTGGCCACGGGCGCGCCCATCCTCCTGCACCCTGACGACCAGGTGCTGTGGAAGATGGTCCATCCCGGCCGGCGACCCGACAGGCCCCTCGCGGACGGTGACGAGCTCACGGTGGCGGGCGTCGGCCTGCGGGTCCTCCACACGCCCGGACACGCTCCGGGCGCCGTGTGCCTGTACGCACCGGACCTGGGCGCGCTGTTCAGCGGCGACACGCTGTTCGCCGGAGGGCCCGGCGCGACCGGGCGTTCGTACAGCGACTTCGGCACGATCATCGGCTCCATCGGTGACCGGCTGCTGACCCTCCCGGGTGAGACGGTCGTCCACACGGGACACGGCGATACCACGACCGTCGCGGCGGAAGCGCCGCACCTGGAGGAGTGGGCCGCCCGCGGCTGGTGACACAGGCCCCAGGCCGGCCGGGACGGTCACGTGCACCCACGTCTCCTCGAACGAGACCCGTGCACGGACAGCGGCCCCGGCCGGCGACCACCGTCATGACCGAGGGCCCCCGCCTCGTCGGCCTGTGGACGAACCGCCGTCTACGCTCCCGCCCCGATGGCCCGCTTCGGCGGGCCGTTCCCGCCGGGCTCCATGACCGGCGCGCCCAAGTCCGATGCACTGCGCAGCAACGACGCCCTGGAGTGCCGGCCACGCGGCCCCCACCGCCGTGCCGTCGGCTGGGTCGACGCCGTCCGGGGGACCGGTGAACTGGCCGTGGGCGTCCGCACTTTTCGGATCGACCGGGCCGACCCGGCGGGAACCGGTGCTGCGCTTCGGAACGGGCGCCGGCATCACCTGGGGGCCCGAGCCCACCGGGGAGCGGGAGGAGACCGAGCCGAAGGCCGCTCGTTCGCTCTCTCCGGCGTCCGGTCCGTACCGGGATGCCCGCGCCTTCCAGCAGGCTTGACAGTGTCGTGCCGCCGTCCCCAGACTCGTTGCTCATATCGCACGTTGTTCCTCTATTTGCAACGAGGTCGACAGGCTCATGGAGATTCCCGCACGTCCCCACGCCGACCCGCACCGAGACGCGTGAGTACCGCCGCCCGGCCCGGTCAGGTGGCTCCCGTGCTCCATCCGCCAGGTCTTCCCCGCCTCGACCGGACCCTGGTGATGGGCATCGTGAACGTGACGCCCGACTCGTTCTCCGACGGCGGGCGGTGGTTCGACCCGGAACGGGCCGTCGCGCACGGCCTGGCGCTGCTCGACGAGGGCGCGGACATCCTGGACGTGGGCGGTGAGTCGACCCGCCCCGGTGCCGCGCGCCCGGCCGTCGAGGAGGAGCTGCGGCGCGTGCTGCCGGTCGTCCGTGCACTCGCCGCCGCCGGTGCGACGGTCAGCGTCGACACCATGCGGGCCGAGGTCGCCGCGCACGCCGTCGAGGCCGGCGCCGCCCTCGTCAACGACGTCTCCGGAGGGCTCGCCGATCCGGCCATGCTGCCGCTGATGGCGCGGGCCGGTACGCCCTACGTGCTCATGCACTGGCGCGGGCACTCCGCGGGCATGCAGGCGAACGCCGTGTACGACGACGTCGTCACCGACGTGGTCGACGAGTTGCGGTCGAGAGTCGAGGCGGCCTTGGACGCCGGGGTCCCGGCGGACTGTCTGGTGGTCGACCCGGGTCTCGGGTTCGCCAAGCACTCCGAACACAACTGGCGGCTGCTCGGCCGTCTCCGGGAGGTTTCCGCACTCGGCCGGCCGGTTCTGGTGGGTGCGGCGCGGAAGTCCTTCCTGGGAGACCTCCTGGCGGACCCGGAGACCGGTCGGCCCCGCCCGGCGCACCTGCGGGACGCGGCCACCGCCGCGGTGTCGGTCCTGGCCGCGGCGCAGGGTGCCTGGTGCGTGCGCGTCCATGACGTGGCCTCGACGGCCGACGCGGTGCGCGTGGTGGCCCGGTGGGGTCTCGAAGCGGCCGGAACGCTGTCGCCCGTGCCGCGGTTCTGACGGTCCCCGGCGCCGACCTGCGTTTCTCATGACGCTGAGCGTTGCGTCTGGGGCAACGCAAAAGATGGGCATTCGGTGTCCAGTGAACTCCTTGACAAGGGTTTGTGGGCGCCCTCAAACTGGCGTTGCGTTCACCGCAATCCGTTTCGCTATACGCACCGAGGTGTCATGATGATTGCCGCGTGCCGTCTCGTGGATCTGCCCCGAGGCGAGGCCCACAGGCTCGACATCGACCCGCCGGTCTCGGTGTTCCACACCGACGACGGCGAACTCTTCGCCATCGACGACACATGCACCCACCAGGACGCCTCGCTCGCCGACGGCTGGCTGGAGGGCTGCGAGGTCGAATGCCCCTTGCACGCCTCGAAGTTCAACCTCAAGACCGGAGCCGTCGACGCCCCGCCGGCCAAGCTCCCGGTGCGCACGCACGAGGTCCTCGTCGAGGACGGCATGATCTACGTCCGGCTGTCCACGGCAGCCCCGAACCTGCCTCCCTGCATCGCCGCCCGGCTCGCCGGGGGCGTCGCGTGAGAACGGTGGCCGTGGTCGGCGCGTCGCTGGCCGGTCTGTCGGCGGCGCGCTCGTTGCGCAAACGAGGCTACGACGGCCGCCTGATCGTCATCGGCGACGAGACACATCGCCCGTACGACAGGCCGCCCCTGTCCAAAGAGTTCCTGACCGGCAGCATCGGCGAAGCCGAACTCGCGCTGGAGCCGGACGACGAGGACCTCCGGGCGGAGTGGCTGCTCGGGGCCCGGGCCGCCGCCCTCGACACCGCGCCCCGCGCCGTGCGGCTCACCGACGGCCGGGAGGTGCGCGCCGACGGCATCGTCATCGCCACCGGCGCCACCGCCCGGACCTTGCCCGGCATGGACGGACTGCCCGGCGTGCACACGCTGCGCACCCTCGACGACGCTCGCGCCCTGCGGGACGAACTGGCCCGGGGCGGACGCCTGGTCGTGATAGGCGGCGGCTTCATCGGAGCCGAGGTCGCCTCCACCGCTCACGCCCTCGGCCTCGACGTCACCGTCGTCGAGGCGGCGCCCACAGCCCTGGCCGGGCCGCTCGGCCCGGACATGGGGCGCATCGTCTCGGCCCTCCACGCGGACCACGGCGTACGCCTGTTGTGCGGCGTGGGCGTGAAGGGGCTGAGCGGGGAGAACCGCGTCGACGCCGTCCTGATGGAGGACGGCCGGAGCATCCCCGCCGACATCGTGGTCGTGGGGGTCGGGGCCCGCCCCTGCGTCGAATGGCTGGCCGGATCCGGCATCGAACTCGACGACGGTGTCAAGTGCGGTGCGGACGGCCGTACCAGCCTCGCCGGGGTGGTCGCGGTCGGGGACTGCGCCTCCTGGTACGACCCGCGCGCCGGCACCCACCGCCGTGTCGAGCACTGGACCGGAGCCAGGGAGCGGCCCGACGCGGCCGTGGCCGCCCTGCTGTCCTGGGGCGAGTCCGAACCGGGCGTACCGAGGCCGCCGTACTTCTGGTCCGATCAGTACGGTGTGAAGATCCAGTTCGCCGGCAACGCCTCCCGCGCCGACAGCGTGACGATCGAGGAAGGCACCGCGGACGAGCGCAACGTCCTGGCCGTCTACCGGCGCGGGGGACACCCCGTCGCCGTGCTCGGGATGAACCAGCCGCGGCCGTTCATGCGCTGGCGCAAGCATCTCGCGGCGGCCGGAACGCCCTGACGGGCGCACAGGCCTCACCCGCACAGCAGCTGTTGCGTGGAGCCGCGCTGCTCCGCATCCGACGACGTCCGGTGTCGCACTTCCCGGCGCGTGCATGCCCGATCTACGACGATCCCCCGAGGAGTGCACTGTGACCGCGACCGGCCTGCCGGACAGCCTGATCGCCACCCTCCCCGGCTCCGCCTACACGGACCCCGGCATCTTCGCCCAGGAACAGGAACACATCTTCGAGGCGATGTGGTTCTGCGCCGTCCGCTCCGCCGACCTTGCCCGGCCCGGAGCCTTCCGGACCGTCGAGGTGGGCCGCGAGAGCATCCTGATCACCCGGGCACGGGACAACTCCGTGCGCGCCTTCTTCAACATCTGCCGGCACCGCGGCGCGAAGCTCTGCACGGCGGAGACCGGCGAGGTCAAACGCGCCTTCCAATGCCCCTATCACGCCTGGACATACGACCTGACGGGCAAACTGGTCGCGGCGCCCAACCTCACCAAGATGCCCGACATCGACCGCACCGCATACGGACTGGCGACCGTGGCCACGCGGGAGTGGCTCGGCTACGTGTGGGTGTGCCTCGCGGAGAAACCACCCCCCTTCGACGAGGTCGTGGGGGACGTCATCGCGCGGCTCGGCGACACGGACTCGATCGAGCACTACGACATCGACAACCTCGAAGTCGGCAAACGCATCGTCTACGACGTGCGGGCGAACTGGAAGCTCATCGTCGAGAACTTCATGGAGTGCTATCACTGCGCGACGATCCACCCCGAGCTGACCGAGGTGCTCCCCGAGTTCGCCGACGGGTACGCCGCCCAGTTCTACGTGGGACACGGCGCGGAGTTCGGCTCCGGGATCAAGGGCTTCACCGTGGACGGCTCCGAAGGCCTCGACCGCATTCCAGGGGTCACCGCGGACCAGGATCGCCGCTACTACGCCATCACCGTCCGGCCGCAGGTGTTCATCAACCTCGTACCCGACCACGTGATCTTCCACCGGATGTATCCGGTCGCCGCGGATCGCACCGTCGTCGAGTGCGACTGGCTCTACCTCAAGCACGTCGTCGAGAGCGGCAAGGACGTGAGCCGGTCGGTGGAACTCTTCGACCGGGTCAACCGGCAGGACTTCGACGCGTGCGAGCGCTGTCAGCCCGCGATGAGCTCTCGGCTGTACGCCAAGGGCGGCGTGCTCGTGCCCAGCGAGCATCACATCGGCGAGTTCCACGCCTTCGTCGAGAAGCGCCTGGGCGCCGGGCGGCCGCAGTAGCGCCGCACCGGCCGACCGGGCCCTGATGTGAGGGCGCCCGTCCCGGACGACGGGGCGGGATCAGCCCAGGTAGCCCATGCGGTGGCTGATCTCGTCCGCGCCCTTGACCAGCACCGGAGCGAGGGCGTGCATGCGGTCCTCGGTGAGCCGGTACGCCGGTCCGGAGGCACTGATCGCCGCGATGACCTCTCCGTCCCGGTTGCGGACCGGGGCGGCCATGGCGTGCAGGCCGACCTCGAACTCCTCCAGGGTCCAGGAGTAGCCACGCTCGAGCGCCTCGCTCAGGTTCTTCTCCAGCTTGGTTCTCGCGGTCAGGGTGCGGGGGGTCACCTTCTTCAGCCCGGTCGCCGACAGCAGGGAGGCACGCTCCTTCGCCGGCATGTGCGCCAGCAGGATCTTGCCACTGGAGGTGGCGTGCAGCGGCGTCAGTTGGCCGACCCAGTTGAACGCCGTGACAGCACCCGGACCGCGCACCTGGTACAGGTTGATCGCGAACTGCTCCTGCATCACTGCGACGTTCACGGTCTCGCCGATCTCCTCGGCGAGACGCTCGCAGACCGGGCGGCTCTGCTGGGTGAGGTCGATGCGTCCGGTGACCGCACCGGCGAGGCGGACGATGCCGAAACCGAGGCGGTACTTACCGCGCTCGCCTGCCTGCTCCACCAGGCCGCGCACCTCCAGAGCCCCCAGCAACCGGAACGCGGTCGATTTGTGGACATCGATCTCAGCGGCCACTTCGCTGACACCGGCCTCGCCACGCCGGGCCAGGATCTCCAGCACGGTGATGGCGCGATCGACGGACTGCACCCCGCCGGTCGGCGCGCTTGTCGTTTCGGTATCTGGCTCGTAGTTGCTCACAACGCAACTATACGCACCGTAAACATAGCCCGCGGCGGCGAGATCACGCGGGTCGGGCCGACTCCATCCAAGTTGCGTCGTCCGCAACCTGGTGCACATAGAGATACGGGTACTAGCATGCCGCGCATTCTCAACGGCGCGAGCGAGACGAGACAACATGGCTCACGTGCAGTACGACTTCGTCATCGTCGGCGGCGGATCGGCCGGCAGTGCGCTGGCCAACCGGCTCTCGGCGGATCCGGGCAACCGGGTGCTGGTCCTTGAGGCGGGCAGGCCCGACTACCCCTGGGACGTCTTCATTCACATGCCTGCCGCGCTGACCTACCCTATCGGCAGCCGGTTCTACGACTGGAAGTACGAGTCCGAGCCCGAGCCCCACATGGGCGGCCGGCGCGTCTATCACGCGCGGGGCAAGGTGCTGGGCGGTTCCAGCAGCATCAACGGAATGATTTTCCAGCGGGGCAACCCCATGGACTACGAGCGCTGGGCGGCCGACCCGGGCATGGAGGCCTGGGACTACGCGCACTGCCTGCCGTACTTCCGGCGGATGGAGAACTGTCTCGCCGCCGACCCCGACGACGATTTCCGCGGCCACGACGGCCCTCTCGTGCTGGAACGCGGCCCGGGGGTCAATCCGCTTTTCCAGGCCTTCCTGAAGGCCACCGAGGAGGCGGGCCACGCGCCCACCGACGACGTGAACGGCTACCGTCAAGAGGGTTTCGCCAGGTTTGACCGCAATGTCCATCGCGGTCGCCGTCTGTCGGCCTCCCAGGCCTATCTGAAGCCGGTGCGCAAGCGCCCCAACCTCACGGTCAGGACACGGGCGCTGGTCACCCGCGTCCTCTTCGAGGGCAAGCGGGCGGTCGGCGTCGAGTACCGGCGCGGTCGCGGCAGACCCCAGCGGGTGCTCGCCCGCGACGTCATCCTCTGCGGAGGTGCGATCAACTCCCCGCAGCTGCTCCAGCTCTCGGGCGTCGGCAACGCGGAGGAACTGCGCGCGCTCGGCATCGACGTCGTACACGATCTGCCGGGTGTCGGCGAGAACCTCCAGGACCACCTGGAGGTGTACATCCAGTACGCCTGCAAGCAGCCCGTCTCCATGCAGCCGTACCTCGCGAAGTGGAGGGCCCCGTTCATCGGCCTGCAGTGGCTCTTCCGCACGGGCCCCGCCGCGACCAACCACTTCGAAGCGGGCGGCTTCGTCCGCGGCAACGAGGACGTGGCCTACCCCAACCTGATGTTCCACTTCCTCCCCATCGCGGTCCGCTACGACGGCTCCGTGCCCGCCGGCGGACACGGCTATCAGGTGCACGTCGGACCCATGTACTCCGACGCCATCGGCTCGGTGAAGATCAAGAGCAAGGATCCGGCCGAGCACCCCGCGCTGCGCTTCAACTACCTGTCCACCGAGCAGGACCGGCGCGAGTGGGTCGAGGCCGTCAGAGTCGCCCGCGAGCTGCTCAACCAGCCCGCCATGGCCCCCTACAACGCCGGGGAGGTCTCACCGGGACCGTCCGTCGAGACCGACGAGGAGATCCTCGCGTGGGTCGCCAAGGACGCCGAGACCGCGCTGCACCCGTCCTGCACCTGCAAGATGGGCACCGACGAGACGGCCGTCGTGGATCCGGCCAGCATGCGGGTGCACGGGGTGGAAGGGCTACGCGTGGTCGATGCGTCGGTGATGCCCTACATCACCAACGGCAACATTTACGCGCCGGTGATGATGATCGCGGAGAAGGCGGCCGACCTCATCCTCGGAAAGGACCCGCTGCCGCCGTCCGATGCCGCGTATTACCGGCACCGATCCCAGTCGTAACCAGCACTTTTCAGACAGTCGGCAGGCCCGGGCGCGAAGCGTTCCGGGCTGGCTGGCGTAGGCTCCCCGTGACCGTCCTCTTGGCGAAACCGTCATCGGTCACCCCCTTGACGTGGGGTGCGGCCTTCTACAGAGTGTTCCACCACAAGCAATACGGTGCACGATGCGCAACGCGAACGCTTGAAAGGCACTCGATTTGGCAGACCTGTACGTGGACGGAACATGGCGGGATCCCGTCGCCGGCGGCCACCGGGACATCCGCTGCCCCGCAGACGGCACCCTCTCCGCGACCGTGTCCGAAGGTGCCCGTCCGGACACCGAGGCGGCCATCGCCGCGGCCCGCCGGGCCTTCGACGAAGGGCCCTGGCCGCGCATCCCCGAGCGTGAGCGCGGCGCGCTCCTCCTGCGCACCGCCGACCTCCTCGAACGCGACGCCGACGCCGTCGCCCGCGCCGAATCGCTGGACACCGGCAAGCGGCTGGTGGAGAGCGAGTACGACATCGCCGACGTCGTCTCCTGCTTCCGCTACTACGGAGGGCTCGGCGGCACCGACGCCGGCCGGGTGATCGACACCGGCCGCGACGACGCCGTCAGCCGCGTCGTGTACGAGCCGATCGGTGTGTGCGGACTGATCACCCCCTGGAACTACCCGCTGCTCCAAGCGAGTTGGAAGGTCGCTCCGGCTCTCCTCGCGGGCAACACGATCGTCCTCAAGCCCAGTGAGCTCACCCCCTCGACGTCCATCCTGCTGATGAGGGCGCTGGAGGAGGCCGGGCTCCCGGCCGGTGCCGCCAACCTCGTCCTGGGGACCGGGCCCGAGGCGGGCGCACCGCTCGCCGAGGACCCCGCCGTCGACATGGTCTCCTTCACCGGCGGCCTGGACACCGGCAGACGCATCATGGCCACCGCCGCCGCGACCGTGAAGAAGGTCGCGCTGGAACTCGGCGGCAAGAATCCCAACGTCGTCTTCGCCGACGCCGACTTCGAGACGGCCGTGGACTTCGCGCTCACGGCCGTCTTCCTGCATTCCGGCCAGGTCTGCTCGGCCGGCGCCCGGCTGATCGTCGAGGACTCGCTGCACGACCGGTTCGTCGACGAGGTGGTCCGCCGCGCCCGGCGGATCCGGCTCGGCGGCCCCTTCGACCAGCGGGCCGACACCGGCCCGCTGATCTCCGCGCAGCACCTGGCGAAGGTCGAGGCGTACGTCGCGGCCGGACTCGCCGAGGGCGCCGTCCTGCGCTGCGGTGGTCAACGCCCCGACGACCCGGCGCTGGCCGACGGCCACTACTACCCGCCCACCGTGCTCGACGAGTGCGGTCAGGACATGCGGGTGGTGCACGAGGAGTCCTTCGGGCCCGTGCTCACCGTGGAGCGCTTCACCGGTGAGGACGACGCCGTCCGCATCGCCAACGACACCGAGTACGGACTCGCCGGCGCCGTCTGGACGCAGGACGCCGGGAAGGCCCAGCGGGTCGCCCGCCGGCTGCGCCACGGCACGGTGTGGATCAACGACTACCACCCCTATGTGCCACAGGCGGAATGGGGCGGGTTCGGGTACTCCGGCGTGGGCCGGGAGCTGGGCCCGACCGGCCTGGACGAGTACCGGGAACCCAAACACATCTGGCAGAACATCCAACCCCGGCCGCAGCACTGGTTCCGCGGCTGAACGCCGAAAAGAGGTCGAACATGACCCCAGCAACGACCGAGGTGCCGCAGCGGCGCGTCACGCCCCAGGACTCGGCACCCGACCCGGTCATATCCGTACGCGAGCTGTGGAAGGTGTTCGGGCCGAAGGCGGCCCAGGTACCGGGTTCCGAGGAACTGCGCGGGCTCACCCGCCGCGAACTGATGGACCGCACCGGATGCACCGCCGCCGTGCGCGACGTGGACTTCGAGGTCTCGCCCGGCGAGGTCTTCGTCGTCATGGGTCTGTCCGGCTCGGGCAAGTCCACCCTGGTGCGCTGTCTGACCCGGCTCATCGAACCCACCGCCGGCGAGATCCTCTTCGAGGGCGAGGACATCCGCGACGCGGACGCGGGCCGCCTGCGCGAACTGCGCCGCAGCAAGTTCTCCATGGTCTTCCAGCACTTCGGGCTGCTGCCGCACCGCCGGGTCGTCGAGAACGTGGCGTTCGGGCTGGAGATCCGCGGCATGAGCCGGGCCGAGCGCACGAGACGGGCGCTGGAAGTCGTCGAACTCGTCGGGCTCTCCGGGTACGAGAGCTCCTACCCCGACCAGCTCTCCGGCGGAATGCAGCAACGCGTGGGTCTCGCCCGGGCCCTGGCCGGCGACCCGGACGTACTCCTCTTCGACGAGCCGTTCTCCGCGCTCGACCCGCTGATCCGCCGTGACATGCAGAACGAGGTCGTCCGGCTGCATCACGAGGTCGGCAAGACGATGGTGTTCATCACCCACGATCTGTCGGAGGCGCTGCGGCTGGGTGACCGCATCCTCATCATGCGCGACGGCAGGATGGTCCAGTGCGGCACCGGCGACGAACTGGTCGGCGCCCCCGCTGACGACTACGTACGCGACTTCGTCCGGGACGTGCCCCGCGGTGACGTACTGACCCTGCGGTGGATCATGCGCCCGGCGGAGCCCGACGATCCCCTGGACGGTCCCGAGCTCGGCCCGGACGTCGTGGTGAAGGAGGCCACCCGGGTGGTGCTCGCGGCCGAGAAGCCGGTCAAGGTGGTGGAGGACGGCAAGCTGCTCGGCATCGTCGGCGACGAGGAGATCCTCGCGGTGGTCGCCGGGCAGGAAGGCGACGCGTGATGACCGTCGCGATCGAGAAACCGGAGAAGACCGGGACCGTTGAGCCGCCCGCTCCCGCCCGGCGCGTGCGCACGGTCAACCGTGGCGTGGTGGTGGCCGGGATCCTGCTCGTCTGGCTGGTGCTCTTCGCCGTGCTGCGCGGCAGGCACACGCTGTCCCTGGCCGCGGCCGACCTGACCGATCTGCACCGGTGGTTCAACGACGTCAACGACTCGATCGGAGCCAACCGCAACTCCAACCCGCTCTTCCTCTACTTCTTCAACGAGATCCGCCTGGTCATCGACACCCTGGTGACCTTCGTGCAGGATCTGATCTCACAGCCGACCCCGGGCCGCCCGGTGCCGCAGATCGGCTGGCTCGGTGTCGTCGGCGTCGTCGGCTACGTCTCCTGGGCCGTGGGCAACTGGCGGGTGGCGCTGCTGGCCGTGGCCGGCTTCACCTTCCTCGGCCTGCAGGGCCTCTGGCAGGAGAGCATGGACACCCTGGCGCTGACCCTCTCGGCGGTCTGCGTGGCGCTGCTGTTCGCCATCCCGCTGGGCGTGTGGGCCGGGTTGTCGGACCGGGTCAACCGGATCGTGACGCCGTTCCTGGACTTCATGCAGACGATGCCGACCTTCGTCTATCTGGCGCCGCTGACCCTGTTCTTCCTGATCGGTCCCGCCTCCGCCACGATCGCCACCACGATCTACGCGGCACCACCGGCGATCCGCATCACCGCGCACGCCATCCGCTCCGTACCACAGGCCACGGTCGAGGCGGCGGACTCGATGGGCGCGACGCGGCGGCAGACGCTGCTGAAGGTCCTGCTGCCGATGTCCAAGCGGACCGTGGTGATGGGCATCAACCAGACCATCATGGCCGCCCTGGCCATGGTGACCATCGCCGCCCTGATCAACGCGCCCGGTCTTGGCGCGACCGTCATCCAGGCCCTGCAGTCGCTGGACGTCGGCACGGCCTTCAACGCCGGTCTGGCCATCGTCGTCCTGGCCATCGTGCTGGACCGGGTCACCACCGCGGCGAGCGGACGGGCGGAGACGGCCCGGGGTTCGGGCGGTCCCTTCCTCAAGTGGAGGCGCCACCTGCTGGCAGCCGGGGGAGTGGTGGCACTGGTGCTGGTGTATCTGTCGCACACCTACCTGTGGGCGGCCGAGTTCCCCGGCGAGGGCCGAGTCGGCAGCGCCGTCTCCAGGGCGGCGGCCGACGTGACCACCTGGGCGCAGGACAACCTGTCGGGCCTGACCAACGCCTTCCGCGACGCTCTCACCAACGGTCTGCTCAACCCGTTCCAGACCCTGCTGACCGACTCCCCGTGGTGGCTCGTCGGCGCGGTCCTCGTCGCGGTCGGCGCGGTGCTCGGCGGCCTGCGCGCCTCGGTCACCACCGTCGTGTGCGTGGGCCTGCTGGTGGGCACGGGTCTTTGGTCGGACGCCATGACGACACTGGCCTCCACCGCCGTGGCGACGGTGCTGGTGATGCTGCTCGGCGTCGTGGTCGGGGTGTGGATGGGACGCCGTGCGCTGGTGGACCGACTGGTCCGGCCCACCCTGGACGCGGCCCAGGTCATGCCGCCGTTCGTCTATCTCGTGCCGTTCCTGGCGCTGTTCGGCGCGACACGGTTCACGGCCATCGTCGCCGCCGTCGTCTACGCTGCGCCGGTCGCCATCAAGATCATCGCCGACGGGGTGCGGGCCGTGCCCGCGACCACCGTCGAGGCGGCGACGTCCACCGGGTGCAACACCTGGCAGATCATCACCAAGGTCCAACTGCCCATGTCGCGGGGCGCCCTGACCCTCGCGACCAACCAGGGCCTGATCTATGTGCTGTCCATGGTCGTCGTGGGCGGCCTGGTGGGCGCGGGGGCGCTCGGCTACGACGTGGTGGCCGGCTTCTCGCAGGGACAGCTGTACGGCAAGGGACTCGCGGCCGGACTCGCCATCGTCCTGCTCGGAGTCATGTTCGACCGGATCACACAGGCAGCGGCTCGCCGCGCCGGTACATAAGGAGCACCACATCATGGCACGACACTGGAGAGCCGGCGCGGCCGGCCTGGCCGTTCTCGGCCTCACCCTCACGGCTTGCGGCGGCGCCAAGGTCGGCGACGACAGCGCGGGCGGTTCAAGCAGCTCGGGCAGCTCGGGCAAGTGCAGCACCTTCAATCTCGCGATCAATCCCTGGGTGGGCTACGAGGCGAACGCGGCGGTCCTCGCCTACGTGGCCGAGCACGACCTCGGCTGCAAGGTCGAGAAGAAGAACCTGAAGGAGGAGATCGCCTGGCAGGGCTTCGGGACGGGCGAGGTCGACGCCGTCGTCGAGAACTGGGGCCACGACGATCTGAAGAAGAAGTACATTGACGAGCAGAAGACCGCCGTCAACGCGGGGCCGACCGGCAACAAGGGCCTCATCGGCTGGTACGTGCCGCCGTGGCTGGCGAAGGCGCACCCGGACATCACCGACTGGAAGAACCTGAACAAGTACGCGTCGAAGTTCAAGACCTCGGAGTCGGGCGGTAAGGGGCAGCTCCTCGACGGCGACCCGTCGTTCGTCACCAACGACGGGGCGCTGGTGAAGAACCTCAAGCTCGACTTCAAGGTGGTGTACGCGGGCAGCGAGACCGCGCTCATCCAGGCGTTCCGCAACGCCGAGAAGAACAAGAAATGGGTGATCGGCTACTTCTACGAGCCCCAGTGGTTCCTGTCCGAGGTGCCGCTGAAGAAGGTCAGCCTGCCCGAGTACAAGGAAGGTTGCGACGCCGACACCGAGAAGGTCGCGTGCGACTACCCGGTGTACGAACTCGACAAGATCGTCAGCGCGAAGTTCGCCGAGTCGGGCAGCCCGGCCTATGACCTGGTGAAGAACTTCACCTGGACGAACGACGACCAGAACACCGTCGCCAAGTACATCGCGGTGGACAAGATGTCGCCCGAGGCAGCGGCGAAGAAGTGGGTCGAGGCCAACCGCGACAAGGTCGACGCCTGGATCAAGTAGGGCTCACGACCGCCCTGGTGAACCCCGCCGGCAAGGCCCGGCAGGCTGTGTCCTCAGCCTGCCGGGCCTTGTCGTTTTCCGGTGGTTCCGCCCTGGGGTTTCCGGGGGTTTTTCCGGCGTCTCGGACCCCTTGACACGCCTGTCCGCGGCGGGCACATTGAGTTGCGCAACCTGAACCCTGTTGCGCACAAAGCAACTGGATCGCTCTCAACGTCGGAGGTACGGCGATGGCGGGACCCCGGGTGGTCATCATCGGAGCGGGCGTCGTGGGAGCAGCGCTCGCCGATGAGATCTCCGCGCGAGGCTGGACCGAAGTGACCGTGGTCGACCAGGGCCCACTGCCCGCCACCGGAGGATCGTCGTCGCACGCCCCGGGCCTGGTCTTCCAGACCAATCCCTCCAAGACCATGACCGAGATGGCCCGTTACACCGTCGAGAAGTTCTGCTCGCTCGACGTGGACGGTCAGCCCTGCTTCCTGCAGGTCGGCGGCCTGGAGGTGGCGACCACCCCGGAGCGCGTCACGGAACTGCGGCGGCGCCACGGCTGGCTCGCCTCCTGGGGCATCGAGTCCCGGCTGCTGAGCACCGAGGAGTGCGTCGAACAGCACCCGCTCGTCAACCCGGACAAGGTCCTCGCAGGCCTCCTCGTGCCCACGGACGGCCTCGCGAAGGCGGTCCTCGCCGTCGAGGCGCAGATCCGCCGTGCCACCGAGCGCGGCGTGCGCTTCCTCGCCCGCCACGAAGTCCTCGACGTCCCGAGGGCCGGCGGTGAGGTGACCGGCGTCCTCACCGACCAGGGCGAGATCCCCGCCGACATCGTCGTGTGCTGCGCCGGCATCTGGGGCCCGAGGATCGCCCGCATGGTCGGCATGAACCTCCCCCTCACGCCGCTCGGCCACCAACTCGCCTGGACGGGCCCGGTACCGGTCCTCGCGGGCCAGACGCAGGAGGCGGTCCGCCCGATCCTGCGCCACCAGGACGCCGACCTCTACTACCGCGACCGCTTCGACGCCCTGGGCATCGGCTACTACGGCCACCGTCCGATGCCGATCTCGGCCGACGACATCCTCTCCGTGGACGAGGCCGAGGAGATGCCGTCCGTCCTGAAGTTCACCGAGGAGGACTTCGAGGAGGCCTGGAACGAGACCCGGTCGCTGCTCCCCGCGACGAAGGACGCCAAGGTCGAAGAGGGCATCAACGGCCTGTTCTCCTTCACCACGGACGGCCTGCCGCTGCTCGGCGAATCCCCGGACGTCAAGGGCTTCTGGGTCGCCGAGGCCGTCTGGGTCACCCACTCCGCGGGCGTCGGACGGGCCATGGCCGAGTGGCTGGTCGACGGCTACTGCTCCTCCTTCGACCTGCACGAGTGCGACGTCAACCGCTTCGAGCCGCACCAGCTCTCGCCGGAGTACGTGCTGGCCCGCGACTGCCAGAACTTCGTCGAGGTCTACGACATCCTCCACCCCCTCCAGCCGTCGGGGGACCCGCGCCCGATCCGCACGAGCCCGTTCCACTCCCGCCAGCGGGAGCTGGGCGCCTTCTTCCTGGAGGCGAACGGCTGGGAGCGCCCCCAGTGGTACGAGGCCAACGCCGGCCTGGTCGAGGGCCGTTCCATCGTCACCCCCAACGACTGGGCCGCGCGGTACTGGTCGCCCATCGTCGCCGCCGAGGCCCAGACCACTCGCGAGACCGTCGCGATGTACGACATGACGGCCCTCAAACGGCTCGAAGTCAGCGGGCGCGGTGCCGGCGAGTTCCTGGAGCGGTTGTGCACCGGCAAGGTCGCCAAGTCGGTCGGCTCGGTGACCTACACGCTGCTGCTCGACCACGACGGCGGCATCCGCAGCGACATCACCGTCGCCCGGCTGGCCCCCGACGTCTTCCAGGTCGGCGCCAACGGCAACCTGGACCTCGACTGGTTCACCCGTCACCTCCCCGCCGACGGCACGGTCCAGGTCCGCGACATCACCCCCGGCACCTGCTGTATCGGCCTGTGGGGCCCGCGCGCCCGCGACGTCCTCCAGCCGCTCACCGACGCCGACTTCTCGGCGACCGGCCTGAAGTACTTCCGGGCCAAGCGCGCCCACATCGGCTCCGTCCCCGTCACCGCGATGCGGCTGAGCTATGTCGGTGAGCTCGGCTGGGAGCTGTACACCACCGCCGACCTGGGCGGGAAACTGTGGGACACGCTGTGGCGGGCGGCCGAGCCGCTCGGCGGCATCGCGGCCGGCCGCGGGGCCTTCAACAGCCTCCGCCTGGAGAAGGGCTACCGCTCCTTCGGCACGGACATGACCTACGAGCACGACCCCTATGAAGCCGGCGTCGGATTCGCCGTCAAGCTCGACAAGGACGACTTCATCGGCAAGGCGGCACTGGAGCGGCGCAAGGCCGACGTACGGCGCAAGCTCACCTGCCTCACGATCGACGACCCGCGGGCGGTCGTGATGGGCAAGGAGCCGGTGTACGACGGTGACCGCGCGGCCGGATACGTCACGAGCGCCGCGTACGGCTACACGATCGGCAAGGGCATCGCCTATGCGTGGCTGCCGGCGGAGCTTGCCGCTCCGGGGACGGTTGTGCATATCGGGTACTTCGACCAGAGCGTCGAGGCTGTCGTTGCCGAAGAGCCGCTGTTCGATCCGGCCATGTCCCGTCTTCGTGGCTGAGCTCTCGTCTGCGGATCCGCTGTGGCTGGTCGCGCCCCGCGGCGAAGCCGCTGATCGCCACAGCCCCGCGCCCCTTGAGAGGGCATTCAGCCACCGCTCGTTGGAAGGAACTCCAGGTGACTGCACAACTCCTTGACGGCAAGGCCACTGCCGCCACCATCCGCCGCGAACTCGCCGAGCGGGTCGCCAAGTCGGCCGCCGTCACGGGCCGTGCACCGGGCCTCGGCACCGTCCTGGTCGGCGACGACCCCGGCAGCCGGGCCTACGTCGGCGGCAAGCACCGTGACTGCGCACAGGTCGGCATCGCCTCCCTCCGCCGGGAACTGCCCGCCGACGCCTCGCAGCAGCAGGTCGAGGAGACGATCGACGAACTCAACGCCGACCCCGCCTGCACCGGCTACATCGTCCAGCTCCCGCTGCCGCGCCATCTCGACGCGGGCGCCGTACTGGAACGCATGGACCCGGCCAAGGACGCCGACGGACTGCACCCCGTCAACCTCGGCCGGCTCGTCCTCGGCGTCGAGGCCCCGCTGCCGTGCACCCCGCGCGGCATCGTCGAGCTGCTCCGCCGCCACGACGTGCCCCTCGACGGAGCGCGGGTGTGCGTGATCGGCCGGGGCATCACCGTCGGACGGCCCATCGGACTCCTCCTCACCCGCAGGTCCGAGAACGCCACCGTCACCCTGTGCCACACCGGCACCAAGGGCCTGGCCTGGCACGTACGCGAGGCGGACATCGTCGTCGCGGCCGCCGGCTCGCCCGGTTTGATCACCAAGGACATGCTGCGCCCCGGCGCGGCCGTCCTCGATGTCGGTATCACCCGCACCGACCAGGGGCTGGTCGGCGACATCCACCCGGACGCCGCCCAGGTCGCCGGATGGCTGGCGCCGATGCCCGGGGGCGTGGGCCCCATGACCCGGGCCATGCTGCTCGCCAATGTCGCCGAGGCCGCCGAGAGGAACGCGAACGCCGTATGAACGCGCTGAACACCCCCCTGGCGGAGCTGGACCCCGAGGTCCACGCCGCGCTCCGCGCCGAACTGCACCGCCAGCAGTCCACGCTGGAGATGATCGCCTCCGAGAACTTCGCGCCCACCGCCGTGATGGAGGCGCAGGGCTCGGTCGCGACCAACAAGTACGCCGAGGGCTACCCGGGCCGCCGCTACTACGGCGGCTGCGAACACGTCGACGTCACCGAGCGGCTGGCCATCGAGCGGATCAAGTCCCTCTTCGGCGCGGGCTTCGCCAACGTGCAGCCGCATTCGGGCGCCCAGGCGAACACCGCCGTCTTCTTCGCCCTGCTCCAGCCCGGCGACACCGTCCTCGGCCTCGACCTCGCGCACGGCGGGCACCTCACCCACGGCATGCGCATCAACTACAGCGGCAAGATGCTCAACGTCGTGCCGTACCACGTGTCCGAGGCGGACAACCTCGTCGACATGGACGAGGTCGAGCGGCTCGCCAAGGAACACCGACCCAAGATGATCATCGCGGGCTGGTCGGCGTACCCGAGGCAGCTGGACTTCGCGGCCTTCCGCCGGATCGCCGACGACGTGGGCGCCCTGCTCATGGTCGACATGGCGCACTTCGCCGGACTGGTGGCGGCGGGCCTGCACCCCAACCCCGTACCGCACGCCCACGTCACGACCACCACGACGCACAAGACCCTCGGCGGCCCGCGCGGCGGCGTCATCCTCACCAACGAGGCCGACCTCGCCAAGAAGATCAACTCTGCGGTCTTCCCCGGTATGCAGGGCGGCCCCCTGGAGCACGTCATCGCCGCGAAGGCGGTGTCGTTCAAGGTCGCCGCGTCACCGGAGTTCGCCGAACGCCAGGCCCGGACGCTCGCCGGTTCCCGCATCCTCGCCGAACGTCTCTCCCTGCCCGACGCGGCGGCGGCCGGGGTGAAGGTCCTGACCGGAGGCACCGACGTCCACCTGGTCCTGGTCGACCTGCGAGACTCGGAGCTCGACGGCCGGCAGGCCGAGGACCTGCTCCACGAGGTCGGCATCACCGTCAACCGCAACGCCGTGCCCTTCGACCCGCGCCCGCCGATGGTCACCTCGGGCCTGCGGATCGGCACACCGGCACTGGCCACCCGCGGCTTCACCGAGGCGGACTTCGCCGAGGTGGCGGACGTGATCGCGCTCGCCCTCCAGCCGGAGCCGGACGTGGCCGCGCTGCGCGCCCGCACGGAGACCCTGGCGGCCAAGCACCCGCTCTACCCCCACCTGTCCGAAGACGGAGACGCCCGATGAGCCCCCGAACCCCCGGCGCCGAGCTCCCCGAACACCCCGACTGGCTGTGGCGCAACCCCGAGCCGAAGCGCTCGTACGACGTCGTCGTCGTGGGCGGCGGCGGCCACGGGCTGGCCACCGCCCACTACCTGGCGAAGAACCACGGCATCACCAATGTCGCCGTGCTGGAGAAGGGCTGGCTGGCGGGCGGCAACATGGCCCGCAACACCACGATCATCCGCTCCAACTACCTGTGGGACGAGAGCGCCGGCATCTACGAGCACGCGCTCAAGCTGTGGGAGGGACTGGCGGACGAGCTCGACTACCCGATCCTGTTCTCCCAGCGTGGCGTACTGAACCTCGCCCACAGCCTCCAGGACGTCCGCGACAGCGTGCGCCGCGTCGAGGCAAACCGCCTCAACGGCGTGGACGCCGAGTGGCTCGACGCGGACGGCGTCAAGGAAGTCTGCCCGATCGTGAACATCTCCCCGGACGTGCGCTATCCGGTCCTGGGCGCGACCTACCAGCCGCGCGCGGGCATCGCCAAGCACGACCACGTGGCGTGGGGTCTGGCCCGCTCCGCCGACGCCGCCGGGATCGACATCATCCAGAACTGCGAGGTGACCGGCCTCGATGTCGTCGGCAACCGGGTGGTGGGAGTCCGGACCACCCGCGGCCCGATCGCGGCGGGCAAGGTCGCGCTCTGCTCGGCAGGCCACACCTCGGTCCTGGCGGCCATGGCCGGCGTCGAACTCCCCGTCCAGAGCCACCCCCTGCAGGCCCTGGTGTCGGAGCTGCTGGAGCCGGTGCATCCGACGGTCGTCATGTCCAACGCGGTCCATGTGTACGTCAGCCAGGCCCACAAGGGCGAGCTCGTGATGGGCGCGGGCATCGACGCGTACAACTCCTACACCCAGCGCGGTGCCTTCCACATCATCGAAGAGCAGATGTCGGCGGCCCTGGAGCTCTTCCCGGTCTTCGCCCGCGCCCACGTCCTGCGCACCTGGGGCGGCATCGTCGACGTCAGCCCCGACGCCTCACCGATCATCGGCCTCAGCCCGGTCGACAACCTCTACCTCAACTGCGGCTGGGGAACCGGTGGGTTCAAGGCCACTCCGGGCGTGGGCTGGGTCTACGCCCACACCATCGCCCACGACACACCGCATCCGCTGAACGCCCCCTTCTCGCTCGACCGTTTCACCACCGGCGCGCTCGTCGACGAGCACGGCGCGGCCGCGGTCGCCCACTAGGACCATCAGGGAGCCGACCCATGCTGCTGATCGACTGCCCGTGGTGCGGGCCCCGCGACGAGGCCGAGTTCCACTACGGCGGCCAGGCCCATGTGCCGTACCCGCAGGACCCGTCCTCCCTCACCGACGAGGAGTGGGCCCGCTACCTCTTCTTCCGCGACAACCCGAGGGGCCCCTTCGCCGAGCGCTGGAGCCATGCGGCGGGCTGCCGCCGCTGGTTCAACGCGGTGCGGGACACATCGACAAACGAGATCCTGACGGTGTACCGGGCGGGTGAGGAACGCCCGGAAACGGTTGAACGGCGGGCGGGCGCTCCGAAGCCGCGCCCCGTCACCTTCCAGCCGGCTCCGGCACCATCAGCCCGTCCGGCGCTCGACGACGAGGCCGCCCAGGCCGAAGCAGCCTGCGGGGCGGCGGCCCCGATGGGGGAGCAGGGGGTGAAGCCCCCGCCGGGGCCCGGGGGAGCAGCCCCCGGCGGGGTCGAAGGGGCGGAGCCCCTTCAGGACGGGAAGGGCAGGGACGACGGGGGCGATTCAGCCCAGCCGTTCCGCCACCCCACCCTCGGCAGAATCCACCGCGACACCCCGCTCACCTTCACCTTCGACGGCACCGAGTACCAGGGCTACAAGGGCGACACCCTCGCCTCCGCCCTCCTCGCCAACGGCGTCATCCAGACCGGCACCAGCACCAAGCTGGGCCGCCCGCGGGGCATCTTCTCGGCCGGCGCGGAGGAGCCCAACGCCGTCATCCAGATCGAGGCGCCCTTCCCCGAGCCCATGCTCCCCGCCACCACCGTCGAGCTCTACGACGGCCTGGTCGCGACGAGCCTCCCCGGCCAGGGCCGCCTCGCCGCCGACCCCGACCCGGCCCGCTACGACGCCCTACACACCCACTGCGACCTCCTGGTCGTGGGCGCGGGCCCGGCCGGACTCGCCGCGGCGCAAGCCGCCGCCCGATCGGGTGCCCGCGTCATCCTCGCCGACGACCGGCCGGAACCCGGCGGCAGCCTCCTCGGCACCGGCGAACACCTCGACTGGGTGACCGAGACGACCGCCCGGCTCGACGCCGCCTCCGACGTCCGTGTCCTGCGCCGCACCACCGTCTTCGGCTACTACGACGACAATCACCTGCTCGCCGTGGAGCGCCGCACGAACCACCTCGGTGCCCGAGCCCCCGAGAACCTCTCCCGCGAACGTGTCTGGCGCATCCGCGCCCGCCGCGTCGTTCTCGCCACCGGCGCCCACGAACGCTCGCTCGCCTTCGCGGACAACGACCGCCCCGGTGTGATGCTGGCCGCCTCGGCCCGCGCCTACGCCCACCGCCACGGCGTCCTGCCCGGCCGCCACGCGGTCGTCTTCACCACCAACGACAGCGCCTACGCGGCGGCCCTGGACCTCGCGGCGGCGGGCGTGGCCATCGAGGCCGTCGTCGACACCCGCACCGAGCCGGGGGAGTGGGCGACGCGCGCCCGGCAGGCAGGCATCGAGGTGCTGGCGGGGCACGCCGTCACCGCCACGGAGGGCACCGCCCGGCTCACCTCCGTGACCGTCGCCCCGTACGGACAGTCCACGGAGCAGCGGGAGTTCGCCGCCGACCTGCTCCTGGTCTCCGGCGGCTGGAACCCGGTGGCGCACCTGTTCAGTCAGGCGGGAGGCAAGCTCCGCTACGACGAGGAGCTGGGTACCTTCGTCCCCGACGCCTGCCGTCAGGCCGTCGAGGTCGCGGGCGGCGCGAGCGGTGTCCTCGACCTGGCGAGCGTTCTCGCCCAGGGGGTCGCCGCCGGTGCCCGCGCCCTCGAGGCCGAGGGCTACACCCCAGGGCAGGTCCGGCTGCCCCAGGTGGCCACGCCGCCACACACGCCGCCCATGCGGGTGTTCACCGTCCCGGGCCGGGAAGGCGCCCCTCGCTTCGTCGACCTGCAGCGCGACGTCACCGTCGACGACCTGGCCCGGGCGACCGGTGCCGGCATGCGCTCCGTCGAACACACCAAGCGCTACACCACGGCAGGCACGGCGAACGACCAGGGCAAGACCTCCGGCGTCCTGGCCAGCGGCGTGGTCGCCGAACTGCTCGGCGTGGACATCCGCGCGCTCGGCACGACCACGTTCCGTCCGCCGTACACCCCGGTCTCCTTCGCCGCTCTCGCCGGCCGCGACCGCGGTGCCCTGCTCGACCCGATCCGCACCACCGCCCTGCACGAGTGGCATGTCGCACGCGGCGCCCTCTTCGAGAACGTCGGCCAGTGGAAGCGGCCCTGGTACTACCCGCAGGACGGCGAGGACATGGAGACGGCCGTGCTGCGCGAGTGCGCCGCCGCCCGCGAGGGCGTCGCCTTCATGGACGCCTCCACCCTCGGCAAGATCGACGTCCAGGGACCGGACGCCGGCGTCTTCCTCGACCTGCTGTACACCAACATGATGAGCACCCTGAAGGTCGGCATGATCCGCTACGGCGTGATGTGCCGCCCGGACGGAATGGTCTTCGACGACGGCACCGTGATCCGCCTCGACCAGGATCGCTACCTGGTCACCACCACGACGGGCAACGCCGCAACCGTGCTGGACTGGATGGAGGAGTGGCTCCAGACGGAGTGGCCCGACCTGCGTGTCCACTGCACATCGGTGACCGAGCAGTGGGCCACCGTCGCCCTGGTCGGCCCGCGCTCCCGCGAGGTTCTCGGCTCGCTCGCCCCCCGACTCGCCGTCGCCAACGAGGACTTCCCGTTCATGGCCTGGCGCGAGACGACCGTCGCCGGCATCGACGCGCGCGTGTGCCGGATCAGCTTCTCCGGTGAACTCGCCTACGAGATCAACGTGTCGCCGTGGCAGGCCCTCGCCCTGTGGGAGGCGCTGTACGAGGCCGGCGCCCCGTACGGCATCACCCCGTACGGCACGGAGACCATGCACGTCCTGCGCGCGGAGAAGGGCTATCCGATCGTCGGCCAGGACACCGACGGCACCGTGACGCCGCAGGACCTCGGCATGAGCTGGGTGGTGTCGAAGAAGAAGCGGGACTTCATCGGCAAGCGGTCCTACGCCCGTGCCGACACCGTCCGTCCCGACCGCAAGCACCTGGTCGGGCTGCTTCCGGAGGACCCGGGCACGTTCCTCCCCGAGGGCACGCATCTGGTGGCCGGCGGTGTGCTGCCCGCGCCGCCCGTGCCGATGCTCGGCCACGTCACGTCCAGCTACCGCAGCGCGGCCCTCGGCCGGACCTTCGCCCTCGCACTGGTCAAGGGCGGCCGGGACCGCATCGGTGAGCGACTCTACGCCCCCGTGGGCGACCGGCTGGTCCCGGTGACCGTCGCGAGCCCCGTCCTCTACGACCCCGAGGGAGCCCGCCGTGATGGCTGACACCGCCGTTACCACCCCGCTCCGCAGCCCCCTGTCGCATGCCGCCGACCGGCTGGCCGCCGCGACCCGCACCTCCGGGGGCACGATCCGACTGGCGGAACTGCCCTTCCTGACCCAGATCAATGTGCGTCTCGACCCCAAGGGAGCGGCGGCGGACGCCGTGGGGCTGGCCCTGGGCCTCCAGCTCCCCGTCGAACCCGGCACCGTCGTCCGCGCCGGTGAGCTGACCGCCCTGTGGCTCGGCCCCGACGAGTGGCTCGTGGTGGGCCCGCCGGGCGCGCAACAGGACCTGGAGAGCCGGATCCGTGCGGCCGCGGGCGACGAGCCCGTGTCCGTCATCGATGTCTCGGCTCAGCGCACCACGCTGCTCGTCGCGGGTCCCCGGGCCCGCGACGTGCTGGCCCACGGCTGCTCGCTGGATCTTCACCCGCGGGCCTTCGGCCCGGGTCGCTGCGCCCAGACGAACCTGGGCCGCACCCAGGTCGTCCTGGTCGCCCGTGACGATCCCAGGGCCGGGTTCTGGGTGCTGGTCCGTTCGTCCTTCGCCGGCTACCTGACGGACTGGCTGCTGGATGCTGCTGTGGAGTGGACGGGCTGACCCGGGCAGCACACGAGCGGCGGTCGTGATCCGGACACCGGATCACGACCGCCGCTCGTGGTGAGGGCCTTGTCCTGGCCGGCGACCCGGCCGGGCCTCCCGGGCCTCAGCCCGCGTAGCCGAGACGGCGGCTGAGCTCGTCCGCTCCCGACACCAGCAGCGGCGCGAGTTCGCGCATCCGCTCCTCGGTCAGCCGGAAGGCCGGTCCCGACGCGCTGAGGGCGGCGACGACCTCGCCGTCGTCCGATCGCACGGGAGCGGACAGGGCGTTGAGGCCCTCCTCGTACTCCTCCCTCGTGAGGGCATAGCCCTGCTCACGGGCTTCGGCCAGGTCCGCCTCCAGCTTCTTCCTGGAGGTCACCGTGCGCGGTGTCAGACGGGGCAGGCCGGCCTCGGCGAGAAGCTCGTCGCGGACCTCGCGGTCGAGGTGCGCCAGGAGGACCTTGCCGCTCGACGTGCAGTGCAGCGGCGTCAGCCGTCCCACCCAGTTCTGCGCGGCGATGGCCGACGAGCCGCGCACCTGGTAGAGGTTGATCGCGTGGTGGGACTCGAGCACGGCGATGTTCAGCGTCTCGCCCACGTCGTCGACGAGACGCTCGCAGATGCCGCGCCCGTGTCTGGTGACGGCGATGCGGCCCGTCACGGCGCCGGCCAGCCGCACGACGCCGAAGCCTAGGCGGTACTTCCCTCGTTCGCTCTCCTGCTCGACCATTCCGTGCGCTTCCAGCGCGCCGAGCAGACGGAAAGCGGTGGACTTGTGGACATCGATCGCCGCGGCCACTTCACTCACGCCCGCCTCGCCGTGCTGGGCGAGGATCTCCAGCACGGCGACAGCACGGTCAACGGATTGCACTCCGCCACTGGGAGCGCCTGCGGACTCGGCGCCATGGTTGCTCATGGCGAAACCCTAGGTGAAGTGGTCAAACAGGTGTGAGGGGGTGGAGGGCATTTTCCTCAGCGGAAGACGACCGTACGGTTGCCGTTGACCATGATGCGGCTCTGGCTGTGCCATTCCACCGCGCGCGCCAGGACCTGCGCCTCGACGTCGCGCCCCAGGGCGACCATGCTGTCGGGCCCCTGGGAGTGGTTCACACGGATGACGTCCTGCTCGATGATGGGTCCCTCGTCGAGATCCGGGGTGACGTAGTGGGCCGTCGCCCCGACGAGCTTGACGCCCCGCTCGTGCGCCTGGACATAGGGGCGGGCGCCCTTGAAGCTCGGCAGGAACGAGTGGTGGATGTTGATCGCCCGGCCCTCGAGCTGCTTGCACAGGTCGTTCGACAGGATCTGCATGTAGCGGGCGAGGACCACGAGGTCGATGTCCAGCTCGTCGACGAGCTCCAGCAGCCGCGCCTCCGCCTCGGGCTTCGTCTCCCGGGTGACGGGCACGTGGTGGAAGGGGATCCCGTAGCTCTCGGCGAGTGGCTCGAAGTCCCGGTGGTTGGAGACGATCGCCGGCACCTCGATGTTCAGCGCACCGGTGCGCCAGCGGAAGAGCAGGTCGTTCAGGCAGTGCCCGAACTTCGACACCATGATCAGCGTGCGCGTCGGCGTCGACGCCTCGTAGAGCTGCCAGGTGATCCGGTAGGCCTCCGCCACTTGCGCGAAGCCGGACTTCAGGCTTTCCGCGGTCGCGCCCGGGTCGGAGACGTCGAAGTGCACCCGCATGAAGAAGCGGTCCTGGAGCCGGTCGTCGAACTGCTGGCTCTCCTGGATGTTCCCGGAGTGCCGGACCAGGAAGCCGGTGACGGCGTGGACGAGGCCCGAGCGGTCGGGGCACGACAGGGTGAGGACGAACTCGCGGCCGGTAGTGGGTCCAGGTGACACGGGGCCCTCCCAGGGAAGTGCGCATTACGCAACAGCCTGATTGATACGCAACATGGTCCCGGCTGTGACGGGCTGCGGTCAAGGGCTTGACAGCGTCTCGGGTGAACTGCACCGTGAGTTGCGTAACAAGAAGCTCGTTGCACATGAGGCAACCACTCGCCCGCCCGCGGCGCTTCACTTCGAGGTGAACCATGACCACGACCGGCCTGCCGGAGAGCCTGATCGCGACCCTCCCCGGCGACCACTACACGGACCCGGAGATCTTCCGCCTGGAGCAGGAACACATCTTTGAATCCATGTGGTTCTGCGCGGCCCGCTCGTCGGAACTGTCGAAGCCGGGCGCCTTCCGGACCGTGGACGTCGGGCGGGAGAGCGTCCTGCTGACCCGGTCGCGGGACGGCTCCGTCCGGGCCTTCTTCAACGTGTGCCGGCACCGGGGCGCGAAACTGTGCACGCAGGAGTCCGGAGAGGTGAAGCGGGCCTTCCAGTGCCCGTACCACGCCTGGACGTACGACCTGAACGGCAAGCTCGTCGCGGCCCCGAACCTGACGAAGATGCCGGACATCGGCCGCACCGAGTACGGCCTGGCGACCGTGGCGGTACGCGAGTGGCTGGGTTATGTGTGGGTGTGCCTGGCCGAGAACCCGCCCTCGTTCGAGCAGTCGGTGATCGCGGACGTGGTCGCGCGCCTGGGCGACGTGGAGTCCATCGAGCGGTACGACGTCGAGAGCCTGGAGGTCGGACGGCGGATCGTCTACGACGTCAAGGCCAACTGGAAGCTGATCATCGAGAACTTCATGGAGTGCTACCACTGCGCGACCATCCACCCCGAGCTCACGGAGGTCCTCCCGGAATTCGCCGACGGCTACGCGGCGCAGTACTACGTGGGACACGGCGCCGAGTTCGGCTCCGACGTCCGGGGCTTCACCGTGGACGGCTCCGAGGGCCTGGACCGTATCCCCACGGTCTCCGCGGAGCAGGACCGCCGGTACTACGCGATCACGGTGCGCCCGCAGGTGTTCATCAACCTGGTCCCCGACCACGTGGTCTTCCACCGGATGTTCCCGGTGGCGGTCGACCGCACTCTCGTGGAGTGCGACTGGCTGTACCTGAAGGGCGTGGTGGCCGACGGCCGGGACGTCAGCCGGTCGGTCGAACTGTTCGACCGCGTCAACCGGCAGGACTTCGACGCCTGTGAGCGCTGCCAGCCCGCGATGAGCTCCCGGCTGTACGCCAAGGGCGGCGTTCTCGTGCCCAGCGAGCATCACATCGGCGAGTTCCACGACTGGGTCCAGGACCGCCTCGGCACCCGCGCGACCCTCGCGGAGCGCCAGGGATGACCCGCAAGGCACCTGCCGAGGACCCCGGTGACTCCCGGCTGCGGGTGGGCCCGCCGAAGGACTACGCCGCGGGCCTTCCCGCGGTCACGTCCTCGCTGCGCCACGCCCACGCGCAGATGGGCGTCCGCCGCAGTCTGCTGACCCTGCTGAGCGTCAACCAGAAGACGGGATTCGACTGCCCGGGATGCGCCTGGCCCGAGCCCGAGCACCGGCACCGTGCCGAGTTCTGCGAGAACGGCGCCAAAGCGGTGGCCGAGGAGGCGACCCTGCGCCGGGTCGGTCCCGGCTTCTTCGCCGAGCACACCCTGGCGGAACTGGCCGGACGCAGCGACTACTGGCTCGGCCAGCAGGGCCGCCTCACCCACCCCGTGTACCGCCCCGCGGGCAGCGACCGCTACCGGCAGATCTCCTGGGACGACGCGTTCGCCGTCATCGCCAGGGAGCTGGGCGCCCTCGACTCACCCGACCAGGCCGCCTTCTACACCTCCGGCCGGGCGAGCAACGAGGCCGCCTTCGTCTACCAGCTGTTCGTCCGGCTCCTCGGCACCAACAACCTGCCCGACTGCTCCAACATGTGCCACGAGTCGAGTGGCTCCGCCCTGATCGAGACCATCGGCATCGGCAAGGGCAGCGTCCGGCTGGAGGACCTCTACGAGGCCGACCTGATCCTCGTCGTCGGGCAGAACCCGGGTACCAACCACCCCCGGATGCTCTCGGCGCTCGAGACCGCCAAGGACAGGGGGGCCCGCGTCATCTCGGTCAACCCCCTGCCCGAAGCGGGCCTGTCGCGTTTCAAGAACCCCCAGCGGCCCTCCGGCGTACTGGGGGCGGGAACCTCGCTCTCCGACCTGTTCCTGCAGATCAGGCTCGGCGGCGACCAGGCCCTCTTCCAGGCCTTCAACCGCATGCTCCTGGAGGCGGAGGACGACGCTCCCGGTACGGTCCTCGACCGTGAGTTCATCGCCGCGCACACGCACGGTTTCGAGGAGTTCGCCGACCAGGCCCGCAGGGCGTCCTGGGACGACGTCCTGGAAGCGACCGGCCTGCCGGAGCGGGAGATCCGGGAGGCGTTCCAGGAGGTGGTGTCCGCCCGGAAGATCGTCGTGTGCTGGGCCATGGGCCTCACCCAGCACCGCCACTCGGTGCCGACGATCCGTGAGGTCGTCAACTTCTTGCTGCTGCGCGGCAACATCGGACGCCCGGGCGCCGGCCTGTGCCCCGTGCGCGGGCACTCCAACGTCCAGGGCGACCGGACCATGGGCATCCACGAGAAGCCGGACGCCGCTTTCCTGGACGCGCTCGGCGCGGAGTTCGGCTTCGTGCCACCGCGCCACCACGGTCACGACGCGGTGGAGAGCATCCGGGCCATGCGGGACGGACAGGTGCGGGTCTTCGTCGCGCTCGGCGGCAACTTCGTCTCCGCCGCTCCGGACACCGAACTCACCGAGCGAGCTGTGCGCAACTGCGAGCTCACGGTACAGATCTCCACCAAGCTCAACCGGTCCCACGCGGTGGCCGGCCGCCAGGCGCTCATCCTGCCTTGCCTGGGCCGCACCGAGGCCGACCCGCGGCCCACCGGAGAGCAACGGGTGACCGTGGAGGACTCCATGGGCATGGTGCACCTCTCGCGAGGCCGGCTCACACCCGCCTCCGACGCCTTGCTGAGCGAGGTCGCGATCATCTGCCGGATGGCGAACGCGACCCTCGACAGCAGCGGTCCGCAGGTGCCCTGGGCCGACTTCGAAGCGGACTACGACCTGATCCGGGACAGGATCGCCCGAGTCATCCCCGGCTTCGAGGACTTCAACGCCCGCGTGCGCCGGCCGGGCGGCTTCGCTCTGCCCCACCCGCCACGCGACGAGAGGCGCTTCCCCACCAGAACCGGACTGGCCAACTTCACCGTCAACCCACTGGAAGTGCTGCGCGTCCCGCAGGGGCGGCTGCTCCTGCAGACCCTCCGTTCGCACGACCAGTACAACACCACCATCTACGGCCTGGACGACCGCTACCGGGGCATCCACCAGGGCCGCAGGGTGCTCTTCGTCCACCCGGACGACCTCGCCGCGCGCGGCCTGACCGAGGGTGATCGGGTCGACATCGTCAGCGAGTTCTCCGACGGGATCGAGCGCCGGGCACCGGCCTTCCGTACGGTCGCCTACCACACGCCGCGCGGCTGCTGCGCCGCCTACTTCCCCGAGACCAACGTCCTCGTACCGCTGGATTCCACCGCGGAGGTCAGCAACACGCCGACGTCCAAGTCCCTCGTGGTCCGGCTGGAACCGGCGCGCTGACCGGACGGCCGGTCAGGACCCAACCGGCCGGGTCCGGTCGGGCACGCCCACGCCTGACCGGACCCGGCCGGTGTGGCACGCTCGCGGCTGACGGGGGACTCTGCCGGGTCAGGCCCGCTCGCGACCGACGGGACCCGTCCGGTCAGGCATGTTCACGGCCGGTCGGGCACGCTCACGCATCGCCGCCGCGTCGTCAGCACTCGATGACGTTGACCGCGAGCCCGCCGCGGGCCGTCTCCTTGTACTTGACCTTCATGTCCGCACCCGTCTCCTTCATGGTCTTGATGACCTTGTCCAGGGAGACGTGGTGGCGGCCGTCGCCCCGCAGGGCCATCCGGGCCGCGGTGACGGCCTTGACCGCCGCCATGCCGTTGCGCTCGATGCACGGGATCTGCACGAGGCCGCCGACCGGGTCACAGGTGAGGCCCAGGTTGTGTTCCATGCCGATCTCGGCGGCGTTCTCCACCTGTTCCGGCGAGCCGCCGAGCACCTCCGCGAGGCCGCCCGCGGCCATGGAACAGGCGGCGCCGACCTCGCCCTGGCAGCCGACCTCGGCGCCCGAGATCGAGGCGTTCTCCTTGAACAGCAGGCCGATGGCGCCGGCCGCCAGCAGGAACCGGACCACGGCGTCGTCGTCGGCTCCGTGCACGAAGTTGACGTAGTAGTGCAGGACCGCCGGGATGATGCCGGCCGCGCCGTTCGTCGGAGCGGTCACCACCCGGCCGCCGGCCGCGTTCTCCTCGTTGACCGCCATGGCGTAGAGGGTGACCCACTCCAACGCCCGCCCGGCCGGGTCGCCCTCGGCCCGCAGCGCCTTGGCCACGGCGGTGGAACGGCGGCGGACCCTGAGCCCACCCGGCAGGATCCCCTCACACGACAGGCCGCGTGCCACGCACTCCCGCATCACCCGCCAGATCTCCAGCAACCCCGCGCGGATCTCCTCCTCGCTCCGCCAGGCCAGTTCGTTCTCCAGCATCAGCGCCGAGATCGACAGACCCGTCTCCCGGGTCAGGCGCAGCAACTCGTCGCCGCTGCCGAACGGGTACTTCACGACCGTGTCGTCGACCTTGACCCGGTCCGCGCCCACGGCTTCCTCGTCCACGACGAAGCCGCCGCCGACCGAGTAGTAGGTGGCCTCCAGCAAGGACAGCCCTTCGGCGTCGTACGCGAACAGGGTCATGCCGTTGGCGTGGTAGGGCAGGGAACGGCGGCGGTGCAGGACCAACTGCCGCTCCGTGTCGAAACGGATCTCGTGGAGGTCGCCGAGCTCGCGGCCCAGCAGGCGCAGCCTTCCTGTCGCCCTGATCCGCTCGACGTCGCCTTCGGCCACGCCGACGTCCACCGTGTGCGGCTCGTTGCCCTCCAGACCGAGCAGGACGGCCTTGGGGGTGCCGTGACCGTGGCCGGTGGCCCCCAGGGAGCCGAAGAGTTCGGCCCGCACAGACGCCGTCCGCGCAAGCAGATCCTCCTTCGCCAGCCTGCCGGCGAACATGCGGGCGGCCCGCATGGGGCCGACAGTGTGGGAACTGGACGGGCCTATGCCGATGGAGAAGAGGTCGAAGACGGAGATGGCCACGAGCGGGCTCCCTTGTCTGCGCGTGGGTGGGGCGGGAGGTGCGAGCGAGACCCCTCGACCGTGGACACTCGGTTTCTGATGAGGCAACCAGCATCTCTATACGCAACAGCCTTTCTTCTGTGCCCCTGGTTGTCAAGACACCTGCCAAGCCGCCGCCGACGCAGCGCCGTCGACGCGGGGCGCGGGGCGCGCCGGACGAGAGCGCTGCCTGGCCGGGCCGGGCCCCGGCGAGACAGCGCTCAGGGAACAGCCGGACGTCAGGTCGCCACAGGTCGCGGCATTGCCCGGATTCGGACCTCTCACCCTGTTGGCCGATCCCTTGTCCACCGGTGGCTGAGCGTTTTCCCCGCACGTCAGCCGGTGCGTTATTGAGTTCTTCTGCTTCTTCTGGCTCACGGCATTCCTTCCGGTGGATTCGACGGGATGCAGGGAGCGTGACCGGGGCGGCTGGGCGGTGTCCCAACAAGCGGGAGATGCGGGGGAGTCGGCGCTACGCCGCAGGTCGGCGCCCTGTCCGCACAGGGCAATGCGGGAACGGCGGGGGCGGGAAGGACCATGACGACCAGATCGGGCCTACTGGCGCTGCGGGAGGTGCTGCGCGCGTCGGAGCGCAGGAGTTGGGCCGCGCGTCGCTCCCGTGGCCTTTGAGCTTGTCGGCGGCTTCCAGTGATCAAAGCGACGCCGTGGGGTGGGCGGTACCAAGCCGTGTGCACAAAAGGGCCCGGTCGGCCCTGTCGGGCACCCGGTGAACGGGGGAGGGTGGGACGAAAGACTTCGCAGAACCCTCCGTCGGCCGAACCATCGATCCGCAAGGGAACCCAGCATGTCCGTCCATTCGCAACAGGTGTCCGGTTCGCTCACAGACGAGGAATTGAGGAGGCTGGACGCCCATTGGCGTGCTGCGAACTACCTGTCCGTCGGTCAGATCTACCTGATGTCCAATCCCCTGCTCACCGAACCGCTGCGCGCCGAGCACGTCAAGCCGCGGCTGCTCGGTCACTGGGGCACGTCACCCGGCCTCAACCTCGTGTACACACACCTCAACCGGCTCATCCACTCCCGAGGGATGGAAGCACTCTGCGTCTGGGGCCCCGGCCACGGGGGCCCCGCCGTGGTGGCCAACTCCTGGCTGGAAGGGTCGTACACGGAGACCTACCCGGACATCACCCGGGACGCCGCCGGGATGGCTCGGTTGTTCCGGCAGTTCTCGTTTCCCGGAGGCGTGCCCAGTCACGTGGCTCCGGAGACGCCGGGCTCCATCCATGAGGGCGGGGAACTGGGATACGCCCTCTCGCACGCCTACGGCGCCGCCTTCGACAATCCCGGCCTGCTGGTCACCTGTGTCATCGGCGACGGCGAGGCGGAGACCGGGCCGCTGGCCGCCTCCTGGCACTCCAACAAGTTCCTGGACCCGGTGCAGGACGGCGCCGTCCTGCCGATCCTGCACCTCAACGGCTACAAGATCGCCAATCCCACGGTGCTGTCCCGGCTTCCGGAATCCGAACTCGACGAACTCCTCCGGGGGTACGGCCACGAACCGATCCACGTCACCGGCGACGAGCCGGCCGCCGTCCACCGCGCGATGGCCCGGGCCATGGACACCGCCGCCGAGCGCATCGCCGGTATTCAGCGCGCCGCCCGCGAGGACGGGGAGACCGAGCGGCCCCGCTGGCCGATGATCGTGCTGCGCACCCCGAAGGGCTGGACCGGCCCCGCCGAGGTCGACGGCCTTCCCGTGGAAGGGACCTGGCGAGCCCACCAGGTCCCCCTGTCGGCCGTCCGGGACAACCCCGACCATCTGCGGCAGCTCGAGGAATGGCTGCGCTCCTACCGGCCGCAGGAGCTGTTCGACGAACACGGAGCGCCTCGCCCTGACGTCCTGACGTATGTCCCCGACGGCACTCGCAGGCTGGGGTCGACCCCGCACGCCAACGGCGGCCTGCTGGTGCGCGAACTCCCGCTGCCGCCGCTGGAGCGGTACGCCGTCCCGGTGGACAAGCCGGGCGCGACCCTGCACGAACCCACGCGCGTCCTCGGCGACCTGCTGGAGAACGTCATGCGCGAGACGGCCGACCGACGCGACTTTCGCCTGGTCGGCCCCGACGAGACGGCTTCCAACCGCCTCCAGGCCGTCTACGGCGCCAGCGGCAAGGCATGGCAGGCCGGCACCCTTGAGGTGGACGAGCACCTGGACCGCCACGGCCGGGTGATGGAGATCCTGTCCGAACACACCTGTCAGGGCTGGCTGGAGGGGTACCTCCTCACCGGCCGGCACGGGCTGTTCTCCTGCTACGAGGCGTTCGTCCACATCGTCGACTCGATGGTCAACCAGCACATCAAGTGGCTGCGCGTGACCCGCCGCCTGCCCTGGCGCGCCCCCATCGCCTCCCTCAACTACCTCCTCACCTCCCACGTGTGGCGCCAGGACCACAACGGCTTCTCCCACCAGGACCCCGGCTTCGTCGACCACATCCTCAACAAGAGCCCCGAAGCCGTCCGGGTCTACCTGCCGCCGGACGCCAATACCCTGCTCTCCGTCGCCGACCACGCCCTGCGCAGCAAGGACTACGTCAACGTCATCGTCGCCGGGAAACAGCCCTGCTTCGACTGGCTGACCATGGAACAGGCCAAGGCGCACTGCGCTCGCGGCGCCGGAATCTGGGACTGGGCCGGCACCGACAGCGGCAAGCGGGAACCGGACGTGGTGCTCGCGGCAGCCGGCGATGTCCCCACACTGGAGGTACTGGCCGCCGCACAGCTGCTGAGGAACCACCTGCCGGAGCTGGCCGTCCGGGTCGTGAACGTCGTCGACATCGCCCGACTGCTGCCGAGCGAGGAACACCCCCATGGAATGACCGACTTCGAGTACGACGGCCTGTTCACCCCTGACAAGCCGGTCGTCTTCGCCTACCACGGTTACCCCTGGCTGATCCACCGACTGGCCTACCGCCGCACCGGCCACCAGCACCTGCACGTGCGCGGCTACAAGGAGATGGGCACCACCACCACACCGTTCGACATGGTGGTCCGCAATGACCTGGACCGCTACCGGCTGGTCATGGACGTCATCGACCGCGTCCCCGGCCTCGCGGTGCGCGCGGCGGCCGTACGTCAGGACATGGAGGACGCCCGGCTGCGCCACCACGCTTACATCCGCGAGCACGGTGTCGATCTGCCCGAGGTCGCCGACTGGACGTGGGACGGCTGACAGAGCCCGAGGGGCCCGGACCGCGGACGTCGGATCCGCTGTCCGGGCCCTGCGAGCACGATGTCGAGGATCGTCTCCATCATGCCGGGCATGGAGAACTTCGCGCCGGAGCGGACGGACAGCAGCAGCGGATCGTCCGGCTGTCCCAGCGAACGGCCTGCGGATGCTTCCAGGGCCTCCAGGTGTGCGGAGACCTCCTCCCACAGGCCCGCGGGTTCGTTGCCCGTTTTCAGGAAGGCGCGGCACGCCTCGGTGGCCAGGGTGAATCCCGTCGGTACGGGGAGCCCGAGCCGGGTCATCTCCGCCGGGTTGGATCCCTTGCCGCCGAGGAGATCGGCCATGTCACGGCCGCCCTCGGTGAAGTCGTACACGTAACGGACCATGACGCTGCACTCCTCAAGCGTTGGGACGTGACGGTTCCAGCGCCGGACGGGGGCGGGCTCGGCGCGAGGTGCGGGCCGTCCCGCGTGGGGGACCGGTCGGCCCGGATCCGCACCTGACGTTCGGAGGGACCATCGGCACCCTGTCGGGGCTGTACGGCCCGTGCACCACCGGCACGGCCGGGACGAGACTCGGAGCCATCGGAATGCGACGACCAGGGAGGGCACACGTCATGCCGTACGACATCGTGGTGGGGATCGACGGATCGACCGAAGGACTCGCCGCCGCGCACTGGGCGGCCCAGGAGGCTCAGCGGCGCGGAACCGGGCTCAGCGTGATCCACGTCTGGCACCGCCACCCCCACCCCGCGCCGTACGTCCCCATGGACAGCACCGAGCGCGACTGGGCCGAGCAGCTCCTGCGCGAGGCCGTACGCAGGGTCCGGGCCGCCCATCCGGGACTACGGATCACCGACCGACTCGTGTGCGACGCCACGGTGGCCGGCCTGCTCAAGGCCGCGGCCGTCGCCGACCTGCTGGTCCTCGGTTCCCGTGGCCTCGGAGCCCTGGGCGGCTTCTTGACGGGCTCCGTCTCCCAGCGTGTCGTCGGCCGGTCCGCCCGCCCGGTCGTACTGGTCCGGGCGGGACGGTCCGCCACCGACGAGCACCTGCCGGCCACGCACGGCGTCGCCCCGGAAGAGATACCGGAGACGCCCTACCGCCAGGTGGTCCTCGGGCTGCAGACGGACCGTCCTTGCGAGGAACTGATCGAGTTCGCCTTCGACGCCGCCCGCAGACGCGGCACCGGCCTGTCAGTGGTCCACGCTTTCCGGACGGCTTTCCGGCCCGCCCCCGTTCCCTCCGCGCCCATGGTGTCCGCGGCCCCGGAAAGCCCGCCTCCCGTCCCGTGGCCGCAGGCCCGGGTGCTGGCGGGCGAGGAGCGCACCGTGACGGCCGTGCTGCGTCCCTGGCGGGAGAAGTACCCGACCGTTCCCGTGACCGAGACGGTCACCGAGGGGCGCGCCGCGGTGGTCCTCGTGCAGGCCGCTCAGGACGCGGGTCTTCTGGTGGTGGGCCGCCGTGGCATCGATCACCAGGTCGGTGTCTTCACGGGGCCGGTCACGCACGCCGTCCTGCACCACGCCGGATGTCCCGTCGCCGTCGTCCCGCACGACTGACGCGGCCCATCGAAGACAAGCACAGAGGGAGCAGGCACCATGAAGGCAGCGGTCGTCCGAGAGTTCGGCAAGCCTCTGGTCATCGAGGAGAGGCCCGATCCGGAGCCCGGAACGGGGCAGGTGCTCGTGGCCGTCGAGGCATCCGGCCTGTGCCACACCGACATCCACGCCGCGTACGGCGACTGGCCGGTCAAGCCCGCACTGCCGTTCGTCCCCGGGCACGAGGGCGTCGGCATCGTCGAGAAACTGGGCGACGGCGTGACCCACCTCTCCGTCGGGGACCGCGTCGCCGTGCCCTGGCTCGGCAAGGCGTGCGGACGGTGCGAGCACTGCCGGTCCGGCTGGGAGACCCTGTGCGAGAGCCAGGTCAACACCGGGTACGGCTGCGACGGCGGGTACGCCGAGAGGATGCTGGCCTGGGCCGACTTCGCCCAGCCGGTGCCCGAGGGCGTCAGCGCCCTCGACGCCGCGCCGCTCACCTGCGCGGGCGTCACCACCTACAAGGCACTGAAGGTCGCGGACGTCAGGCCCGCCCAGCTCGTCGCGATCTCGGGCGTGGGCGGACTGGGGCACCTCGCGGTGCAGTACGCGAAGATCGCCGGAGCGCGGGTCGCCGCGATCGACGTCACCGACGACAAACTGCAACTGGCCCGGGAGCTCGGCGCCGACATCGTCATCGACGCCCGTACCCAGGACGTCGGCGCCGAGCTGAAGCGACACGGTGGCGCGCACGCGGCCCTCGCCCTCGCGGTGAACCCGGCCGCTTTCCAGGCCGTCAACTTCGGTCTGCGGCGCGGCGGGAAACTGGTCATGGTGGCCCTGCCGGCGCACGGCACCCTCCAGGTCCCGATCTTCGACACCGTCCTCAACGGCACTTCGGTCATCGGCTCCATCGTCGGCACCCGGCAGGACCTCGCCGAGGTTTTCCAGCTGCACGCCGAGGGGCGCACGAAGGTCATCCGGGAGACCCGCCCGCTCGCCGCCGTCAACGACTGCATCGACGAGGTCCTCCGTGGCCAGGTCAAGGCCCGGATCGTGTTCGATCTCAACGCGGGAGGCCGATAGCGATGTACCTGCCCCTGGTCGTCGGAGTCGACGGCTCCGAGTCGAGCCTCAGGGCCGTCGACTGGGCGGCCGACGAGGCCGCCCTGCACGGACTCCCCCTGCGGATCGTCCACGCCTACCGCTGGGACCGCTACGAAGGCGCCTCGCTCGCCCGCGAATTCGGCAAGCCGCCCGGTCACGTCACCTCCGGCGACATCCTCGTCGTCGCCACCCGCCGCGCCCGTCGTCGCCACCCGGACCTCGCCGTCACCAACGAAGCGGTGGCCGAAGAACCGGAGTACGTCCTCCTGCGCGAGGCCCGCAACGCCTCCGCCGTGATCGTTGGCACCCGCGGGCGCGGGGAACTCGCCGACCTCCTGCTCGGCTCCGTCAGCCTGACCGTGGCCACCGCGGCGGACTGCCCGGTCATCGTGATACGCGGCAACCACGACAACCGGGCCGACGGCCGGCGCGGCCGCGTAGTCGTCGGCGTGGCCGACGCACCCACGGCATCGGTGCGCTTCGCCTACGAGGAGGCCCGGCGGCGCGGGACCGCCCTGGACGCGGTACGTGCATGGCGTTGCCCCACCCACGAGCCGGCCGGCCATCCGCTGCTCGCGGGCACGCCCGAGCGTATGTACGAGGAACGGGCGGCCAAGGAACTGGAGGCCGCGCTCGCCGGCGCCCCAGCGGATGTGCGGCTGCGCCGGCACACGCTCGAGGGGGCTGCCCGCCGAGTGCTGCTGAACGCCTCGCACGAGGCGGACCTGCTGGTCGTCGGCCGACGGCGCCCCGGGCAGTTCGGGCACCGCCTCGGCCGGGTCGCCCACACGCTCCTGCACCACTCCGCCTGTCCGGTGGCGGTCGTACCCGACACGGCGTGACCGTCCGGAGCCGCTGCCCGGGACGACCGGAGGCAGACGGGGGCCAACCGGCCCTCCTGGCGTCCCCGTTCGGTCCCTGGGCGCGACCGACATCGTGACAGATGCTCGACAGGTCGAAGGAACCGAGCGGCTCGAAGGGGAACCACCATGAAGGACGACACGCCGCACCGCTCCGTGGTCCACGCGCTGCTCACGGACGGCACCACCGTCCGCATCCGTGCCGTCGGGCCCGGGGACCACGACCAGCTGGAGGGACTCTACGCGGAGATGTCCCCGGACAACCGCCGCCTGCGCTTCTTCTCAGCCGGCTCCCGCTCCGCCGGCCTGGCCGCGGACACCGTATGTGCGCCGGCCCGGCGCGGGCACCGGGCCCTCCTCGCCGAACGCGCCGGACAGGTCATCGGCCTCGTCGAGTACCACGCCCCGTCCGACGCGCCGCACACCGCCGAACTCGCCGTCGCGGTCGCCGACGGCCTGCACCACCGCGGCGTGGGAACCCTGCTCGTCGAGCACCTCGTCTCGGCCGCCCGGGCCGACGGCATCACCGCCTTCACCGCCGACGCCCTCAGCGACAACCACGAGGTGCTGCGCCTCTTCGCCGACCTCGGCCTCGCCGCGACCAGGCGGTTCGACGGCCCCGAGGTGCACTGCACCATCGACCTGCACGAGAACGAGACCTACCTGAGGGCCTCGGAGGCCCGGGGACGGACCGCCGACGTGGCCAGCCTGGAGCCGCTGCTGAAGCCGCGGTCCATCGCCGTCGTCGGGGCCGGCCGCCGGCCCGGCTCGGTGGGACGCGCCCTGCTGCACCACCTCCACCAGGACGGCTTCACGGGCCGCCTGTTCGCCGTGAACCCGGCCGCCGAGGCGATCCTCGGGGTACCGTCCTATCCCTCCGTCAGCGCCCTTCCCATCGCCCCTGACCTGGTCGTCGTGGCGAGCCCGGCCGGGACCGTGCCGGCCGTCGCCGAGGAGTGCGGAAAGGCGGGCGTACGCGCCCTCGTCGTGGTCTCCGCCGGACTCGACACGAAGCAGTCCGAGGCCCTGCTCACCGCCTGCCGGACCCACGGGATACGCCTGGTCGGCCCCAACTGCCTCGGCGTGGCCAACACCGCCCCCGGGTACCGGTTCGACGCCACCTTCGCCGCCGCACACCCGCGCGCCGGGACCGCAGGGGTCGCCGTACAGTCCGGTGGCATCGGTATTGCCCTGCTGGAAGGGCTGGCCCGGCTGGGCATCGGCGTCTCCACGTTCGCCTCGCTCGGCGACAAGTACGACGTCAGCGGCAACGACCTGCTCCAGTGGTGGGAGAGCGACGGCCACACCGACCTCGCCCTGCTCCACCTGGAGTCCTTCGGCAACCCGCGGGCCTTCTCCCGCACCGCCCGGCGTGTCACCCGGCGCCTGCCGGTGCTGACCGTCGACGCCGGACGCACCGACGCAGGCCGCCGCGCCGCCGCCTCGCACACCGCCGCCGCAGCCACCGGCACGATGACCCGCCAAGCACTGTTCACCCAGGCCGGCATCACCGCGACCCGCTCGGTCGGCGAACTGCTGGAAGCGGCGGCCCTGCTGCACGCGCAGCCACTGCCGGCCGGCACCCGCGTCGCCGTGATCACCAACGCCGGCGGCGCGGGGGTCCTGGCCGCCGACGCTTGCGCCGAAACCGGGCTGACCCTCAACCCGCCCAGCCCCGAACTGGCCGACGACCTGCTCGCCCTGCTGCCCGCCGGAGCGAGCGCCGGCAACCCCGTGGACGCCACCGCCGCCGTGACCGAGGACACGCTGAGCACCTGCGTCGAGCGGCTTGCGGGTCACCCGGCCGTCGACGCGGTCCTGGTGGCCCTCGTCCCCACCGCGGTCGCCGCGGCGACGGGCGACGACCTGGTCCGGGCCGTCACCCGGGGGCCCGGCCGCCGGGCCAAGCCCGTCATCGTCGTACGCCTGGAACAGGACCTGCCGGTCACCCTGCTGCCCGTCGCCGACGGCGAGGCGGTTCCCTCGTACGCCGAACCGCAGGCGGCGGCACGAGCGCTGGCCCATGCCGCCCGACGGGCGGCATGGCTCGCCCGGCCCGTCGGCACCGTGCCGGACCTGGACGACATCGACGGCTCCCGTGCGCACGCCCTGGTGGACGGCTTTCTCGCCCAGCAGCCGGACGGAGGCTGGCTGGACCCGCGTGCCTGCGCCGACCTCCTCTCCTGCTACGGCATTCCGCAGCAGCCCTGGGCCTGGGCCGAGACCGAGGACGACGCCGTAGTGGCCGCCGAACGCCTGCGCGGCACCGACGGCCCAGTGGTCCTCAAGGCGCATTGGCCCGGACTCGTACACAAGAGCCTCCAGCAGGCCGTCCGCCTCGACCTGCGCGACGAGGCCCAGGTACGCACGGCCTTCCGGGACCTGCGAACCCGCTTCGAAGGACTCATGACCGGAGTCGTCGTCCAGCCGCTCGCACCCCGCGGCACCGAACTGTTCGCCGGCGTCGTCCAGGACGGCGTCTTCGGCCCGCTCGTCGTCTTCGGCCTGGGAGGCACGGCGACGGAAGTGCTCGCCGACCACACCGCCCGTCTCGCCCCGCTCACCGGCAACGATGTGCACGACCTGATCACCGCCCCGCGCTGTGCACCCCTGCTCTTCGGCCCGCACGGCGGAGGTCCTGTCGACCTGGAGGGACTGGAACAGGTACTCCACGGGCTGTCCCGGATGGCCATGGACCTGCCGCAGCTCGCCGAAGCCGACTTCAACCCGATCCTCGCCACACCCGGCGGGGACACCGTTCTCGACGCGCGGATACGCCTGCTGCCCCGTCGGCCGCAGGACCCCTATCTGCGACGACTGCGCTGAGGAGGAACAGACATGAGGAGGCGGTGCCCGGGGTGGGCTGGAGAGAAGAACCAGGAAGGTTCGAGTGGAGGAGGCACGATGAGTGGTCTGGTGGTCGTGGGTGTGGACGGGTCGGCGTCGAGTCTCGCCGCGGTGGAGGCGGCGGTCCGGGAGGCGCGGGCGCGTGGGGCGAAGCTCAGGGTGGTGCACGCGTTCGTCTGGCCGGCGATGCATGTGCCCTTGGGTCCCTCGCCGTTGGGTCCGCCCGACGGGGGGCTTCGGAAGATGGCCGACCGTCTGGTGACCGAAGCGGTCGAGCGTGCGCGGGCGACGGCACCGGAGGTCGACGTGAACGGTGCGGTGGTGGCGGGTGATTCCCTGACGGTCCTGGAGGCCCAGTCGCGCGCGGCAGAGCTGGTGGTGGTGGGCTCCCGGGGCATGGGCGGGTTCGTCGGGCTGCTGGTGGGGTCGACGGCGGTGCACCTGGCGGCGCACGGCCGGTGTCCGGTGCTGGTGGTCCGGGAGGGGCCGAGTGCGGACGATCCGGTGGTGCTGGGCGTCGACGGCTCGGCCGCGGGGGAGCGGGCGGTGGAGTTCGCCTTCGCCGAGGCCGAGCTGCGGAAGGCGCCGCTGGTGGCGCTGCACGCCTGGACCACGTGGAACGCGCCGATGTCCGCGCCGCAGGATGCGTCGGCTCCGTACGCGAACCCGCCGGGCGCCCTCGCCGGGCAGGAGGAGCGCCTGCTGTCCGAGGCGCTGGCCGGCCACCGGGCACGGTATCCGGGTGTGGTGGTGGAGCAGAAAGTGATGCGCGGCCGAACCCGGGAGGCGTTGATCGACGCCAGCCGGTCCGCGCAGTTGGTCGTGGTCGGTGCCCGGGGGCGCGGCGGCTTCGCCGGGTTGCTGCTCGGCTCGGTCAGCCAGGCCCTCCTCCACCACGCCCACTGCCCGGTGGCGGTGGTGCGGGCGGCGGTCGCGCGGGACTGACCGCACCAGGTGCGGGGCCCTACCCGTCCCGGGACGCGGGCGGGTCGCGTGCCGGGTGGGGTGAGGGCAGCCGCGGATGCGCGGGGCGCCAGGTCATGGCCGGTGCGGGGCCGTGAGGCGGCCACGCGCCGAGGTGCCGGTGACGGCGAGGGGAGGGCGCCACGGGCGGCGGCCGGTGGCTCGGGCCCGTGGCGGACCACACCGCCGCGGGCCTTCGGCGTGTCGCTCTGCCTGCCGGTGGCCCTCGTGCTTCCCGTACCACGGGTGGACCTGCTCATGGGTGCCCGGTGCCCGGTGCCCGGTGCCCGGTGCCCGGGTCGCCCGCGGACACTCGGCCAGGGCCGAACGGCCCTCGGTACGGCCCTGTGGCCCCTGGGCACAACGAGCGGCTGAGCCGAGGCTGGGAGACGAGAAGCCGCACATCGGCGGCGCTCGGGAACAGGAGAACCCAGTGACTCATCCGGTGATCGCAGGGGTGGACGGCTCCGCCTCCAGTCTTGAGGCGGTCGAGGTCGCGGCCCGTGAGGCGCAGCTGCGTGGCGCCCCTTTGCGGATCGTGCACGCGTTCGGGCGCCGGCCGGCCGGCAGTCCGCCCTGGAGCCCGGCCGGCCACGGTCTTGAGCCGATGACCCACGGAGTGCTGGCCCGCGCCGAGGAACTGGCCCACACGGCAGCGCCGGATGTGGCCGTCACCCGGTCGGTGGTGGCCGGGGAGGCAGCCGAGGTACTGGAGATCGAGTCGCGGTCGGCCTCGCTGGCCGTGGTCGGCAGCCGGGGCCTGAGCGGCTTCTCCGGGTTGTTGCTGGGCTCGACGGCCATCCACCTGGCCGCACACGGCCACTGCCCTCTGATGGTGGTACGAGGCCGCCCCGACCCGGCCGGTCCGGTGGTGCTGGCCGTGGACGGCTCCGAAGCCGGCGCGGACGCGGTGGAGTTCGCCTTCACTGAGGCGGCCCTGCGCAAGGCGCCGCTGGTGGCCGTGCACGTCTGGAACACCTGGAGCGAGCACGCCTACGAGGGTCCCGGCGACCCCCTGAACGCCATGGTGGCGGACGCCGACCGGCTCCGCGAGGCCGAACAGCAGCTGCTGGACGAGGCGGTCAGCGCCTGGCAGGGGAAGTTCCCTCAGGTGACGGTGGAGCGACGCCTGGTGCGCTCCCGTGTCCGTCAGGCCCTCATCGATGCCGGCCGAGGTGCTCAGCTGGTGGTCGTCGGTGCCCGGGGACGCGGCGGTTTCACCGGGCTCCTTCTCGGTTCGGTCAGCCAGGCCCTGCTGCACCACGCCCACTGCCCCGTCACCGTCGTCCGCGGGGAGGAGTGACCGTGTCTCAGCGGACCAGGCTGGACGATCCCACTTCGCCGGCACGGGCGCCCCTGCGGCCGGACGCCTACCGACGCGACGCCACTGACGTGGCGGACTCGCTCGCGGTGGTCCCGGCCATGGGTCTGACCAGGGTGGACGCCGAGCGGAGGGCCACCGAGTGGGGAGCCAACGAGCTGGCGCAACCGGCCCGCAGGCCGCAGTGGCTGCGCCTGCTGGACCAGTTCCGCAGCTGGCTGATCGGCATCCTGCTCGCCGCCGCCGTCATCGCCGGGATCATCGGCGAGGTCAAGGACGCCCTGGTCATCACCGTCGTCCTGCTCATCAACGCCACCATCGGCTACCTGCAGGAACGGCGGGCCGAGCGCAGCCTGGAAGCGCTGCGCCGGATGCTGGTCCCCACCGCGCGCGTGCGCCGCGACGGCCGGGTGAGGACGATCCCGGCCGTCGCCCTCGTGCCCGGCGACATCGTCCTCCTGGGAGCCGGAGACCGTATCCCGGCCGACGGGCGCCTGGTCGTCGCCGAGACGGTCGAGGCCGCCGAAGCCGCGCTGACCGGCGAGTCCCATCCCGTCACCAAGTCGACCGCACCCACCGCGGCCGACGGAGACGAGTCGGTACCCGTCGCCGACCGCACGGGCATGCTCTTCATGAACACCGCGCTGACCCGCGGCCGCGCCGAGATGATCGTCACGGCCACCGGCATGCGCACGGAGGTCGGCGCGATCGCCGAGGCACTGCGCACCGGCGCGGAACCGCCCAGCCCGCTCCAGGTCCAGATGGACAGCCTGGGCCGGCGCCTCGCCGCGATCAGCGGAGTCGCCGTGGCCGCCTACGCATGCGTGGCCCTCCTGCGCGGCGATGAGCCGGCCGACCTCGCGCTGCGGGCGGTGGCCCTGGCCGTCGCGGCGATCCCCGAAGGGCTGCCCGCCGTTCTCGCGCTCACGCTGGCCCTGGGCGTCTACCGCATGGCCCGCCGCGGAGCCATCGTCAAGCGGCTGGCCTCCGTGGAGGCGCTCGGCTCGGCGACCGTGGTGTGCAGCGACAAGACCGGCACGCTCACCATGAACGAGATGACCGTCCGCGCCCTGTGGGCGGCCGGATGCGACCACGAGGTGACCGGCGAGGGCTACGACACCACCGGCACGGTGCTCGCCGCCGACGGGACCGGCGTGGACGTGCGGGACGCGGTGCTGCCGTTCGGGCTGTGCAACGACGCCCGCCGCACTCCGGAAGGTGTCACCGGCGACCCCACCGAGGCCGCCCTGATCGTGCTCGCCGCCAAGGCCGGCCTCGACGCCGAACCGCGCGGGCACGTGCCGCGTACGGGTGAGGTGCCCTTCGACCCGGCCGCCAAGTACATGGCCACCTTCCACCGTGACACCGACGGCCGGACCGTCGTCCACGCCAAGGGAGCCGTCGACGTCCTGCTGGACCGCTGCACCCACGTCCTGACCGAGCACGGGCCCGCCCTGCTCGACACCGAGCGCCGCCGGGAAGTCACCGACGCCGCCCGGCGGATGGGCGGCCAGGGCCTGCGCGTCCTGGGCGCCGCGACCGCGACCGCCGGCCGGGCCCACCCGGACGAGGTCCGCGGGCTGACCCTGACCGCCGTCGCCGGGATCGCCGACCCGCCCCGCCCCGAGGCCCGCGACGCGGTCGCCCTGGCCCGGGAGGCCGGCGTCACCGTCAAGATGATCACCGGGGACCATGCCGACACCGCGACCGCCATCGCCCGCGAACTCGGCATCACCGGCGAGGTTGTCTCCGGCGCCGAATTGGCCCGGATGAGCGACGACGAACTGGCGGACCGCATCGAGGACATCGGTGTCTTCGCCCGCGTCGCCCCCGAGCACAAGGTGACCATCGTCCGCGCGCTGGCCCGGCGCGGCCACATCGTGGCCATGACCGGGGACGGAGTCAACGACGCCGCTGCCCTGCGCGCTGCCCACATCGGCGTCGCGATGGGCGTCACCGGCACCGACGTGGCCAAAGAGGCCGCCGACATCGTGCTGACCGACGACGACTTCTCCACCATCGTCCGTGCGGTCCGTGAGGGTCGCTCCATCTACGACAACATCGTCACTTTCGTCCGCTTCCAGCTGTCCACCAACGTCGGCGCCATCCTCACCCTGCTCGCCACCGTACTGGCCGGGATGCCCGCCCCCATGTCCGCGATCCAGCTGCTGTGGGTCAACATCATCATGGACGGGCCGCCCGCCATGGCCCTGGCCGTCGACCCACCGGGGGACAACGTGATGCGGCGTCCGCCCCGCCCGTCCGGCGAACGCATCCTGAACGCCCGCCGCCTGGCCGCCGTCATCCGTTCCGGCGCCGTCATGGCCGCCGGCACCCTGGTGGTGTTCGCCGGCGCCCGTCACCTCACCGACACCGCGACCGCCGCCACCATGGCCTTCACCACGTTCGTCCTCTTCCAGCTCTGCAACGCCCTGGCCGCGCGCAGCGAGGACGGCCCCGTCCTCGGACGCCACCAGCTGCACAACCGCACCCTGTGGATCTGCCTGGCCGCCGTCCTCACCCTCCAAGTCGTCGCCGTACAGGCGCCGGTCGCCCAAGGAGTCTTCGACACCGTCGCCCTCAGCCCGGCGCAGTGGGCGATCTGCCTCGCCACCGCCTTCACCGTGCTGCTGACCGAGCACGTCTGGCGGGCCGCACACGCTCGGCGCGCAGCACCGGCATTGACCCCATGAGACCCGGCACCCACGAGGTCCGAGAAGGGGACCATGGGCCATTCGGTCGGCCCGTCGGGTTCGGCTTCCGTTCGACCGTGAGTGAGGGGCGTCCCGCATATCGGCGAGCAGGTGACGGCCATGCCCAAGTGGTTCTCCACCCGGAGCGGTCGGTCGATGGGGCCGGTCGGGCCCCCTCCGGGCCCATCGGCCCCTGGCCCGGAAAACCGCTGAACGGCAAGGTCGTAGCGGTTGACCCGACACAGGAGGTGGGCTTCATGCCCGGTATGATCATCGTGGGACTCGATGGCTCGCTGGAGAGCCGGGCCGCCGCGGACTGGGCCGCCCGTGAGGCAGCGCTGCGCGGGCTGGCGGTGAAGCTGGTTCACGTGTGGCAACCGGTACCCGCACGCATGGCGCAGGCTCCGCTCCTCGGCGCGGAGACCCACCGGCACTGGACCGAGCGGATTCCGCGTGAGACCGCCGAGGGCCTGCGGGTGCGCCACCCGGATGTCGAAGTGGGCATCGAGCAACTGACCGGCTCGCGGACCGACGCCCTGGTGGAGGCGGCGGGCGGGGCGGAACTGCTGGTCCTCGGCTCCCGTGCCCTGAGCGGCCTCGGAGGCTTCCTGGTGGGCTCCATAGGGCAGAGCGTGGTCGCCCGTACCGAGACGGCCGTGGTCCTCGTGCGCGCCGGGGAGCAGGCCGTGGACGAACATGTCAGGGATTCCGCCGGCATCCCGTCTGCCGCCACCGCGTTCCGGCCCGTGGTCCTGGGCCTGGACACCGACCGCCCCGCCGAGAGCGTGCTCGACTTCGCCTTCCAGGAGGCCGGGTGCCGTCAGGCCCCGCTGACCGTCGTACACGGCTGGGACCTGTCGCCCTACGCCGTCTACACCATGGGAGCGGGTTTCGCGTCGCACGAGGAGTTCGCCCGGGCGGAGGCCACCGCGCTCACCGAGGCGCTGCGGCCCTGGCGGCAGAAGTACCCGGACGTCGAGGTCGCCGAGGTCTCCCGTCCGGGCAGCGCCGCGAACCTCCTCGTCGACTCCTCCCGCGACGCCTCCCTCGTCGTCGTCGGCAGGCGGCGTCGCCGCAATCGGCTGGGCGTGCACATCGGGTCCGTGGCTCACGCGGTCATGCATCACGCCGCCGCCCCCGTCGCCGTCGTCGCGCACGACTGACCCTCCGGTCGCGGACACGGAAGGCGACGTACCCTGAGGACCGTTTCCCCACAGGTGGGTTACGACGCCGGCGCGGGCGCCGTTGCACTCGGTTGTCCTCTCGGGAGCCACCCGAAGCAAGGACACGGCGACGGCACGCGTCACACGGCCGATGCGCCACGCACGCCCCCGGGGACCTGGTGCGATCAACCAGGAAACATCCCCGTTTGCAGGCGCGGAATCCGGCGTCTCCTGATGCGGCTCACGAGGCCGGCCTGAAGCCGTCCCGCACAGGCTGGCCCTCGCTGCGGCAGGCTTAGGGGAAGCAGCGGTTGACCACCCGTTCTCCGGCTCCTCCGCAGCGGTTCGGGCGTCCCGGTTGCTGTCGTCAGGCGGCCGGTGCGGTGGCAGGGACTTGGTCGATCGGGGCCGGGCAGGCGGTTCCCGGGAGCGGTGAGGAAACTTGCCCGGGCAGCCGACCCGCCGCACGAAGGCACTCCCCGGTGCGAAATACTCTCCCGATGAGTTCACGCACTTCGTCGATCAGTCGGCCGATCACGATACGGAGGGCCGTCGCGGGGGATGCCAAACGGCTCACACGGCTCGTGCGTGGCTCAAGTGCCTACGAGGGTAAGTACGCAGCCGCAGTCGCGGGCTACCGGGTCGGTCCTGATTACATCGAGGCCCACCGCGCTTTTGTGGCCGTCGGCGCCGACGAGCACGGAGGCCGGGTCCTCGGGTTCTACTCGCTGGTCCTCGTTCCGCCGGAGCTCGACCTGCTGTTCGTCGCCGACGAAGTGCAAGGGCGGGGTATTGGACGGCTGCTCGTGGCGCACATGCAGTCCGAGGCCCGTGCCGCCGGGCTCGACCGTGTCAAGGTCGTGTCGCATCTTCCCGCCGAGGGCTTCTATCACCGCGCAGGTGCGGTGCGGATCGGGACCGCGCTCGCGAACCCGCCCGCCGTGCCGTGGGACCGTCCCGAATTCGAGTTTCGCATTCCTTCGGGATGAAGGGCGTGCCGCCTGGCGGGGCACCAGCTTCGCCTGCATGGTGGCCGGCTTGCAGGAGTCGCTGTCCGCCGCGCGCTCTGTGCGTGCCCTCGCCTCCGCCCTGGCGGACGCCTGCGTCAGGGCGGAGGCGACGCTGCGTTCTTGAAGGCGCGACCGCGATGAGGGCCTTGCTACTGATTGGCTTGCGGCATCCGGAAAATCGCGGTTCCCGCTTCCAGATCTATCTTCGTTCGGTTCCGTGGTGCCCCGTCTTCCTCGTCGTCCCGCATTACCAGTGCCGACCGACGCTCCTTGAGTTCGTTCTGCTTCCCGGGCGAGAAGCTCGCATGGAGCTGCTCAAACCCGGTCGCTGATACCTGGCCCTGCCGGACGCTGTTCCGCCATGGAAGCAGACCGGCCCGCCCCGCACGGAGAAGCAGCTGATCTACGAACGCCACGACGTCAGCAGGATGACCAGTCCCGGCAAGGTCACGAAGACGGCAAATTCCATGCCATCAGTATCCAGAGCGGAGGCGATGACGTTCAGGGGTTCTCGCAGAATGATGCTCTTGTGGCACGGTGGAAGTGCGTGTGACGCCGGGTGACCATCGGGGCTTCGGCGCAGCCAGGTGCTGTCCGGTTCGGGCGGATGTGCCGCGCCCCGAGCGAGGCGGAGGGTGGTGCTCCCTCATGCAACGCACCGGATCGACCATCGCACGCGCTGGCATGTGAGGGGTGCGGCCCCCTTCGCGTGGCGCGGTGATCGATCCTGGGAGTGCAGGGGGTCAGCCGTCCAGCAGCGTTCCCATCCACTCTTCGATCCCTTCCGCCGTCCGCGGTGGCGCGCCCGACATCAGCCGGGGGCCGTTCGCGGTGATGACGAGGTCGTCCTCGATGCGCACGCCGATGCCCCGCAGCTCCGGCGGCAGCGTCTCGTCGTCCGGCTGGAGGTAGAGGCCGGGCTCGACGGTGAGGACCTGGCCTTCGGCCAGGACACCGTCGAGGCAGGGCGGAGAGCCGGGCCCGGCGGCCGGGGGTGACGGTGTGGGCGGCGACCCGGACGTCGTCGGGCAGCGGGGTCGGCGCCCAGCCTTCCCGCATGGATGCCGCCAACTCGGCGGAAACGGCGCGGTCGTGACTTCCGATGGTGAGGGGTGCGCGAGAGGAGGGCATCACTGGCTCCTGGAATCGGCGGGAGCGGAAGCGACTTGACGCTCACTCACATGGAAGCTGCACAGGGCTTGCCAGTGCAATTTCACATTACTATGTTACTGGTCACATCGCGGGCTGCGAGCACAGTTCAACCGGCCTGCTCCGCACCGCCGTTCGCCGTGCATCGGCCACCGCCGAGCCACCCTCCAGTCACCCCCACCCTCGGGAGCCCCTGGTGTTCCAGCACAGATCTGCGCGTGCTTCCCTCCTCGCCGCAGCCGTGTCGGCGGCGCTTCTCGCCACGACGGCGCCGGCCGCCCAGGCCGCCCAGGCCGCGCACGACGCGCCGGCCGTCCCGCCCACCTTCCGTGCCGCGCAGCCGGCCGCGGCCCCCGCGACTGCCCACGACGAGGTCGAGCGGCTGGCCCGCGCGCCGCGCCGGGCCGTACAGCCCGCCCCCGCCCCCGGCGAGCGGGCCGAGGGCCGGATACCGGGCCGGCAGCAGACCGCCTCCGGGAAGGCGGCCGCGCGAACCACCACGCCGCACACCACCGCGGGCGTGCCGTGCACGCTCGACGGCATCAGCGGCCTCGGGCCCGAGCGGCTCGCCGACTTCCTCGCCGACCCGGCCGTCACCGCCGACGGCTGTCTGTCCGGCCTGATCTGGAAGTGGGACGCCCGCCTCGCCCGGGTCATGACGGACGCGCACGTCCAAGCGGTCAGCAACCGCGCCGTCAGGCTGGCGGCCACCCACGACGGGCGCAACGGCACGCACCTGCTGGAGACGTTCACCTATCTCCACGCGGTGGCCTACCACGACTTCAGCCGCGACGAGATCGACATCACCGACCCCCCCACCACCGAGGCCGTCCGCCGGGCCGTCCACTACTTCGGCACCGCCGCACGCACCTTCGACGCCACGCGCACCAACGCGGAGACACTGCGCGAGGCGCTGCACGCCGGCAGTGCCCCCGGGCTGCGGCACAGCCAGCTCGGCCTCATCAAGAAGGTGCTGGCCACCATGGACCGGTACCACACCACGACCTACGCGGACCCGGCCTGGGGCGGTGCGGCCCTCGCCGCGCTGTCCGTCAACTACCTCGGCATCTACCCGGGCAACCGCGACACCGCCTTCCACACCCTGGCGGCCCGGGACGATGCGTACCGCGCCGCCTTCAAGGCCTTCGCCGGACACACCCACCTCAAGGGCACGCCCAACGAGTGGGTCGTCCGCGACGCCCTCGGCGAGTACGGGCGCTTCGGCCAGATCGACACCCTGCGCGCCGCGCTCGTGCGCGACCTCGGAAGCAGCGTGCTCCCCGCCACGCAGACCAACTGGAGCCGCGGCAGCGCACCGTGGGCGAAGATCGTCTCGTGGCTGAACTTCTACGAGGCGTGCACGCAGTACGCCGTGTGCAAGGAGGACATCGAGCGCATCGTCTTCCCCCACACGTACACCTACGACAGGGGAGCGATCCGCGTCCGCACCGGACTGGACCGCGCCACCGTCGACCAGCTCTACTACGCGAGCAAGCAGGTCAGGGCGCAGTTCCACCGGGTGCTCGGCTCCGAACAGCCGCTCACCGGGGACGCCAATGCCGTTCTCACCGTCGTGCTGTACGCCTCACGCGCCGACTACGAGAACTACCACCCCCTCCTCACCGGCATGGGCACCGACAACGGCGGCATCTACGTCGAGCGCGGCGCCACCTTCTACACCTACCAGCGCCGCGTGCCGCAGGACTCCTCGCTCACGCTGGAGGAGCTGTTCCGCCACGAGTACGTGCACTACCTCAATGGCCGCTTCGCCGTGCCCGGCTACTTCGGTGAGGGCTCGTGGTACCAGGGCGACCGCACCACCGCCATGGACGAGGGGACCGCCGAGTTCTTCGACGGGGCGACACGCGACGACGGTGTTGCCGTGCGCAAGTCCCTGGTCCGGTCGGTCATCGACGACACGGCCGACGGCAGCCCCCGCATGACCGTGAACCAGCTGCTGCACGCCACGTACGACGGCGACGGCTTCCGCTTCTACAGCTATGCGGGCACCTTCTTCGAGTACTTGTGGACCGAGCGGCCCGCGCTGCTCCGGGAGATGTACCGGCATCTGCGGGCCAATGACCCGGCCGCGTTCGACGCCTGGCGCACCCGGCTGGGCGGGGACGCGACGCTCCAGCGGGGCTACGACGCCTTCCTGGACGCGCAGATCGCCAAGGTGGACGACCTCTTCGTGCCGAACGTCACCTACACGCCCAACGACCAGCTGCGGGACGCGTCCCTGGACGCCGTGCGGGTCTCGTTCGCCTCGGCGACGTACCTGGACCCGTCGTGCGCCGAGAACGGCGACTCCGGCAGGCGGCGCTTCGTGTGCACCGGTCGCATCACGGCGCGGCTCACCGACGCGGCCAGCCCCGACCTGATCTTCAAGGACATGTCCGAGACGGTGGACGGCTTCATCCTCGACCGGGCCGGCGCCGCCTCCAACAACCTCGCCGACATGAACTGTTCCTTCGGCGAGGTGGTGATCTGGAGCGACGGGCGGGGCGGCACCGCCCCGTACACCTGCGAAGGCCCGCTGCGGAGTTGAGGCCACCCGGAAAGTCCCCGCTCCTTCACCCGAACGAAATGTGACATGTTGCCGCGGTGGCCAAGAGGCACGTCCTGGACGCCGTCGCGGCCGGAGCCGACGCCGACGGGGCGGCCTGCGCCTCCTGGGTGAGCCGCTCCGGCCTCCCCGTCGCCGTCGTCGACCGCAGCCCCGGCTCGGGCGGCACCGGCGGCGCCGGGGAAGGCAATCTCCTCGTCTGGCGACAAGGAGGCGGGGCACGAGCTCGACCTCGCGCTGCTGTCGACCCGGCTGCGGCGTGCACTCGTGGACGGACTCCCACAGGAGAGCCAGTACGAGCCTAAGGGGTCCTTTCACTATGAGCGTCCGATCAGGGCACGTGGTCTGGTGCCGTGCATCGCAAGGCGCCGGGAAGCCCTCGTAGCGGAGCTACTGGGGCGTTTCGGCAACGCGGCGAGGTGCGGTGCCAGACCACGCGACCCGGACGGGCATAGTGAAAGGACCCCTAAGGGCGGTCTCGTCGTCGCAACCGACGAGGCCGCCCTCACCGCCCTGCGCACCTTCGCGGAGGGCCAGTGCCGCGCCGGCGTCGACGCGGCAGGCCATGGCGACCCACCCGGGCCGGGAGTTCGCCAACGAGTCGTGCACCGGGAGGCAGGAGCACCACCCGCCGGCCGCGGAAGCGGCGTGCGGTCCCACTGCTCTCCTGCCCGCAGTTCACTGGGCAGCCGATCGCCGAGACGACGGTCGGCAGCCGCCCGGCGGCCCTGCCCACCGTCGCCGGCCGGGCGTGGATCACCGGCACCGCCCCGTACGTCCTGGACCTGTCCGGCCCCTTCCCCGCAGGCGTCCTGCTGTGACCGGCCGCTCCATGCTCCAGGTCCGGACCATCGACTACCACACGGCGGGCGAACCGTTCCGCATCGTCCACGACGGCCCAGGCTCGCCCTTTCGCCGAGGACGGCACGCACGGCCCGCACGGCACCCTGCGCCACGAGTCCGTCGTGGGCAGGGTCTTCACGGGCCGCGTGGTGGCGCGCACGAGGGAGGAGGCGGCCATCGACGACACGGGGAGCGCGTACCGGAAAGGGGGGCACCGCTTCGTCCTCGATCCGGACGACGAGCCGACGCACGGCTTCCTGCCGTGACCGGCCCCGGCCGTCGGCCGGACCCACTGGTCCTGTCCCATCGCCGGACGGGGAGAGGGTTGCGCAACGTGACATTGTACGCTTGGCCTCCGCGGATCCTCGGAGGAACGACCATGGGCGACCTGAAGCGCAATCTGATCACGGCGCAGGAGCGGCTGCGCGACCAGGTCGCCCACGCGTTGCGTGCGGCCCTGATCGCCGGTGAACTGCGCCCCGGTCAGGTCTACTCGGCGCCCGGCCTCGCCGCGGACTTCGGCATCTCCGCCACACCGGTGCGCGAGGCGATGCTGGACCTCGCCCGCGAGGGGCTGGTCGAACCGGTCCGCAACAAGGGGTTCCGGATCACCGAGGTGAGCGAACGGGACCTGGACCAGTACACCGAACTGCGCGCCCTGATCGAGGTGCCGACGGTCGGCCGGGTGACCCGTACCGCCCCGAGCGAGGCGCTGGAGCAGCTGCGCCCCGTCGCGGAGGAGATCGTGACCCGGGCGCGCGAACACGACCTGATCGGGTACCTGGAGGCCGACCGGCGCTTCCACCTCTCCCTGCTCGGACTCGCCGGGAACGACCGGCTGGTCGAGACCGTGGGCGATCTGCGCAAGCGCTCCCGCCTGTACGGGCTCACCGGCCTGGACGGGCGCGGCATGCTGGTGGCCTCCGCCGAGGAGCACCTGGAACTGCTCGACCTGATGGTGGCGGGAAATGCGGCGGCGGCGGAGGCGTGCATGAGCCGCCACCTCGGCCATGTGCGTTCGCTGTGGGCCCAGGCGCGGGACGAACCCGTGGAGCCGCGCCCGAAGCGCACCTTGGGCGTCCGCCGCTGAACCACCCGCCGCTGAACCTCCGGCTGGCCTGGCATCGCCGCGTGGTGCGGGGCCAGACGCTCTTCCTCGAACACTGCCAGTACGTCGACGCCGTCCGCGTCGGCAGCTCCGGGCACGGACGGATCCTCACCGGGGACATCGTCCCATGCAGGGGCCGTGGCGGGACTTCGACCAGGTCGAGCGGGCGATCTTCCAGTGGGTCGCGTGGTACAACGAGGAACGGCTCGAGCCCATGGTGGCGGGTCACCAAACGAGACACGACCCCCACCGCGGCCGCTACTTCAAGCCCCAGCGCCTACATGCGGACAAGGCTTACGACCGCCCGGACCTGCGGAAATGGTTACACAGCAAGCGCATCGGAGTCCGGATCGCCCGCAAAGGCATCGAGTCCAGTGAACGGTTGGGCCGCCGCAGGTGGGTGATCGAGCGCACGATGTCGTGGCTGGCCGATTACCGAAGGCTCAGCCCACGCTATGAGCGTGATCCCCGCAACTACCTGGCCTTTCCCGGTCTGGCAGCCGCCCTGTGCTGCTACAAGCGACTCATCCGCCTCACCACGCAGGACACGGTCTTAGGTGGGCAAAGCCGTCCCCGACGGGTGCCCGGACGGTCGCCAGTGGCCGTGCTGGACAGTTTCTGGCCTCGCGTCAGGGGTCGATTCCGGGCGGCCTTGTAATCGCAGGCGTGGGGCCCCGGGATCGGACCAGGCCGGCGACACCGCAGCCGTGCCGCATGGATCCCTCGCCCCTCCTGACAGATCGTTAACAGCCCCAGCCGAAAACGCCAGCGGGGCTCCCCGCCCACAAGAACGGGAAGCCCCACCTGCCTGCGTGCGCCGGTCAACCGGCCATGGCCGCCACGACCAGCGCGACAGCCGTACCGCACAGCAGCACCACAAGCGGCCATGCAAGCCGGCCGCGCCCTCCCGGTACGCCTGCGCCCCAGCACCCGCCACAGCGCACACGCCGCCACGAGCACGAACGTCACACCGCTCAGCTCGCCCTTCCGCCACGCCACCCGCACGGCGCCAGGGCCGGTACCCCATACAAGCAGCGCAACGAGGATTCCCACGATCAGCGCACACACCGCTTCCAGCAGCTACTCACACGGTGCCCTTCTTCTCCGGCACCTTCGTCAGGTCAGTGCGCGGGCGGAACGGACGGCTTGACCTCGACGGTCTTCGTCTTGTGGCCTTCTGTGTCCGTGCTGGTGGACCGCTTCTCCCCGGCCCGGCGACCGGCCCGGGGACCGGCCCGGGGCGCCTTGGGTGCACCGGACCGAGTGCCATCTGTTGACAGTCAGCAGCCAGGCCGGCCGGTTGGTGGGCGTTGGTGTCCCGGGCAGTCAGGACGATTGCGGCCGGAGGGAGGGCAGGGTCAGGTGCCACCAGTCGGTCAGGCGGTCGTCGAGGACCGTCGTACCCTCGAGGACCTCGGTGAGGGTGCACAGGCCGAAGAACGCGCGTACCAGGGTCCGGGCCGTGCGGGCGGGGCGGATGTGCTCGTTGAGCTGCCCTGCCAGCCGGGCCTGCGCGAGCAGCCGCGTGGCGGCGGTGGTCCACAGCGCGAAGGGGTCGGGGACGGGGGCCTTGATGACGGTGCGCTCAGCCCACAGACGGGCACCGGCACGCGTCACGGGATCCCGGGTGAGGGCATGGGCTATGTCGTAACTGAGGGCGACGAGCCGTTCGAGTGGAGGGACCGTCTCGTCTCCGTAGCGCGCGGCGAGCTGGGACCAGGTGGCGAACCGGTCCTCGACGACAGCGACGGCGATGCCCTCCTTGCCGTCGTAGTGGAAGTAGACCGCGCCGCTGGTCCGTCCGGACCTGGCGCCTATGTCGTTGACACTGGTGGCCGCGTACCCCTGTTCAGCGAACAGTTGGGCAGCCGCCTCCAGCAGTGATCTGCGGGTTGCCCTCGCCCGTTCCTGCAATGCCCCGTCCGCCCTCGCTCTGTTCGCACGCCGGGTACGAATTTAGTGCGCCAGCGTACGCCCGGAGCTCATACGGGCCTTTCTATAGCAATTACGCAGTTCTTTCGAATGCGAACACGCGCGAGTGGTAACGGACACGGGGCGCTCGGGTGACGCGCGGTCAGGCGTGCGTGACAACGGGCCTGCGGTTCAAGGGGGTTGACGGTCGGGGTGGCTGCTTAACAGGTATCGCCGCCGCACGGCCGTAGGCCTGATTCTGGTGCCCGTCGAGTCACCAGGAAGGGTGATTGCCCGATTTGCCTGGACGGAAATAACATAGCGGAAACTATCTTTCCGTTTCCTGCAGGCCGCCGGGAAATGCCGCATGCGTGCCTGCGAACGCGTGGGAGGCCCCATGACCACCTCGGACCACGATCTGCTCGACTGGTCGCCCGAAGCCGTCGTCTTCGACTGCGACGGCACTCTGATGGACAGCGAACGCCATTGGCGGGAGGCCCGCAGCCGTGCCTTCCGGGAGCACGGACTCCAGCCACCTCCCGGGTTCGCGGAGCAGGCCCTGGGCCTGCACTACGAGGACTGCGGCCGGCTCATGGCGCAGTCCGTCCACAAGCCCGAACTGACCGAGGACCTGACGGCCGCGCTTCTCGATCACTTCCTGGCACTCGTCACCGACGAACCGGTGACGATGCCGGGTGCGGTCCGACTGGTTCGGCTGCTCTCCGGCCGGTTGCCGCTGGCGGTGGCCAGCAACTGCCCGAGGGTGGTGATCGAAGGCAGTCTGGGACGGGCCGGGCTGCTCACCCACTTCGAGCACCTCGTCGTCCCCGACACCGGGGACCGGGTGCGCCCCAAGCCGCACCCTGACGTGTACGCCGTGGCGGCCCGGCTCTGCGGTGTCCCCCCGCACCGGGCGCTGGCGGTGGAGGACTCCCTGACCGGTGTGGAAGCGGCCCGCCGGGCCGGGCTGCGGGTCCTGGGCGTCGGTCCCCTGCCGCAGGGCGACGGTGCCTCCCGGGCCGACCTGTGGTTACCGGCGCTGGACACTCCCGAACTGCTGGCCTGGGCCGACGCCCTCGACAGCCCACGGGAGACGCAAGGGCCCTGACAAGCCGCCAAGGTCCGGCAGCACCAGACGCCCGCACTCCCCGCAGTACGGCAGAAAGCGGATTCAGACCAGCTCCCGTACCACTGAGGCGAGACGTCGAACGCCGTTCCCCAGCGACACGAGCCCTGTCCGCCGCGCCGCTCACCCCACGCCACCGTCGGCACCGATCCCGGCCACGCCGAAGAGCCTGAGCCGACGCCCCAGAGAGACAGCGGCGTGGAACCACCCCGCAGACCGCACGATCCTTCCGGCGATGACGGTGAACTGCGTGCACACCCCGACCAAGTCCATGAACTGGGTTTGTGCTCCATGCGCCGCACCGAGACGGCCGCGTCTGGTCCCTGGACGAGCTGACGCTGCAGCTCGCCCTCGCCTGGGATGAGCGAACCGTGCATGAAGCCCGGCTCCCCTTTTCGACCACGTCTCGAGCTGGTCGACCGTTATTGCATCCGCATCAACGCACGTTGGCTCTCCCGCCTTGTGCGGTCGTCGAAGATCGCGGTGCGGGCAGCGGCCCGGGTGGGCCAGGAGATGGTACTGAGCAGCTCCCTCTCGATGGCGGCGAAGAACGACTCGGCGAGTGCGTTGTCCCAGCACTGTCCGGTGCGGCCGACGGACAGGCGCACCCCCAACTGGTCTGCCACACGGCGCATTGCTGGCTGGTGTTGCGACGACCGGTTGAAACCGCCTGGCAGCCACGATCCGAGTGAAAGATCACCGGCCGGGTGGGACGGCGCTTGCGGCAGGCGGCCGTGAGGCATCGGCAACCAGATCGGTTCGCAAGTGGTCGGCCGTCGCCCAGCCGACCACACGACGGGAGGCGATGTCGATGACGGTGGCCAGATAGAGCCAGCCCTCCTCCGTGGCGATGTAGGTGATGTCGCCGCACCAGCGGGCATCCAGGCCGGCGGGGGCGGGCTGGAAGTCCCGGACGACGAGGTCGGGCCGCAACCGTAAGGGGGTGGTGTGCCGCCAGATATTCAAGATCCTTGAGCGCGCCGACCGGAAACGACTCGGCAACGTCGAAGAACTCGCTCAAGCGGGTTGACACGACATAGCAGCCTTGAGGGGCGATTCCGGTTCCTGTCTCCTCTGCTTTGATGGCGCCTTTACCCGTCTTATGGGTGATATCCGTCAAATGCGGTCAAGGGGAGTGCGCTGGGGAGATCTTGTTCGAGGGTGGGCTCGCGACGTTCGGCCGGCAGTGCTCAGGTGTGTGGCAATCCGCAAGCAGCAAGCGGGCTGGAAGATTGCCGCGGCCCCGTGGCGGCTGTGGCGCGCATGCTGCGCGTGTCGCGTCGGCCCAGGGGACGGACCGGTGTGCTGGTAATGCTTGGCCTGTCGCCCTCATGTTTTTTCGTCTTAGGAGGCCGCTCCCCGCGACGGGGCGCCTCCCGTACGGAGGTCACCGCCATGCCCCAGGACGCGAAGTCGCCGGAGAAGCTACGCAGCAACCGCTCCGCTCTCACGCACAAGGTTGGCTACGCTCTCGCCCACCCCGGTCGCGTCGTCCCGTATCTGCACCGTGCTGCGCGGGATGTCTGGTTGCGCTGGAAGCATCCCGACCACGTCGGCTACTACCGTGCGGTGATGGCCTGCGACACCCGCCGCAACCCGGAGGCAGCGGTCGGGAGCCAGACCCGCGAGCGCTGGCTGGTCCTGGGGCAGATGCAGTTCGACTACCTGATCGAGCACGGGCTGACCCCCGGCAAGCGGATGCTCGACATCGGGTGCGGCAACCTGCGCGGCGGCTGGCGCTTCATCGATTACCTCGAACCGGGGAACTACTACGGCATCGACATCTCGCCGGACATCCTGATCGCAGCCAAGAAGACGCTCGTCGAGCGGGGGCTCCAGGGCAAGCTGCCGCACCTGACCATCACCGGCGACCTCACGCTGGACTTCCTCCCCGGTGACCGTTTCGACGTCGTGCACGCGCACAGCGTGTTCTCCCACTCACCGCTGGACATGATCGAGGAGTGCCTGGCCAACGTCGGCCGCGTCCTGACCGAGAAGGGGTTCTTCGACTTCACCTTCGACCGCACCGAAGGTGCTGAACACCACGTGCTGCGGGAGGACTTCTACTACCGCGCCGAGACCCTCCTGGACCTGGCCCGTAAGCACGGCCTGTACGCGTGTTTCATGGAGGACTGGGAACAGCGGCCCCACGGCCAGTCGAAGATCCGGGTGAGCCGCTCCCCGCTGCCGGGCCCCGGCCACCACGACGGACTGCCCCAGCACCAGCCGCCGGCACGCACCCGGCCGGCGTGATGCCGTCGCGGGTCAGACCGCTACGGCGAGAAATCCGTCGGTCAGGGAAGCTTGCGTCGCCGCAGTGACAAGATGCCGCATGGACCGATACGGCACGCCTGCTGATGGCGATGGCCCGGCTCGCTGACCAGGAGGAGCGCCTTCCGCACTGTGACCGAGGGGAGTGCTGCACACCGTCCCGTTGCTGCGTGGCGCACCGGTCAGCGGCCTGGCCCGGAGCGGGCCACCACACCGGCGCGCCACGCAGGCTGCCGACCGCGGTGACCGACGCGCGTTGCGACCAGAACGCGAGCACACACCGGGGCCGGCACAAGAGGCGCGTGGGCCGCCGGCGGCATCATGGAGTGCGCCCAAACGCCTCTTCCGCGGCTGGGAGATGTCCCAGGACTACAGGCGATCCTGCCGTGGCGGGGGCGGGCGCGCCGTGGCCTTCCCAGGCACGCGACCGCGCTCGCAGCTGGTCGCGCCGACCGAGGCTCCACACATCGGCGCGTTCGATCAGCGGCTCGAACCACGGCAACGCCAGCAGGATCAAAAGCCCCGCCGCCCAGCCGAGCAGGACGTCGCTGAGCCAGTGCGTACCGAGGTAGACGGTGGTCAGGCCGACACTCAGTGCCATGCCGGCCGAGACTGCGGACAGCCAGCGCCGCGCTGTCGCAGTGGAAGCCAGGTAGGCCAGGATGCCCCAGGTCACCACGGCGTTGGCTGTATGGCCGCTGGGGAAAATGTCGCCGCCCAGGCCCATCTCGTTCGAGCCGATGACGGTCGCGTAGTGCGGACCGAGACGACCCATGCCGATCTTGGCGGAGCCGACTGTGATGTTCAGCAGCAGAAGCGAGACAGCGAGCGCCAGCAGCGGGCGGAGGGTGCGCTGTCGCCACGAACGCCAGCCCAGCCACGCAGCGACCAGCACCGCGGTGGGGCCGCGCTGGCCGAGCACCACGAAGTGGTCGGCGAAGGCGTGCATCCGCGGCCACTGCTGGTACGGGCGGAAGAACATCAGTTGCCAGTCCAGTTTCACCAGCCAGGACGTGGTCAGCACAGCCCAGACAATCGCCAGGTAGAAGAGCATGATGGCGGCGAGCAGCACGATGTGGTGCGGGCTCACTGTCGGCACATCGATGTGCGCCGGCCGCTCTGGCTCGCGGTCCAGCCTGGCGAACAGCCGGTCCAGGCGGGTGAGCGGTCGTTCGGTACCCACACCAACGAAGTTACAGTTCGTAAGGGCTTGCTATCTGTGCGTGCTGGTTCACTTGGGTGGAAGCGGGCGCGGTCCGGCCTTCATCGGGCACTGTCACGTTGGCTGACCGGCGGGATGATCTTCTGGTTGACCAGCCTGGGAAGGGTCGTTCGTGGGAGCGCGTCGCTGTCGTACAAGGGGCACCGGAATCCGGTCGAGGTCATCTCCCACTGTGTGTGGCTGCACTACCGCTTCCCGCTCAGCTTCCGCGAGGTCGAGGAGCTCATGGTCGAGCGCGGGATCGTCGTCTCCTACGAGACGGTGCGCCGCTGGTGCACCAAGTTCGGGCAGCGGTACGCGAGTGCGCTGCGCCGCCGCTCGGTGGCGAGTTGGGCCCGGTCGTGGGCCCGGCTGTGCATCGGCAGGCTCCGTTTGAGGTCGGCGTTGACCAGTTCGTCGGGGTTCAGCTCCGGCGAGTACGACGGCAGGAAATGCAGCTCGATCCGGTCGGGGCGATCGGCGAGCCAGGCGCGGACCTTGCGGGAGCGGTGCGCGCAGTGGCCGTCCACGACGAGGTGCACCTTGCGGTCGAAGTGGTCCGCGAGCCGGTCCAGGAAGCGGCACATGACGTCGGCGTCGAAGGTCTCGGTGAACACCATGAAGTGCATCCGGCCCTTCGTGCTGATCGCGGACATCGCGTTCACCGAGAACCGGTTGCCCGTGCGGCACACGACCGGGGTGCATCCCTTGGCGCCCCAGGTCCGGCCGGTGACCTGGTCGGAACGGATACCGACCTGGTCGGCGAAGAGAACCTCGGCGCCCTCGGCCTTCGCCTGCGCGTGGATCGCCGGCCAGGTCTCCTCCCGCCAGACGCGGACCGCTTCCGGGTTCCGCCCGACGGCCCGCTTGTCCGGGCGCTGGAAGGACATGCCCCACCGGCGCAGGTACTTGCCCACCCCCTGCTCGGTCAGCCGCACCCGGTACGGCTTCGCGATCAGATCGCCCACACCGGCACGCGTCCACAGCTGCCCGGCCAGCCCCAGGTCACAGGGACGGTGATCCAGTACAGCCTGCCGGACCGCCTGCTGCTCCACTACGTCGAGGACCTGATGCTCGCCGACCCCACGCCCGCGCGGCTGGGCCATCAGCGCCTCACGCCCACCGGCCAGCCACTTCGCCCACCAGATGTCCACCGCGGGCCGGTACCCGCAGAGCGGGGAGCCGGCCTCTTTGCTGTACGCCCGCGCTCCCTCGGACCGGCTTCTCCCTCATGCCCCCTCCGGCCTCGGGACTGCGGAACAGCCATTGGCGCCGAGAACGATCATGTCCGATCGGCGCGAGCGTGTTGACCGGGTTCTCGTATTCGCGGCGGGCCGGACCACAGGAACGCCGTGACCGCCGTCGAGGGGCTGGCAACGGGCGAGGAGTCCGAGGTGCACGGCTCACTCGCCGTCGGCCACGGCCCGCCAGAGCCGACTCATCCGGCTGACTCGTTGAGGTAACCGGCCCGTTCCTCCTGGGTCAGTCCACGGGTGATGCCGTCCCGGGAACGCCGCAGGACCTCGTCAATCGGTTCGCAGGGCAGGCATGTCCAGACGCGTACGGTGCCGTCGTCGTGCGAGCTGACGAACCGATTGCCGGGCAGGACGTTCGTGTTCTCCACAGAGGCGCCGAATCCGTGCAGGACCACGGGCGGGCTGTTGTCGGTGGTGCTCCAGATCCGGGTGGTCGCGTCGTTGCCGCTGGTCACCACCCGACGGCCGTCGGGACCGAACGACACACTCCACACCACTCCCTGATGTCCGTTCAGTACCCGCGGTCTGCCGGGCTTGGTGAGATCCCACAGCCTGGCCGATCCGTCGTTGCCGCCGCTGACGAGGTGCCGTCCGTCGGGGCTGAACGCCACCGTCCATACCAGGCCTTTGTGACCACGGAGGACCTTCAGATCCTTGCCGGTGGCGGGGTCCAGGACGTGGATGGTGCCGTCCAGACCGGCCGCGGCCACGCGTCGCCCGTCGGGGCTGTAGGCGACGTACCGCACTTTGTCCTGGCCGGTGTCGACCACCAAGGGTTCCGCGCCCGGAGTGGTGCGCCAGATCCGGACGGTGCCGTCGCTGCCGCCGGTGACCAGCCGGCGTCCGTCGGGGCTGAACTCCGCGGTCCACACCGGCCCGTCGTGGCCGCGCAGTACGACGGGTTTCGTCGCGTTGTCCACCGGCCAGATCCGTGTGGTCCCGTCGTCGCCGGTTCCGGCCACCTGGCGGCCATCCGGGCTGAATGCCACCCCGAGGACCTCGCCGTCGTGCCCGCGCAGCACGGTCGGCGGGGCGGTGCTCCCGGTCCGCCAGACGCGCACGGTCCCGTCAGCGCCGGCGCTGGCCAGCCGACGGCCGTCCCGGCTGGGCACCGTCGCCCACACCGGCCCGTCGTGACCGGTCAGGACGCTGTCGCTGCCCGTTGGGGCCGCCTCCCAGATCCGGACGGTGCCGTCCTCGCTGGCGCTCACCAGGCGCCGTCCGTCGGCGGCGAACGCGACCGCGGTCACGGTGCCGCGATGCCCGCGCAGGATCAGCGGTGCGGCGCGGTGATGCACGTTCCAGATCCGCACGGTGCCGTCGTTGCCCGTGCTGGCGACCCGGGCGCCGTCCCGGCTGAAGCCGATGCCCTCTGCCGTGCCGTCGTGGCTGCCGAGCACGACCGACTCGGCGGGGGCGTCGGGGTCCCACAGGCGCGCGGTCCCGTCGGTGCTCGCGGTGGCTATGCGCTGTCCGTCGGGGCTGAAGGCGACCGCCTCCACGGAATTGCCGTGCCCGCGCAGCACCACGGTCGTCCGCCGACTCCCGACGTCCCAGACGCGTACCGTTCCGTCGCCGCCGCTGCTGGCGAGGCGGCGTCCGTCGGGGCTGAACGAGACGCCGAGTGCCCGCCCGTCGTGGCCGCGCAGCACGACCGGTTCGCCTCTCCCCGTGGCGTTCCAGATCCGTACGGTGCCATCGTCACCGGCGCTGGCGACTTTGCGGCCGTCCGGGCTGAACGTGGCGCTCCACACCTGTGCCGTGTGCCCTCGCAGGATCACCGGCTCGGCGCCGCTTGCCCACTTCCATACCGAGACTGTGCCGTCCTCGCCGGCTGCCGTGATCCGGGTGCCGTCCGGGCTGAACACCGGCGTCCACACCTCGCCGTCACGGCCGCGCAGCACCACTGGGTCTCGCAGCGTCGTGCCGTACCGCCACACCCGTATCGCGCCGTCGCCGCCGCTGGTGGCGAGGTACCGGCCGTCCGGACTGAACGAGACCCCGAGGACCTGCCCGTCGTGGCTGGCGAGCACGGCCCTCACCCGTGACTCGAAGACGGCTTGGCGCAGTGCCGCCTCGGTCTCGTCGGTGGCACTGGTCCGGTAGGCACTGGTAGCCAGCAACAGGCCCAGCTCGGGGTCGAGCTGCGCCTGGCCACGCGCGCTCGCGACGAGTTGCCGGGAGAACGCGAGCGCCTGCCCGGCCTCCGCCCGCCGGGCCTGTACAAACGCGACGCCCGCGAGGACGGTCAGTGCGACCACCGCCGCCGTGAGCCCACTCACGGTCAGCCGCACACGGCGCCTCACCGCCGCCCGCTCGGCCTGTGCGCGGTCGCGGCTCGCCGCCAGGAACTCGTGTTCGAGATCATTGAGCCGGCCGGTGTCCCGGTCGTCCCACTCGGCCAGCCGTACTCCGCGGTAGAGCACCCCGTCGTCCCTGCCGTGCTCCGCCCACTCCCCGGCCGTATTGGTCAGACGCCGGTGTGCGCGCAGTAGTTCGCGGTCGGTCTCGATCCACATACGCAGTCGCGGCCATGCAGTGATCAGGGCTTCGTGGGCGAGGTCAACGGTGTCGTCATCGAGGGTGACCAGGCGGGCGCGGGCCAGTCGTTCCAGAACCAGGGCAGCATCCCCACCGGTGCTTGCGGCCAGTTCGGTGCGGAGAGCGGGGCGACGGGTGTCCTGGGCTCCTTCACCGGGGGTGATGAGACGCAGCAGCAGATCGCGGGCGACAGCGGCCTGTTCGGGAGAAAGTCGAGTGTAGAGGCGCTCTGCGGTTCGGGCGATGGCACCGCTCACCCCGCCGACGGCGTCGTACGCGGCTTCAGTGAGTACTCTTCCTCTGCGTCTTCGCCAGGTCTCCAGCAGCGCGTGCGACATCAGGGGCAGGCCGCCGGACTCATCGGCGACGTCCCGGATGACGCGGGCGGTCAGCGCGCGTTCCACAGTCAGTCCGGTGGCCGTGGCCGGCTTCACGATGGCCTCGCGCAGCTCGGCCGGGCTCATCGGACTGACCAGCAAATTGGCATCGCGCAGTGCGTCGGCCAGACCGTGGTGTTCGGCGCAGCGGCCGTAGAAGTCGGCACGGACCGCGATCAACACCCGTAACCGGCTTGTCGGCTGCCGGGCGGCAAGCAGAAGGTCGATGAAGCGGGTACGTTCCGCGATGTCGTGGCAGAGGGTGTAGACCTCCTCGAACTGGTCGACGATCACGAACGTATCCGTGCCGCCGTCGCCGGGTCTGCTCGCGTCGAGGAGAGGGGCGTGGGCGCGTGCGGGGTGGTCGCCGGGCGTCAGGATCTGGATCACGGCCGGCCGCAAGCCGGGTTCCTGGGAGTGCTGGAGGGTGGGGATCAGGCCCGCGCGCAGCAGGGAGGACTTGCCGCTGCCGGACGGACCGAAAACCGCGGCGAACCGCCGGCGCCGCAGCAGATCTAGCAGGTCGGTAGTGAGCCGGTCCCGGCCGAAGAAAAGTCCGCTGTCGCCCGGCTCGAACCGGGCGAGCCCTCGATAGGGCGCATCCGCCCCCTCACCGCCCACCTCCTCCGCGCCGACCGCGGCGGCGTCGTCCACGATCTGCTTCCACCGGGCTTCCCACTCGCCCGCATTGCCCCCGCACGCCGCCACGTAGGCCAAGGTCACCGCCAGCGTGGGCAGCCGCTCGCCCGCCGCCGCCTGCGACAGGGTCGTGCCCGAGTAGCCGGCCCGCTCGGCCATCGCCCGGTACGTCATCCCGCCCGCCTCCGTCCGCAGCTTGCGCAACTCGAACGCGAACCGCTGCACCGGACCCGCCCCCGGATCCACCGGCACCTCACGACGCCCCGCCATACCCGTCCCCCTCGCCAGCCATCCCACACCGGACCAGACGCCTCACCTATGCACCCCTCAACCCGACCCGAAACGTCACACCCGGCCATTGATTGGCCGCCGGAACAGCCCTGCCAATCAATCAGCCAGCCGCTGGAATCGGTGTGTGAGCGGTACCGAGGGGTGCCGCCATAAGGGGCAGACGTCTTGTTCGCCGTCTGATCAACCAACGGGGCTGCTGCTGTGAAGGCGGGTATGCCTCCGGTTCCGCAGCGGAACAACCCATCCGCCCCTGACCGCACTGCACTTGGCCGCGCCCCACGCGGCCTTGCGAATCCTGCTGTCCCGCCGTTCAGCCCAAGGGGAGTCAGGGCCGACCGCATCAGTCGCCGGAGGCTGTCTGATGGCGCCCAAAGCTGCTCATGAAGCGAAACCCACCGACGGAGGAAACCCCATGAATGTCCGATCCCAGATCACGAAGCGCGCCTCAGCCCTGCTGTGTGGCATGGCGCTGACACTCGGAGCCGGCAGCGCCGCTGCGGCCGCTCCAGACCGGGCCACGCAGTCGGCCGAGTCGAAGTACGCGGCGGAGGCGAAAGCGGTGGGCCTTTCGGCCCGCCAGGCGGCCCAGCTGCAGGACCGGGTGGACGCCCAATTGGCGGACATCAAGGTTCCGGCGGAACAGGTGAGGTACAACGAGATCCGGGCGAAGGACGGCAGCGCGATCATCACGATGGCCGTGCCCGGCGCGGCGGCCGACACCAGCTGCTCCTACAAGTATCTGTGCCTGTGGACTGGTGCCAACTGGACCGGCAACAAGGCGTCGTTTACCAGGTGCGAAGACATCGACCTGAACGACTACGCCTTCAACAACGACACCCTCACCTCGTACAAGAACAATCAGACCACCGGCACGGTGGCTCGGTTCTACAACTGGGAGGGCCGTAAGGTTTACAAGTTCGGCAGCACGGCGTACCACACGGAGGACAGCCTCGCGAACACCCCCTGGGACAACATGATCGACATAGTCGACGTCTGCTGAGCCCTTGCCGGTAGCCCAATCATCTGAGTAGCCGTCGCTGTATCGCTCGTGGTGGGCGTGAGTTCGAGGGGGTCGGCTCGGTCGGGTGATCTTCGGGTCGGCCGCGCATGGGAGGGGGTCTCCTGCACAGCTCGTGGGTGTCGAATCCATATAGAGCAACAGGAGGCCCCTGGTGCTGCAGTTCTCCGTGCCGGTGCCGATGGAGTCCAACTCGGCGCCTCTGGAGTGTGACTGTCTCGCTCACCGGTTCGGGAACGCCGCGGATCGTCCGTACAGGCGGCCGGGTTACCCCTCGGACATGTCGGACGCCGAGTGGGGTGTGGTCCGGGATACGATGCCGGTCCCGCCCTGGCTGGCGGGCCGCGGCGGGCGGCCGGAGGGGTTCTGCCACCGGGAGATGCTCGACGCGGTGCGCTACCTCGTCGCGGGCGGGATCGCCTGGCGGGCGAGCCTGCGGACTTCCCCGCCTGGGACCGCGTCTACGCGTTCTTCCGCCGCTGGCGTGACACCGGTCTGCTCGCCGAGTTCCACGACCGGCTGCGCGACCGGGTCCGCCAGGCGGCCGGCCGGGACACGGAGCCGAGCGCCGGTGTCATCGACGCGCAGTCGGTGAAGGGGGCCGCGTCGGTGTCGGCGGCAAGCCGGGGCTTCGACGGCGGGAAGAAGATCAACGGCCGCAAGAGGCACATCGTCGTCGACGCCTCGGACTCCTGCTGACGGTGATGGTCACCGCCGCCTCGGTCACCGACCGGGACGCGGTGAAGATCCTCCTGGCCCGGCTACGGGAACGGCACTGGCGGATCACCCTGGTCTGGGCGGACGGCGGCTACACCGGCCGGCTGGTCGACATCGCCCGCGACCTGTTCGCCCTCACCCTGCAGGTCGTCAGACGCAGCGACCGGGCCGCGGGCTTCGTGGTGCTGCCGAAACGGTGGCTGGTGGAGCGGACGTTCGCTTGGCTGATGCACTCACGCCGTCTGGCCCGCGACTACTTCCTCTGGAACCTCACGTCCCAGTCTCCAGGTGTCCAACATCAAGGGGAAGCTTCAGGACAGCCCACCCCTCTCTGCAACCTCAACAACAGGCAGCAGAGTGCCGAGCATCGTTCCTCAACACATCAAGAACCCTGCACGTTCATCCGTACGCGGCTATGCACGTTCACGTGTACGCCGACACTGAGCGGAGTTGCGGAGTTTGGCAGGCTGCGGCCCTACGGTTGAGTGAGCGTTTTCAGCGTTGCCTCTCCAGGGTGAGGACGGCTTTGGCGATGACGGTCATGCGGTTCGGGCTGATGCGGGATCTGCGGAAGATCTG
>NZ_JBEOSZ010000015.1:78328-153414 GCF_040303285.1 Streptomyces sp. NPDC096046 | reverse complement strand
TCTCCGCGGCGTCGCGACGCCCGGCACGCTCCCCCGCTCTCGGCTTCGCTCGAACGGGAGGGGCCCCCACCGCCGCACCGCGCGAAAGCCCAAGTGGCTCCGCTACGAGGGCTTCCGCGCGGCACTCCCCCAAGCTCTTCGAGCAGGGGGGACCCCCAGAGCACGCACCGAACGCCGCTCCTCCTCCCACGGAGATCCATCAGAAGGGCCTTAGCGGCCGATAGGCGCCAGGACCGCCTCCGTCAGCTCGCGCAGGTCCTGAGGGGCGAGCTCCACCTCCAGGCCTCTTCGGCCCGCCGACACGCAGATCGTCGCGTGCGCCGACGCCGAGGCGTCGAGGACCGTCGGCAGCTTCTTGCGCTGCCCCAGGGGAGAGATGCCGCCCCGGACATAGCCGGTCGTGCGTTCCGCCAGGGTCGGGTCGGCCATCGTGGCGCGCTTGCCGCCGACCGCCGCGGCGAGGGCCTTCAGATCCAGCTGGCCCGCCACCGGGACCACCGCGACCGTCAGGGTGCCGTCGACGTCCGCGACCAGGGTTTTGAAGACGCGGTCCGGGGAGACGCCCATCGCCTCGGCCGCCTCCTCGCCGTAGCTGGGGTGCGCCGGGTCGTGGTCGTAGGCGTGGACCGTGTAGGCCGTGCCCGCCGCCGTGAGGGCCACCGTCGCGGGGGTGCCGCCCGCCTGCTGCTTCTTCGACTTCTTCGCCATGCCGGTCCGCTCAGTTGAGGCTCATCGGGCCGCGCGTCAGATCCGACGCCGGCAACGACGGCAGACTACGGATGATCGCCGTCTCCGAGCGAAGGAGTTTCAGCTCGTCGCGCAGGCGGGACGCCGTGTCGGGTGCTTGGAGCAGGCGCTGCTTGGTCGGGGTGTCCAGCATCATCGCCGCCGCCACCAGGTACGACACCACGCCCGGCTCGTCGGGCAGGTCGGCGCCGCCCGCGAGCGAGCGTTCCCGCGCCCCGGCCAGCCGCTTCTGGTACTGGCGGAAGGACCGCAGCACCCCCTCGGCCAGCGGCGCGGCCTCGTCCCCCGGTTCTTCCTCCAGCGGCTCCAGCTCGGCCGTCAGGAAGGGCCCGGACGCCTCGACCGACAGCAGCTTCACCCGGGTGGTGCCGGTCGCCAGCACCTCGAAGGAGCCGTCGGTGCGCTCCCGGATCGTCGCCGCGTCCGCGATGCAGCCCACCTTGTGGAACGCCTTGGCCGGGTGCGCGCCGAAACCGGCCGCCGGTCCCCGCTCGGGCACGGCCGTCGGGTCGGGCAGGCCGGGCGCGGCGGGGGCCACCTCGTGGCCGTCCCGGATCGCCACGACGGCGAACCGGCGCGGCTCGTCCTCCGGCGTCTTCAGCAGTTCGCGCATCATGGCGCGATACCGCTCCTCGAAGACGTTGAGAGGGAGCACGAGCCCCGGGAACAGCACCGAGTTCAGGGGGAAGAGGGGGAGCCGGACGGTGGTCACGACGCAAAAGCCTAATGGTCGCCGGGACGGACCCGTCCGCCCCGTTCACTCCGTGGATGCCAGGAGGGGTCCGCGGCCGTCGCGGCCCGGATGTCGTCGCGTACCCGCAGGAAGTGGCCGAGCGGGTCGTCCGACATCAGGTCCCAGGGGAACGAGGTGGCGTACGGGCCGTTCAGGCGCATCTGTTCGGTGGCGTCCTGCCAGCGCTCCAGGCGCACCAGGACGAAGATCAGCAGGTTCCGCATCCGGGCCGGCCAGGGGTCGGCCGCGGGCAGCAGCGGGGACAGCGCGATCGCCCGGTCCACGGCCGCGTCCAGCCGCTCCCGGGACACCTCGGGCCCGCAGCCGTCGGTGAGGTAGCCGAAGGCGGCCCGCAGCGGGAGCGCCTGGACGAGCGCGCCGGGGGGAGCGTCCTGGGCGGCCCGGTCGGCGAAGTCGAAGCACTCGTGGTGCGAGCCGTGCCAGTGGGTGGCCAGGTAGCGCAGCGCCGCCACATGGCAGCCGTAGTGGTGCGGGGCACGGCGTACGGCCGCCTCCCACAGCTCCTCGAAGTACGTGTGCCCGGCCTGGGCGCCCCGGGCGTGGTCGAGCGCCAGCCGCCACGGCACCGGGTCCCGCCGGTCGCCCCGGGCCGCGGCCGTGATGAGCGGGCTCACCTCGCGCAGCAGCTCGGCCCGGGCCGGTGACCGCCAGGCGCGGTCCACCGCCAGCTGGGCCGCGACCAGCAGCGCGTCGGGGTCCTGCGGGGCGAGGGCGAGCCAGGCGTCCAGCCACTCGGGCCGTGAGTGCGCGAAGGCGGCCAGCCGGGTGACGTACCGGTCGCGCCGTTCCCATTCGGAGGCCGCGCGGGTGGCCAGGAGCAGGCCGGCGGCCGGCCCGTGGTCGCCCCGGGCGGCGGCGACCAGCGCCGGGCTCAGCCGGGCGTCCGGTGCGTCGAGCAGCACCTCGTCGTCGGCGCGGGGCTCGCCGACGGGGTGGGGGGAGGTCCTTGCCATCCGGCTCGGGCGGATGAACGGGAGCTGCATAGCCATGGTGCCGACCATTGAAAGTCGGGTGGTCATCGCGGCGCCAGACCGTTCATCGAACCTGCGGAAAGTTGTACATCCGATGGTCAAGAGAGCGCAAAGGTGTGACAGTTCAACCACTTTGGTCACAGCAGCATCATCAGTTGCGGCGCAGCACCCGTGTCGCCCCCGCCGCCACCGTCGTCGCCAGGACCCAGCCGAGCAGGATCATCGCCGTCGCCAGCCACTGCCACGCCCCGCGCAGCTGCCAGAAGCCCACCTGGCCGAGGTCGATGACCGGCAGCAGCAGATCGAGGGCGAAGAGCGTGGGATTCCACTCCGGATGCTCGCCCCGCCTCATCGGCGGACGGCCGGCCTGCGCGAAGACGAGCGAGCCCGCCGCCCACAGCACCGCCATCCACACCGCGGCCCGGCCCGGCCGGTACCCGTAGGCGACCGTCCAGTCCTGCGCGTACCCCCACAGCTTGGCCGCGATCGGCAGGCTCTCGCGATGCCGGCGCTGCTTGGCGAGCAGCACCTCGCGGGCGTCCTCGTCCTCCCCGCCGGCCCGCAGCACGGCCGCGAGCCGCTCGTACGGCTCCGGGTTGTACTCGGCGGTCGCCGCCGCCACCCAGTCCAGCCGCTCGGCCGGCGGGAACGGTCCGCGCGGCACGAGGTTCTCGTAGGCGAAACCGCCCATGTGCAGCCGGCCCGGGCCCGGCCAGGCGTCCGCCCGGTCCATCAGGTTGACGACCTTCGCCCCGGACAGCACCACCCGCCCGCGCGCCGGCTGCTCCCCGAGGAAGCGCAGCTCGGGAGTCTGCACCCGGCGCAGCGACAGCTCCTGGTCGTCGGTGAGAGTGAACCGGGCCTGCTCGAAGTCGACCGCGTCGCCGAACCGCCCGTCGTCCAGCCGCATCCCGCCCTCGCACTCGAAGCGCTGGATCCGCGTCCCCTCGGCCGGCGTCATCCCGCTCATCGCCTGGGCGCCGACCCCTGCCGGGGTGAGGTACAGGCTGCGTTCGACGGTCAGCTGCGGGGCGTTCAGCGCGAGCCGGGCGTACGGGTTCGCCAGGCGGGCGCCGCGCAGGCTCAGGGAGACGCCGACGGTGGCCGCGCGCAGGCTCAGCTCGCCGTGCGACTCCAGCAGCTCGGCCTGTAAGTCCTGGCCGACGGTCAGGCCGTCCGCGGCGATCGACCGGCCGCTGTGGTCCCGGTGCACGATCGCCTGGTTCAGCATCAGATCCGTGCCGATCTGCGCGTCGGTGAGCCGGATGCCGTGGTGGAAGCGGCAGCGCGGCAGATGCAGATCGCCCTCGGTGTGCACCCGGGCCGCCTCGAGCCGTGGCACGGAGCAGTCCACCATCCGCAGGGTCGTGAAGCGGGCCTCCGGGAGCAGTACGTCCTGCTCGAACCGGCACCGGCGCAGCTCGACGTACGGCACCACCGTGCCGCCGGCGAGCTCCAGCGAGCCGCTGACCTGCACGCCGACCAGCTGCAGCGAGGACACGCGGCCGGCCAGGGCGGGCGGACCGTCCAGCAGCAACCAGCACACGATCCGGGCCCGCACGGTCCGCTCAGCGCCCCACGGACGACCGCCGTGCGGATCGTCCGCCACGGCGTCGCCGCTGCTCAGGTCGTACACGGTCCCGTTGCGGAAGGCCTGCCACATGCCGGCCTCGGCCGTGGTCAGGTCGTCGGGCAGATCCCCGGCCCGGAGGCCGGACCCCTCGGTCACGGTTCTTCCATCCTCCCCGGGTACGCGCCGGTTGGTTCCTTCCTACAACTGTTCATGCCCGCTGTGTGACGCCCCGAAAGCAGGAGGTGAAGGGGATCTTCCGCCTTCCGGGGGCTTCTGTATCAACCATTGATACGCGCGGACGGCGTCTCATCCGGGTCTGAGAGAATTGAGCCCGTGATCTCTCGAATCGATCTGCGCGGCGACGCCCTTCCCGAGGGCCCCGCCCTGCGTGACCTGCTGCCCCGAGCCGACTTCGACGTAGCGGCCGCCCTGGAGAAGGTGCGTCCCCTCTGCGAGGACGTGCATCATCGGGGCGACGCGGCGCTGATCGACGCCGCCGAGCGGTTCGACGGGGTCCGGCTCGACCAGGTGCGGGTGCCCGCCGCCGCGCTCACCCGCGCGCTCCAGGAGCTCGACCCGGCCGTGCGCGCGGCCCTGGAGGAGTCCATCCGCCGCGCCCGTACCGTCCACCGCGAGCAGCGCCGCTCCACGCACACCACGCAGGTCGTGCCCGGCGGCAGCGTCACCGAGAAGTGGGTTCCCGTCGACCGCGTGGGGCTGTACGCGCCCGGCGGCCGGTCCGTGTATCCGTCCTCCGTGATCATGAACGTGGTGCCCGCGCAGGAGGCCGGCGTCGAGTCCATCGCGCTCGCCTCGCCCGCCCAGGCCGACTTCGGCGGCCTGCCGCACCCGACGATCCTCGCCGCCTGCGCGCTGCTCGGCGTCGACGAGGTGTACGCGGCCGGCGGCGCCACCGCCGTCGCGATGTTCGCCCACGGCACCGAGTCCTGCCCGCCCGCGAACATGGTCACCGGCCCCGGCAACATCTGGGTCGCCGCCGCCAAGCGCTACTTCACCGGCAGGATCGGCATCGACGCCGAGGCCGGCCCGACCGAGATCGCCGTCCTCGCCGACGACACGGCCGACCCGGTGCACGTCGCCTCCGACCTGATCAGCCAGGCCGAGCACGACCCGCTGGCCGCCGCCGTCCTGGTCACCGACTCCGTCCGGCTCGCCGACGCCGTCGAGAAGGAGCTGGAGCCGCAGGTCGCGGCCACCCGGCACATCGACGACCGGATCGTCCCGGCCCTGTCCGGCCGGCAGTCCGCGATCGTCCTGGTCGACGGCATCGACGAGGGCCTGAGGGTGGTCGACGCCTACGGCGCCGAGCACCTGGAGATCCAGACGGCGGACGCCGCCGCCGTGGCCGACCGCGTCCGGAACGCCGGCGCGATCTTCGTCGGCCCCTGGGCCCCGGTCTCCCTCGGCGACTACGCGGCCGGCTCCAATCACGTCCTGCCCACCGGCGGCTGCGCCTGCCACTCCTCCGGCCTGTCCGTCCAGTCCTTCCTGCGCGGCATCCACATCGTCGACTACACCCAGGACGCGCTGGCCGAGGTCGCGCACCACGTGGTGACGCTGGCGGAGGCGGAGGACCTGCCGGCCCACGGTGCGGCGATCAAGGCCCGGTTCGGCTGGAAGGTACCCGCAAGCAAGTGACAGGCATCGACGATCTCCCCGTACGGGACGAGCTCCGCGGCACGTCCCCTTACGGCGCGCCCCAGCTGGACGTCCCCGTTCGGCTGAACACCAACGAGAACCCCTATCCGCTGCCCGAACCGCTGGTCGAACGGATCGCCGAGCGCGTCCGTGAGGCGGCCCGCACCCTCAACCGCTACCCCGACCGGGACGCGGTCGAGCTGCGCACGCGGCTGGCCGAGTACCTGACGGGCACCTCCGGCCACGAGGTCGGCGTGGCCGACGTCTGGGCGGCCAACGGCTCCAACGAGGTCATCCAGCAGCTGCTGCAGACCTTCGGCGGACCGGGCCGCACCGCCATGGGCTTCGAGCCGTCGTACTCGATGCACGGCCTCATCGCGCGCGGCACCGGCACCGGCTGGATCTCCGGCCCCCGCAACGACGACTTCACGATCGACCTGGCGGCGGCGGAGAAGGCCATCGCCGAGCACCGGCCGGACGTCGTCTTCGTCACCACCCCCAACAACCCCACGGGCACCGCCGTGCCGCCCGAGACGGTCCTCGCGCTGTACGAGGCCGCACAGGCGGCGAAACCGTCGATGGTCGTGATCGACGAGGCCTACATCGAGTTCAGCCACGGCGCCTCGCTGCTGCCGCTGCTGGACGGCCGCCCGAACCTGGTCGTCTCCCGCACCATGTCGAAGGCGTTCGGCGCGGCGGGCCTGCGCCTCGGCTACCTCGCCGCGCACCCCGCCGTCGTCGACGCCGTCCAGCTGGTCCGGCTGCCCTACCACCTGTCGGCCGTCACCCAGGCGACCGCCCTGGCCGCCCTGGAGCACACCGACACGCTGCTGGGCTATGTCGAGCAGCTCAAGACCGAACGGGACCGCCTGGTCACCGAACTGCTCGCGATCGGCTACGAGGTGACCCCCTCGGACGCCAACTTCGTACAGTTCGGCCTGTTCGAGGACTCCCACGAGACCTGGCGGAAGATCCTCGACCGGGGCGTCCTGGTCCGGGACAACGGCGTACCCGGCTGGCTCCGGGTCACCGCCGGAACCCCCGAAGAGAACGACGCGTTCCTCGACGCGGTCCGTGAACTGAAGAAGGAGCAGGAGCTATGAGCCGCGTAGGACGCGTCGAACGGACCACCAAGGAGACGTCGGTCCTCGTCGAGATCGACCTCGACGGCACGGGCAAGACGGAGATCTCCACCGGCGTCGGCTTCTACGACCACATGCTCGACCAACTCGGCAGGCACGGTCTGTTCGACCTGACCGTGAAGACCGAGGGCGATCTGCACATCGACTCGCACCACACCATCGAGGACACCGCGCTCGCCCTCGGCGCCGCCTTCAAGCAGGCCCTCGGCGACAAGGTGGGCATCTACCGCTTCGGCAACTGCACGGTCCCGCTGGACGAGTCCCTCGCCCAGGTCACCGTCGACCTGTCCGGCCGCCCCTACCTCGTGCACACCGAGCCCGAGAAGATGGCGCCGATGATCGGCGAGTACGACACCACCATGACCCGGCACATCCTGGAGTCCTTCGTGGCCCAGGCGCAGATCGCGCTGCACGTGCACGTGCCCTACGGCCGCAACGCGCACCACATCGTGGAGTGCCAGTTCAAGGCGCTCGCCCGGGCCCTGCGGTACGCGTCCGAGCGTGACCCGCGCGCGGCCGGCATCCTCCCCTCCACGAAGGGCGCCCTGTGAACGGCATCTCGACCCTGCTGATCGTCGTCGGCCTCTTCCTCGCCGGCGGGATCTACTCCTTCGTCAAGCAGAAGATGCCCAAGGGTCTGATCGTGCTGCTGTCCATCGGCGCCGCGATGTGCCTGGCGGCCGGTGTGGTGAGGCTGGAGGTGTGGAATTGAGCGCCCCGCAGAAGAAGGTCGTCGTCTTCGACTACGGATTCGGCAACGTCCGTTCCGCCGAGCGTGCCCTCGCCCGCGCCGGGGCCGACGTGGAGATCACGCGTGACTACGACAAGGCCCTGAACGCCGACGGCCTGCTGGTGCCCGGCGTCGGCGCCTTCGCCTCCTGCATGACGGGCCTGCGCGCGGCGCGCGGCGACTGGATCGTCGACCGCCGGCTGTCCGGCGGCCGCCCGGTCATGGGCATCTGCGTCGGCATGCAGATCCTCTTCGCGCGCGGCATCGAGCACGGCGTGCAGAGCGAGGGCCTCGACGAGTGGCCCGGCTCGGTCGAGCCGCTCCAGGCCGAGATCGTGCCCCACATGGGCTGGAACACCGTCGAGGCGGCGCCCGGTTCGCAGCTGTTCGCGGGCCTGGACGCGGACGCCCGCTTCTATTTCGTGCACTCCTACGCCGTCCACGACTGGTCGCTTCAGACGCACAACCCGGCGATGAGGGCCCCCAAGGTCACCTGGTCCACGCACGGCAAGCCGTTCGTCGCGGCCGTCGAGAACGGCGCCCTGTGGGCGACGCAGTTCCACCCCGAGAAGTCCGGCGACGCCGGAGCCCAGCTCCTCACCAACTGGATCGGAACCCTGTGAGCAAGCTCGAACTCCTCCCCGCCGTCGACGTCCGCGACGGCCAGGCCGTCCGCCTGGTGCACGGCCAGTCCGGCACGGAGACCTCCTACGGCTCCCCGCTGGAAGCCGCCCTGGCCTGGCAGCGCTCCGGCGCCGAGTGGCTGCACCTGGTCGACCTGGACGCCGCGTTCGGCACCGGGAACAACCGCGAGCTGATCGCCGAGGTCGCCCGGGCCATGGACATCAAGGTGGAGCTGTCCGGCGGCATCCGCGACGACGACACCCTCGCCGCCGCCCTCGCCACCGGCTGCAAGCGCGTCAACCTCGGCACGGCCGCCCTGGAGACCCCGGAGTGGGTCGCCAAGGTCATCGCCGAGCACGGCGACAAGATCGCGGTGGGTCTCGACGTCCGCGGCACGACCCTGCGCGGCCGGGGCTGGACCCGCGACGGCGGCGACCTCTACGAGACGCTGGAGCGCCTCGACAAGGAGGGCTGCGCGCGGTACGTCGTCACCGACATCGCCAAGGACGGCACCCTCCAGGGTCCCAACCTGGAACTGCTGCGCAACGTGTGCGCCGCCACCGACCGCCCGGTCGTGGCCTCCGGCGGGGTCTCCTCGCTCGACGACCTGCGGGCCATCGCCGACCTCGTCCCGCTCGGTGTCGAGGGGGCCATCGTAGGGAAGGCGCTGTACGCGAAGGCGTTCACCCTGGAAGAGGCCTTGGAGGCTGTGTCGTCATGACCGTGCGGCGTGTGCAGAGCGGAAGTCCCTGGGAAGAGTCCTTCGGTTTTGCACGCGCCGTCGCGGCGGGCGACCGTGTGCTGGTCGCGGGCACGACCGCGTTCAAGGGCGACGTGCTCTACGGCGAGGGCGATCCGTACGAGCAGGCCAAGATCGCCTTCACCAGCGCCCTGGAGGCGATCGCCGAGTTCGGGCTCGCACCCGAGTCCGTGATCCGCACCCGGGTGTGCCTGGCGCACGCCCGGGACGTCGACGCCGTGGGCCGGGCGCACAAGGAGATGTTCGACGCCGTACGCCCGGTCACGACCCTGCTGATCGTGCAGGGCTTCATGGACTCCCGGGTCCTGGTGTCGGTGGAAGTGGAAGCATTCCGAGGGACCCCCTCACAGGAACACTAAGAGGAGCAGGATTCATGACCCTGGCGGTCCGAGTCATCCCCTGCCTGGACGTGGACAACGGCCGGGTCGTCAAGGGCGTCAACTTCCAGAACCTGCGCGACGCGGGCGACCCCGTCGAGATGGCCAAGGTGTACGACGCCGAGGGCGCCGACGAGCTGACGTTCCTGGACATCACCGCCTCGTCGGGCAACCGCGAGACCACGTACGACGTCGTGCGCCGCACGGCCGAACAGGTGTTCATCCCGCTCACGGTCGGCGGCGGCGTCCGCACGGCCGAGGACGTGGACAAGCTGCTGCGGGCCGGCGCGGACAAGGTCGGCGTCAACACGGCCGCCATCGCCCGCCCGGAGCTGATCCGCGAGATCGCCGAGCGCTTCGGCCGCCAGGTCCTGGTCCTGTCGGTGGACGCCCGCCGTACCGAGTCGGGCTCCTTCGAGGTGACCACCCACGGCGGACGCCGGGGCACCGGCATCGACGCCGTGGAGTGGGCGCACCGGGCCGCGGAGCTCGGCGCGGGCGAGATCCTGCTCAACTCGATGGACGCGGACGGCACCAAGGACGGCTACGACCTGGAGATGATCCGGGCCGTCCGGAAGCACGTCACGGTCCCGGTCATCGCCTCGGGCGGCGCGGGCAGGCTGACCGACTTCCCCCCGGCCGTCGAGGCGGGCGCGGACGCGGTCCTGGCCGCGTCGGTGTTCCACTTCGGCGACCTGCGCATCGGCCAGGTCAAGGAGACGCTGCGGGAGGCGGGGCACCCGGTGCGGTGACGCCCCGTCCGCTGAGAGCCCCGGCCGCGCCCCGCGGCCGGGGCCTTCTCAGATCCCGAGCTGCTTGGTCTCGTGCAGCTTCGCGATCGCGTTCTCGTCGCCGTCCAGGTCGACCTTGGCCGCGCTCCGGCGGCCATAGCAGAACAGGACCAGCTCGGACGGCTCGCCGGTCACCGTGACCACCGGGGTGCCGCGGTGGGCGACCGCCGTCTGGCCGTCGGGGCGCCGCAGGACCAGGCCCGTGGGCACGCCGCGGCCCATCAGGCGGGCCGTGCGCTCCAGACGGGACCACAGGGCGTTCTGGAAGACCAGGTCCAGGTCGCGGGGGGACCAGTCGGGCTGGGCGCGGCGGACGTCCTCGGTGTGGACGTAGAACTCGACGAGGTTCGACGCCTCGTCGACCGGCTTCAGGCTGAAGGGCGAAAAACGTGGCGGGCCCGTACGGATCAGCTGGATCAGCTCCTCGTACGGCTTGTCGGCGTACTCCGCCATCACCTTGTCCAGGCGGGACGCGAGTTGCTTGATCAGTATCCCGCCGGCGGCGTCCGGGCGGCGCTCGCGCACCACCACGTGCGCTGCGAGGTCCCGGGTGGTCCAGCCCTCGCACAGGGTGGGCGCGTCCGGGCCCGCGGTCTCCAACAGGTCGGCGAGGAGAAGTCGTTCACGCTTGGCATGGGTCGACATGCCGCCCAGCCTACGGCCGGTCCCCCGGTCAGCCCAGCAGACGTGCCGATTCCCCTCCGACGGGTGTTCCGCCCAGTGGACATCCCACCTGGCCTGTCAGTGGCGCACGGCACAATGGTCGGCATGACCAGCAAGCCCGCCCGTCGCCCGGCCACCGCCCCTCACGGAGGCGCTTCGCGCCACAGTGCTCCATCCGGCCGCCTCGACCCGGAGATCGCCGCGCGCCTCAAGCGCAGTGCCGACGGCCTCCTGCCCGCCATCGCCCAGCAGTACGACACCGGCGAGGTGCTCATGCTCGGCTGGATGGACGACGAGGCGCTGCATCGCACCCTGACCACCGGCCGGTGCACCTACTGGTCGCGCAGCCGCCGGGAGTACTGGGTCAAGGGCGACACCTCCGGCCACTTCCAGTGGGTGAAGTCCGTCGCCCTCGACTGCGACGCGGACACCGTGCTCGTCAAGGTCGACCAGGTCGGCGCCGCCTGCCACACCGGCGCCCGCACCTGCTTCGACGAGGACGTGCTCCTCAAGGACGGCGGCTCCGCCCGCCCCGCCCCGGATCAGTAAGGTCAGCGGCCATGGACCTCGAGACCTTCCGCAAGCTCGCCACCGACCGGCGGGTCATCCCCGTCACGCGCAAGCTCCTCGCCGACGGCGACACCCCGGTCGCGCTCTACCGCAAGCTCGCCGCCGAGCGCCCCGGCACCTTCCTGCTGGAGTCCGCGGAGAACGGCCGCTCCTGGTCCCGGTACTCCTTCGTGGGGGTGCGTGCGGCGGCCACGCTCACCGCACGCGACGGGCAGGCCCACTGGCTCGGCGCCCCGCCCGTCGGCGTCCCCACGGACGGCGACCCCCTCGCCGCCCTGCGCGCCACCATCGAGGCCCTGCACACCCCCCACCAGGAGGGCATGCCGCCCTTCACCGGCGGCATGGTCGGCTACCTCGGCTACGACATCGTCCGCCGCCTGGAGAGGATCGGCCCCGGCGAGCGCGACGACCTGAAGCTGCCCGAGCTGACCATGCTCCTCACCAGCGACCTGGCCGTCATGGACCACTGGGAGGGCTCGGTCCTGCTGATCGCCAACGCGATCAACCACAACGACCTGGAGACGGGCGTCGACGAGGCCCACGCCGACGCCGTGGCCCGCCTCGACGCCATGGAGGCCGACCTCTCCCGCCCGGTCGCCCAGCCCCCGGCCGTGCTCCCGCCCTCCGAGCTCCCCGAGTACACCGCGCTGTGGGGCGGCCCCGACTTCCAGGTGGCCGTCGAGGACATCAAGGAGCGCATCCGGGCGGGCGAGGCCTTCCAGGTGGTCCCCTCCCAGCGCTTCGAGACGCCGTGCACGGCGAGCGCGCTGGACGTCTACCGGGTCCTGCGGGCCACCAACCCGTCCCCGTACATGTACCTGTTCCGCTTCGACGGCTTCGACGTCGTCGGCTCGTCCCCCGAGGCCCTGGTCAAGGTCGAGGACGGCCGGGCCATGGTCCACCCCATCGCCGGCACCCGCTGGCGCGGCGCCACCCCGCAGGAGGACCAGGCCCTCGCCGAGGAACTGCTCGCCGACCCCAAGGAGCGCGCCGAGCACCTCATGCTCGTCGACCTCGGCCGCAACGATCTGGGACGGGTCTGCGAGCCCGGCTCGGTCGAGGTCGTCGACTTCATGTCCGTCGAGCGGTACTCGCACGTGATGCACATCGTCTCGACGGTGACGGGCCGCGTCGCCCGGGGACGCACCGCCTTCGACGTCCTCACCGCCTGTTTCCCGGCCGGCACCCTCTCCGGCGCCCCCAAGCCGCGCGCCATGCAGATCATCGACGAACTCGAACCGTCCCGGCGGGGCCTCTACGGCGGCTGCGTCGGCTACCTCGACTTCGCCGGCGACTCCGACACCGCCATCGCCATCCGCACCGCCCTCCTGCGCGACGGCACCGCGTACGTGCAGGCCGGCGCGGGCATCGTCGCCGACTCCGACCCGGTCGCCGAGGACACCGAGTGCCGCAACAAGGCGGCCGCGGTCCTGCGGGCGGTCCACACCGCGAACCGGCTCGGAAAGGCCTGAGATGCACCCCGGGTGACGGTTCGCCCGGGGTTCAGGCGATAGTGGGGTACGTGACTGCTGTACCTCACCCCCGTTCCGAAGCCCCCGGATCCGCCCGGGCCGGCCGCCTGAGCCTCGCCGTCGCGCTGCTGAGCGGCGCGCTCGGCGCGGCCGTGGCGCTGCTCGCCACCCGGCAGCAATGGTCGCAGGGCACCGCGACGGTGGCCGGTGGCGCCTTCCCCCTGACCGCCAAGGGCAGCGACGTCACGGGTGTTCCCGCGGCGCTCGCCATAGTGGGCCTCGCCGCGCTCGTCGCCGTCTTCGCCGTCCGCCGGGCCGGCCGCTTCGTCGTCGCCGGGCTGCTGGCGCTCTCCGGCGCCGGCATCGTCGTCGCGGCCCTGCTCGGCGCCTCCGACGGCTCCGCGCTCGACGAGCAGGCCGCCCGGGCCTCCGGCGACACCTCGGCCTCCGTCGACGCCCTCGGCCACACCGCGTGGCCCTACGTCGCGGTCGTCGGCGGTGCGCTGATCCTCCTGGCCGGGCTGCTCGCCCTGCGCTACGGACGGCTGTGGCCCGCCATGTCCGGCCGCTACGAGCGCGGCGGCACGCCCCAGCCGCGCCGCAAGGCCCCCGCCGCCGACCCCGACCGGCCCGAGGACCTGTGGAAGGCACTCGACCGTGGCGAGGACCCGACCGGAGCCTGAGCCCACACGGGGGACGGGGAGGCACCCCCGCTCACCCCGCGGGCGCGCGTGCGCGACAATGGCCCCGAGCGTTTTGCTCAGACACGCACACAGCAACGAGGAGCAAGCAATGGCGGGCAGCAGCCACGGTCACACCCCGGCCGCCTGGACCGGTGTCATCATCGCCTTCATCGGTTTCTGCGTCGCGGGCGCGTTCATGGTGATGGACCAGCCGGTGGGCTTCTGGGCGGGCATGGTGGTCGTGCTGCTCGGCGGTGTCGTCGGCGGCGTCATGCGGATGATGGGCCTGGGCCAGCCCAAGGAGGCGCAGCAGCCGCACCGCACCACGGGCGACCGCGAGCCGGCCGGCGCCGGGAGCTGACCCCCGCGGCACGATCCGCGGAGCACGTCCTCACGTGAGGGGCGGCCGGCACACGGGTGCCGAAGCCGCCCCTCACGCGTGTGCGGGGCACAATGCATACCGTGAACGCCGAGAGTCGATGGGTGACGTCCAGCGTCCCGGGCCGGCTGGCCGTCCCCGCCGGGGTGCTCGGGGCCGTCGCCGCCGCCTTCGCCTACGTGGGCGCCGTGGACCCGAACGAACCCGGCCACTACCCCGCGTGCCCGCTGCTGCGCTACACCGGCCTCTACTGCCCCGGCTGTGGCGGACTGCGCAGCGCGCACGCCTTCGTCCACGGTGACGTCCTGACGGCACTGCAGGCCAACGCGCTCGCGACCCTCGGCTTTCTGGGCTTCGCCGCGCTGTGGACCGTATGGGTGGTGCACGCGGCCCGCGGGCGCCCGTTGCGGATCGACCCCCGCCCGGGGCTGGTGTGGGGCCTCGGGGCGTTGCTGCTGGTCTTCACCGTTGTCCGGAACCTGCCCTTCGGTGGCTGGCTTCACCCTTGATCGTCTGGCGGATGTCCAGCTAGTGGGACCGGCGTCAACCGGATGTGAGGCCTGCGCCCGGCTGCGGATACCATCGCAGTGACCATCGGTTTTCGATCGGTCGCTGGAACTGTCAAGCGTCTGGAAGGGGGCCGCTCGCGTGAGTGTGCTCGACGAGATCATCGACGGAGTCCGTGCCGACCTCGCGGAGCGGCAGGCGCGCGTCAGCCTCGACGAGCTCAAGGAGCGCGCGGCGAAGGCTCCCGCGGCCAAGGACGGCGCGGCCGCACTGCGCGGCGACGGCGTCAAGGTCATCTGTGAGGTCAAGCGCTCCAGCCCGTCCAAGGGCGCGCTGGCCGCGATCGCCGACCCGGCCGGACTCGCCGCCGACTACGAGGCGGGCGGCGCGGCCGTCATCTCCGTTCTCACCGAGGAGCGCCGCTTCGGCGGTTCGCTCGCCGACCTCGAGGCGGTCCGCGCCCGGGTGGACATCCCCGTGCTGCGCAAGGACTTCATGGTCACGTCGTACCAGCTGTGGGAGGCCCGCGCCTACGGCGCCGACGTCGTGCTGCTGATCGTCGCCGCCCTGGACCAGCCCGCCCTGGAGTCTCTCATCGAGCGCGCCGAGTCGATCGGGCTCACACCGCTCGTGGAGGTCCACGACGAGGACGAGGTCGAGCGGGCGGTCGACGCCGGCGCCCGGGTGATCGGCGTCAACGCGCGCAACCTCAAGACCCTGGAGGTCGACCGCGGCACCTTCGAGCGGGTGGCGCCGGAGATCCCCGACCACATCATCAAGATCGCCGAGTCCGGTGTCCGCGGCCCGCACGACCTCATCGCGTACGCCAACGCCGGCGCCGACGCGGTCCTGGTCGGCGAGTCCCTCGTGACCGGCAAGGACCCCAGGACGGCGGTCTCCGATCTGGTGGCGGCCGGCGAGCACCCCGCGCTCCGGCACGGCCGAAGCTGATCACCCGCTAGGCTTGGCCCCGATGACTGCCACCCTGACGACCGTGGACCGGTACGCCCGCCTCGCGCGCGGCTGCCGCCCCCGCGGCTGCCGCGCCCCGGCCCGCCGGGTCCACGGCCGCCGTGTCCGGTACGTCATCGGTGACGAACCGGGGCAGGTCAACGGCATGCGATGGCAGCAGCGCCCCGTAGGGGGCGCGGGGAACTGCGCGACAAGCCACGAACGGCCCGCAGCCGCCTGACCATCCCCGCCCCCACGGCGACAGTGCAACCAACACACTCACCGTGAGGTATTCGCATGTCCAGTCAGTTCTTCATCCCCGACCCCGAGGGGCAGACGCCCGATCCCGAGGGCTACTTCGGGGCCTTCGGCGGCAAGTTCATCCCGGAGGCGCTCGTCGCAGCCGTCGACGAGGTGGCCGTCGAGTACGACAAGGCCAAGCACGACCCGGAGTTCGCCAGGGAACTCGACGACCTCCTGGTCAACTACACCGGCCGCCCCTCCGCGCTCACCGAGGTGCCCCGGTTCGCCGAGCACGCCGGAGGTGCCCGGGTCTTCCTCAAGCGCGAGGACCTGAACCACACCGGCTCCCACAAGATCAACAACGTCCTCGGCCAGGCCCTGCTCACCCGGCGCATGGGCAAGACCAGGGTCATCGCCGAGACCGGTGCCGGCCAGCACGGCGTGGCCACGGCCACCGCCTGTGCGCTCTTCGGTCTCGAGTGCACGATCTACATGGGCGAGATCGACACCCGTCGCCAGGCTCTCAACGTCGCCCGCATGCGCATGCTCGGCGCCGAGGTCATCGCCGTGAAGTCCGGCAGCCGCACGCTGAAGGACGCCATCAACGAGGCCTTCCGCGACTGGGTCGCCAACGTCGAGCACACGCACTACCTCTTCGGCACCGTCGCCGGACCGCACCCCTTCCCGGCGATGGTCCGCGACTTCCACCGGGTCATCGGCGTCGAGACCCGCCGCCAGCTCCTGGAGCGCGCCGGGCGCCTCCCCGACGCGGCCGTCGCCTGTGTCGGGGGCGGCTCCAACGCCATCGGCCTCTTCCACGCCTTCATCCCGGACACCGGCGTACGCCTCATCGGCTGCGAACCGGCCGGACACGGCGTCGAGACCGGCGAGCACGCCGCGACCCTCACCGCCGGCGAGCCCGGCATCCTGCACGGCTCCCGCTCCTACGTCCTCCAGGACGAGGAGGGCCAGATCACCGAGCCGTACTCGATCTCGGCCGGCCTGGACTACCCGGGCATCGGCCCGGAGCACTCGTACCTGAAGGACTCCGGCCGCGGCGAGTACCGCGCGGTCACCGACGACGCGGCGATGCAGGCCCTGCGCCTGCTGTCGCGCACCGAGGGCATCATCCCGGCCATCGAGAGCGCCCACGCGCTGGCCGGCGCCCTGGAGGTCGGCAAGGAACTGGGCAAGGACGGGCTGATCGTGGTCAACCTCTCCGGCCGCGGTGACAAGGACATGGACACCGCCGCCCGCTACTTCGGCCTGTACGACACCGACGCCGAGGTCGCCGAGGACGCCTCCGGCACCGCGGAGATCGAGGGGGACGCCAAGTGAGCGGCAACATCCGACTGCTGGGCGACACCCTCGCCGCGGCCAGGTCCGAAGGGCGCGCCGCGCTCATCGCCTACCTCCCGGCCGGGTTCCCGACCGTGGACGGCGGCATCGACGCGATCAAGGCCGTCATCGACGGCGGCGCCGATGTCGTCGAGGTCGGCCTGCCGCACAGCGACCCCGTCCTCGACGGCCCCGTCATCCAGACCGCCGACGACATCGCCCTGCGCGGCGGCGTCAAGATCGCCGACGTGATGCGCACGGTCCGCGAGGCCCACCGGGCCACCGGCAAGCCGATTCTCGTCATGACGTACTGGAACCCCATCGACCGCTACGGCGTCGAGCGGTTCACCGCCGAGCTCGCCGAGGCGGGCGGCGCCGGGTGCATCCTGCCCGACCTGCCCGTACAGGAGTCGGAGCGGTGGCGGGAGCACGCGGAGAAGCACGGTCTGGCCACCGTCTTCGTCGTGGCGCCCAGCAGCAAGGACGAACGGCTCGCGCGGATCACCGCGGCCGGCAGCGGATTCGTCTACGCCGCCTCCCTCATGGGCGTCACCGGCACCCGCGCCACCGTCAGCTCGCAGGCCCGGAACCTGGTGGAACGCACCCGGGCCACGGGAACGGAGCTGCCGGTCTGCGTCGGGCTCGGCGTCTCCACGCCCGCCCAGGCCGCCGAGGTCGCGGGCTTCGCCGACGGCGTGATCGTCGGCTCCGCCTTCGTCAAGGCGATGCTGGACGCACCGGACGACGCGGCCGGTGTCGCGGCCGTGCGCGCACTCGCGGGCGACCTCGCGAAGGGCGTGCGCGGACGGGTGTGAGGAACCCGCAAGTCATACAGGTCCCTCGTACGGGTGGACCTGGGGCCGGGGAGGCGCGGTGCGCCTCCCCGGTTCGTTTCCGGGGTGTGAGCGAGAAGAACCGTGAGGGAAAGCGCACCGCCCGGGAGAAGCTGGCGGTCGAGCGCGAGAAGCAGAAGGCCGCGGACAAGCGCCGGCGCGCGCTGATCGTGGGCGGGGCCGTCGTCGCCGTCCTGGGACTCGCGGCGGTCATCGGCGTCGTCGCGGCCAACGCCGGCAAGGACGACAGCGCGGCCTCGGGCCCGGTCGTGGCGCCCTCGGGAGCCCAGGGCAAGGACGGCCTGGCCATCCCGGTGGGCAAGGACAGCGCCAAGTCCACGCTCACGGTGTGGGAGGACTTCCGCTGCCCGGCCTGCAAGTCCTTCGAGACGGCGTACCGTCCGGTGATCCACGAGCTGACGAACGCGGGACAGCTGAGGACCGAGTACCACCTGGTCACCCTCATCGACGGCAACATGGGCGGCACCGGCTCCCGCAACGCGGCCAACGCCGCGGCCTGCGCCCAGGACGCCGGGAAGTTCCCCGCGTACCACGACGTGCTCTTCGACCACCAGCCCCCCGAGGTCGACGACGCCTACGCGGACAACGCCAGGCTGATCGAGCTGGCCGGCAAGGTCGACGGCCTGGACACCCCCGCCTTCCGCGCCTGCGTCGAGAAGGGCACGCACAACGGCTGGGTCGCCAAGTCCGACCAGGCCTTCGACAAGGGCGACTTCTCGGGCACGCCGACCGTGCTGTTCGACGGCAAGAACATCTACCAGGACCAGACGATGACCCCGGCCAAGCTGAAGCAGATGGTGCAGGAGGCGAACCAGGGGTAAGGGCTGTTCTCACGCCCCCGTTATGGACCCGTAGCCGGGCTGCCCACCGCACCCCCGGTGCGGCACGGTAGCGTCGACCTTGCCATGGAACTTGCCTTCATTCCCAGCCCGTCGCGCGGGGTGCTGTACCTCGGCCCCGTTCCGCTGCGCGGCTACGCGTTCTGCATCATCATCGGCGTCTTCGTTGCCGTCTGGCTCGGCAACAAACGCTGGATCGCCCGAGGCGGGCGGGCCGGCACGGTGGCCGACATCGCCGTCTGGGCCGTGCCCTTCGGTCTGGTCGGCGGCCGCCTCTACCACGTGATCACGGACTACGAGCTGTACTTCAGCGAGGGCCGTGACTGGGTGGACGCCTTCAAGATCTGGGAGGGCGGCCTCGGCATCTGGGGCGCCATCGCACTCGGCGCGGTGGGCGCGTGGATCGGCTGCCGCCGCCGCGGCATCCCGCTGCCCGCGTACGCCGACGCCATCGCACCCGGCATCGCCTTCGCCCAGGCGATCGGCCGCTGGGGGAACTGGTTCAACCAGGAGCTGTACGGCAAGCCCACCGACCTGCCCTGGGCCCTGGAGATCACCTCCTCCTCGGACGGCCGGGTGCCGGGCACGTACCACCCGACGTTCCTGTACGAGTCGCTGTGGTGCGTCGGCGTGGCGTTCCTGGTCATCTGGGCGGACCGCCGCTTCCGCCTCGGACACGGCCGGGCGTTCGCGCTGTACGTCGCCGCGTACTGCACCGGCCGGGCGTGGATCGAGTACATGCGGGTCGACGACGCCCACCACATCCTGGGCCTCCGGCTGAACGTGTGGACCGCGATCCTGGTGTTCCTGCTCGCGGTGACGTACCTCGTGATGTCGTCGAAGAAGCGGCCCGGGCGGGAGGACGTCGTGGAGCCCGGCGCTTCGGCTTCCGGCGATGACGCCGACGGCGGCGGGACCTCCGATGAGACGGGCACGGACGAGGCGGCCGCCGGCAAGGACGACCGGATCGCGGACGAGGCCGAGGCGGACGCGGACCGGAACGAGGCCGGGTCGGGGAAGAAGACCTGACGGCCTGTCCTGTGTGACGGTGCGAGAGCGCCCGGGAAGGTTCCCGGGCGCTCTCGGCGTGTCAGCGGCGTTCGGCCAGGGACAGGGTGCGCCGGGCCGCCGTCACCACCGCCGCGTCGATGAAGCGGCCGTCCGGGAGGGCCTGTGCGCCCCGCTCCCCGGCGGCCGCCTTCAGCACGGTCTCCGCCCGCTCGATCTCCGCCTCGGTGGGCAGATAGGCGCGTTCGATCACCGGGAGCTGCCGGGGGTGGATCGCGGCGCGGCCGAGGAAGCCCAGGGCCCGGCCGTGGGCGCAGGAGGCGGCCAGCTCGTCCAGGTCGCGGGTGTCCGGGTGGACGGACTGGGGTGGTGGGGGCAGCCCCGCGGCCCGGGCTGCCACGACCACCCGGGAGCGGGGCCAGTCGAGGCCGGTGTCGTCGCGTACGCCGAGGTCGGCCCGCAGGTCGGCCTCGCCGAGCGCGATGCCGCGCAGGTTCGGGTGGGCGCCGGCGATGGCGTACGCGTGTTCCACGGCGAGGGCCGTCTCCAGCAGGGCGTACAGGTCGGCGCGAGCGGCTCGGCGCGCGGCGCGGGTGATGTCGGCCGGTGAGGTGATCTTGGGGAGGCGAAGGCCGGAGAGCCCGGCTGCCGGGGCCAGTGCCGCCAGGTCCTGCTCTCCCCAGGGGCTGTCCAGGGCGTTGACGCGGACGTGGACCGGGACGGCCGGCGGGTTGCCGAGGAGGTCGGCGGTCGCGGCGCGGGCGTAGGCCTTGCGGTCGGGGGCGACGGCGTCCTCCAGGTCGATGACGACGACGTCGGCGCCGCAGGTGAGGGCCTTCGCCACCACGGCGGGACGGTCGCCCGGGGCGTACAGCCAGGTGAGCGGGAACGCCGTCACAGGGCGCCCTCCGCGCGCAGCGCCGTCAGGTCGTCCGGTGTCAGACCCAGTTCGGTGAGGACCTCGTCGGTGTCCGCGCCGTGCGGGCGGCCGGCCCAGCGGATCGCGCCGGGCGTGGCGGAGAGCCGGAAGAGGACGTTCTGCATGCGCAGCGGGCCGAGTTCGGGGTCGTCGACGGTGGTGATGGTGTCCAGGGCCTGGTACTGAGGGTCCGCCATCACGTCCTGGACGTCCTGGATCGGGGCCACCGCCGCCTCCGCCTTCTCGAAGGCGGCCATGACGTCGGTGCGGGTGCGCGCGGCGATCCAGTCGCCGACCGCGGCGTCGAGGACATCGGCGTGCCGGGCGCGGTCGGCGCCCGAGGCGAACCAGGGCTCGTCGATCAGTTCCGGGCGGCCGACCAGGCGCATCACGCGTTCTGCGACCGACTGGGCCGAGGTGGAGACGGCGACCCAGGTGCCGTCCGCCGTCCGGTAGACGCCGCGCGGGGCGTTGTTGGGGGAGCGGTTGCCGGTGCGGGGCTGGATGTGGCCGAGCTGGTCGTACCAGAGAGGCTGGGGGCCCAGCGCGGCCAGGATCGGTTCGATCAGGGCCAGGTCGACGACCTGGCCCTCGCCGGTGCGCTCGCGGGCGGCGAGCGCCGTCATCACGGCGTACGCCGTCGTCAGACCCGCGATGGAGTCGGCCAGGCCGAAGGGCGGGAGGGTCGGGGGCGCGTCCGGTTCGCCGGTGATCGCGGCGAAGCCGCTCATCGCCTCGGCGAGGGTGCCGAAGCCGGGGCGGTGCGCGGAGGGGCCGAACTGGCCGAAACCGGTGACGCGGGCCAGGACCAGACGGGGGTTGACGGCCGACAGCTCAGGCCAGCCCAGGGCCCACTTCTCCAGGGTGCCGGGGCGGAAGTTCTCGATGACCACGTCGGCGGTCTCGGCCAGACGCAGGAGCGTGGTGCGGCCGCCGGGCTTGGACAGGTCGAGCGTCATGGTGCGCTTGTTGCGGCCGAGCATCTTCCACCACAGGCCCACGCCGTCCTTCGACGGGCCGTGGCCACGGGAGGGGTCCGGCTTCCTCGGGTGCTCGATCTTGACGACCTCGGCGCCGAAGTCGCCGAGCAGGGTGGCGGCCATCGGGCCGGCGAAGAGGGTGGCCAGGTCGAGGACGCGCAGGCCGCTGAGGGGTGTGGTCGTGGGCGCGGTCATGGGCGGAGGGTCTCCTGGTGCGTCAGGTGGGCGAGGGTGTCGAAGCCGATGCCGTTGAAGTCGCCGACGGATGTCGACAGCCGGTTCTTCAGGGGCGCCGTCCAGCGGTCGGGGAGCGCCCCGGGGTGCCCTGCCAGCAGTCCGGCGATGCCGCCGGCCGTCGCGCCGTTGGAGTCGGTGTCCCAGCCGCCGCTCACGGCACGGCAGACGGAGCCGGCGAACTCGCCGTTCGCGTGGGTGAGGGCGGCGGCGATCAGGGCGGTGTTGGGGACGGCGTGCACCCAGTGGTGGGTGTCGGCGTGGCGGGTGTGGAGTGCGTCGACGACCGTGTCGAAGTCTTCGTGCTCGTGCGCCAGCCGGACGGCCTCGCGAACGGCCCGGGCCAGGCGCGAGCGGGGTGGGACGACGGTGAGGCCGGTCCGCAGGCAGGTGTGGACGTCGTGTGCGCCGGCCGCCGCGGCGGCGATGCCGGCCGCCGCGAACATGGCCGCGTAGACGCCGTTGGCGGTGTGGGTCAAGGTGGCGTCCCGGTGGGCCTGTTCGGCGGCCGCGGCCGGGTCGCCGGGGTTGGTCCAGCCGTGCACGTCGGCGCGGATCAGGGCGCCGATCCACTCCCGGAACGGGTTGCGGTGGCGGGCGGTGTGCGGGGGTTCGAGGCCGCAGAGCAGGTTGCGGTAGGCGATGCGCTCGGCGGTGAAGGTGCGGCCGGCGGGGAGTTCGTCGAGCCAGGTCCGGGCCACGTCCGTGGAGGTGAAGGCCCTGCCGCGGCGTTGGAGGAGGACGAGGTTGAGCAGGGGGTAGTTGAGGTCGTCGTCCTCGGGCATGCCGTCGATGTTCTCGGCGAGGGAGGTGTGCGCCGAGCGGCGGTTCCAGGGGTGGCGTCTCAGGAGTTCCTCGGGGACGCCCCGGGCGGTGAAGTAGCCGGCGAGGGGCCAGTTTCCGGAGGCTCGGGCGAGTCGGCGGATGGCGTCGAGGGGGAGCTTCTCGACGGGTTTGCCCAGCAGGCAGCCGGTGGCGCGGCCGAGCCAGGCGGCTTCGAGGTGCTGCGGGGTCGTGGCCCCGGGGCCCGCGGGTCCGGGCCAGTCGGGGCAGGCGGCCTTGATCCTCGCCAGGTCGGTCGGTTCGTCGTCGGCCAACACACTGGGCAGGTCGGCCAGTTCGTCCAGGAGGTCCTTCGCCAGCCGGCGCAGGGAGCGGGAGGCCGGGGTGGGGGACGCGCCCGCTGCGGCCGGAGCCTGCGGGCCGCCTGCCGCTCGCCAGCGTGCTGCGACGTGCTTCGGCTCGCGTCCGTCCTGGGCCGCCTGGCGGAGTTCGTGGCCGATCAGGTCCTCCGGCTGGACCCAGGTCAGTCGGAGCATTCCCGGCCTCCGAGGGACGCGAAGGCCTGCTCGTGGGCGCGGCGGCGGGCCACGTCGCGGGTGAAGATCTCGCGCGTCACGGCGGTGAGGGTGGCCGCCGGTTCCCACAGGTCCAGACGGCTCGCCTCCGCGACCGTCTTGGCCCAGCCCTCCGGGACCGGTGAGCCCAGGGCGCCTGCCAGGGCGCCGGCCATCGTGGCGATGGAGTCGCAGTCGCGGCCGTAGTTCACCGCGCCGAGGACCGTGTGGCGGTAGTCGCCGCGCGCCACGAGCAACAGGCCCAGCGCGACCGGGAGTTCCTCGATGGAATGGAGGCGGGACGGTCGGCGGGCGCCGAGCGAGGGGGCGCGGTAGTCCGGGCCCACCGTGTCGTAGGGGGCCACGGCCTCGCGCAGCGGGCGCAGTGCCGACTCGAAGTCCGGGTGGCGGGACGCCTCCTCGCAGACCCGCTCGATCGCGGTCCGGGTGCCGTCCTTCGCCAGGGAGAGGCAGGCCGCGACCACCGAGTCCGGGGTCGCGCCGGGGGTGCACGCCGCCGCCACCGCGGCGGCCAGGACGCCCGCCGCCTCACGGCCGTACGACGACTGGTGTGCGCCGGCGATGTCCAGGGCCTCGGCGTACGCCGCCCTCGGGTCGGCCGCGTTGACCAGGCCGACCGGGGCCGTGTACATCGCCGCGCCGCAGTTGACGATGTTGCCGGTGCCGGCCTCTCGCGGGTCGGCATGGCCGTAGTGGATCCGTGTCACCAGCCACTTCTCCGCCAGGAAGATCCGCTGCAGGGGCAGGGCCCGCGTCTCCAGTTCCGGGATCCAGCGCGGCTCGGTCATCAGGTCCGGGACCAGGTGGTCGGCGATCGCATAGGCGTCGAGGTGGTCGCGGACCCGGGCGTAGACCCGGACCAGGGCGTGGGTCATCAAGGTGTCGTCGGTGACGTGGCCGTCGCCCTTGTGGTACGGGGCGAGGGGGCGGGCCGTGCGCCAGTCGTCGCCGTGCCAGGGGCCGACGATGCCGTGGACGCGACCGCCGTGGCGTTCGAGGATCTGCTCGGGTGAGTAGCCCTCGACGGGACCGCCGAGCGCGTCGCCGACCGCTGCTCCGACCAGTGCTCCGGTGATCCGCTCGTCCAGAGTGGCGTTTTGGTGTGGTTTGGGCTGCATGGCCGCATCATCCACCCGGGCGGGCCGGTTGCACGGCTTCCAGGAGTTCGGCGAGTTCCACGAGGTCCGTGCCGGTCAGGCGGGGGAGGACGCAGCCGGAGAGGGTGCGGCAGGTGTCCCGCCAGGAGGCGGGGATCGACGCGCCGCCGCCCAGGGCGCCGGTGAGGGCGCCCGCGAGGGCCGGGGCGGAGTCCGCGACGCGGGACAGGCAGACCGCCGCGGGGAGCGCCTCCGCGATGCGGCCGCGGGCGGCGGTGGCCAGGGCGAGGGCGACCGGGACGGTTTCGGCGGCGGCGATGCCGTAGCTGTAGACGTGGTCGACGATCTGGTGCTCCAAGGGCGGGACCAGAGCGAAGGCGCCGTCCGCGGCGGCGGCGAGTTCGAGGGCGTGCCGGGCGTTGCGGCCGATCTCCGTCTCCTCGGGGAGTTCGGCCAGGGCCGCCGTGACACAGGCGTCGATGTCCGCGCCGCCCAGGGCGAGGGCGAGTGCCGCCGCCATGGCGCGGGCGCCGTGGACGCCGTCGCCGTCCTGGGTGTAGCGGGCGTCGAACTCGGCGAGGTCGGCGGCGGAGCGGGGGTCGCCGGGGTGGGCCACGGCCAGGACACAGGCGCGTACGCAGGCGGCGTCGTCGAAGTAGTGCGGGTTGTCGTGGCCGGTGGCGGGCGGGCGCAGGCCGGTGGCGAGGTTGCCCAGGCCGGCGCGGACGGAGATGCGGGCGCGCAGGGGGAGGACGGCCGACTCGATCTCGGGGGCACGGTCCGCTGCCGCGGCGACCTCGCTCGCGAGCGCGTTCCAGGTGAGGTCGATCGCGGCGCGGGTGCGGCGTTCGCGGCTGAGGTCGTTCAGGACGGTGTCGTCGCCGGCGCGCAGGAGTGCTTCCGCGGCGAAGGCCGCCCATTCCGCGTCGTCGGAGGGGCCGAGGCGGAGGGGCTCCGGAGGCTGGTTCAGGGCGATGGGGACGGGGAGGGTGGTGGTGGCGTTCTGTTCGGCGAAGGTGTCCAGTTCGCGGGTGAGGCGGCGGGTCCAGTCGGGCATGCGGGCGGCTCTGTGGCGGGCGGCGGGCCAGCCCGCGGCGTCCCCGGCGGCCAGTCCGAGCAGGAGGCCTTCGGTCCTCTTCCCGGCTTGGTTTCCGCTTTCGGCGCTCTTCTCGGCCTCGGTCTCGCCTCCGGCGCTCTTGTCCGCCGCCCGCGCACCGCTCGTGACGGTCACCCGAAGGGTCCTGGTCTCCCGTGGGGCGGCCTCACCGTCGGCGGCCGGCGCTTCGTACGTCGTCATGAGGGAACCTCCGCAGGCGTCAGCAGGTCCGCCACGTCCAGGACGTGGTAGCCCGCCATCGCCGGGAGGCACCTTCCGTGGACCGGGCCGATGGGGGTCGCCCAGGCCCGCGGGATCGCCGACACGCCCTGTGTCGCACCCGCCAGGGCCCCCGCCACCGCCGCCGTGGTGTCGGCGTCGCGGCCCATGTTCACCGCGGTCAGGACCGACTGCTCGAAGTCGCCGTCCGCCGCCGCGTAGGCGCCGAAGGCCAGGGCGACCGCCTCGGGGGCCAGATCGGTCCAGGGGTAGCCGCCGATGACGACCGCGGAGCGGACCGCGCGTTCGCCGCGGTGGGCGACCGTCACCGCGCGGCGCAGGCTGCGGGCCGTCCAGGAGTCGTCGGGGACGACCGCGAGGGCCGCGGCCACCACCGCGGTCGAGGGGGCGCCGGCCATCGCCGCCGCGACTCCCGCCGCCACCGCCTGGCCGCCGTAGATGCCCTCGCCGTCATGGCTCACCGAGCCGTCGATCGCGACCAGCCGGGCCGCCTCCGCCGGGCGGCCCGCGGCGAACACCCCGAAGGGGGCCGCCCGCATGGCCAGACCGTCGCTCCAGGCATGCCGGTGCTGGGCGGAGATCGGGGCGGCCAGGCCCCGGCGCAGGTTCTCCAGGGTGCCGCGTTCGCTGAAGCCGGCGCCCCGGAAGGGGCCCTCGTCGCGATCGGCGATCCACTCGTGCCAGGCCGCCTCCACGTGGGCCGGGGTGAGCGCGGAGCCGTGCCGGGCCAGGAGGAGGCCGGAGAAGATCGCGTACTCGGTGTCGTCGGTGCCCGCCGGGTTCTCGGCGACGTACCCGGTGATCCGGCCCCACCGGGCCCGGATCTCGGAGGGCTTCATGTTCTCGGCCGGGGCCCCGAGCGCGTCACCGACGGCCAGGCCCAGCAGCGCTCCGCGCGCCCGCGCGCGGAGTCCGGCGGCGTCCCCGGGCGCCGGGACGGAGGGGATGCAGGCGATCGGTGCCATAGGGCATGTGTCCCCCTCAGGTGACCGGGCCGAGCCTCATGCGCCTCAGCATCACCCGGTCGACATCTGCGCGCAGCAATGATCAAGTGAGCGCTCAATGGTAAAACCGCAGGTTAGCGCAGCCTTTCCTTGCTGGCGAGGGGGAAATTCGAAGCGTAGTTTGGGGGTTGTAGAACTCTGGAATCTGTCCAAAGAACGGGGAGTGGGGATCTTCCATGGCCATCATCGACACCGAGGCGGCGCTGCACGAGGCGCACCGGGACAACCACACCCACCGGGATGTGAACGGCGGCTGGCTGCGTCCCGCGGTGTTCGGGGCGATGGACGGCCTCGTCTCCAACCTCGCGCTGATGACGGGCGTCGCCGGCGGGGCGGTCGGTCAGCACACCATCGTCCTCAGCGGACTCGCGGGCCTGGCCGCCGGTGCCTTCTCGATGGCCGCCGGCGAGTACACCTCCGTCGCCTCGCAGCGCGAGCTCGTCGAGGCCGAGCTGGACGTGGAGCGGCGCCAGCTGCGCAAGCACCCCCAGGACGAGGAGGCCGAGCTCGCGGCGCTCTACGAGTCGAGGGGCGTCGAGCCGCGACTGGCCCGTGAGGTGGCCCGGCAGCTGTCGGAGGACCCCGAGCAGGCCCTGGAGATCCACGCCCGCGAGGAACTGGGCATCGACCCCGGCGATCTGCCCTCGCCCACCGTGGCCGCGGTGTCGAGCTTCGGCTCCTTCGCGCTGGGCGCGCTGATTCCCGTACTGCCGTATCTGCTGGGGGCGAGCAGCATGTGGCCGGCCGTGCTGCTGGCGCTGCTCGGGCTCTTCCTGTGCGGCGCGGTGGTGGCCAAGGTGACGGCGCGCACCTGGTGGTACAGCGGGCTGCGGCAACTGCTCCTGGGAGGGGCGGCGGCCGGTGTGACGTACGCCCTGGGCACCTTGTTCGGAACGGCCGTAGGATAGCGCGGCTCGGATCCATGCGAGGGGCCGCATAGGTGGCCGTTACTCGTGGGTTTCGGATGTGTGGCCACCGGGCATGAGCCCCAAGCGCTGCGGGCAACGACGCCCGCCGCGCGCCCCAGCGGGCGGGCGAAGACGCCTGTCCCGCTCCCCGGGCCGACGGAAACCGATCTGACCCGGTCGTTCCGTGCGGTCCCTCCATGCTTCCGCTGCTGGTGCGGTACCCCCGCCGCGAACCCGCAGTGTCCGCATGCTGGAACGGATTATCCCGGTTCCCGAGAACCGCTCCATCATGTAACCTGCACGAAATTTTGCGATCACGCGAGGGCCAACGTCGTCCCTCGGCACATGCACATATGCCAGATGACGACGACGGGAGAGCCGATGCGTACGCCGCGCCAGCCGTCCCAGCATTCCGCGAATGGCCAGAACTGGTCCTTCATGGATGCTCGCCCTGCTGCGCAGGGTATGTACGACCCCCGCAACGAGCACGACGCCTGCGGCGTCGGCTTCGTCGCCACTCTTACCGGCGAGGCGTCCCACACCCTGGTCGAGCAGGCCCTGACCGTCCTGCGCAACCTCGAACACCGCGGCGCCACCGGCTCGGAGCCCGACTCCGGCGACGGCGCCGGCATCCTGTCGCAGGTCCCGGACGCCTTCTTCCGTGACGTGGCCGGATTCGAACTGCCCGAGGCCGGGGCCTACGCCGTCGGTATCGCCTTCCTGCCGGAGGACTCCACCGCCGACGCCGTCTCGCGGATCGAGTCGATCGCCTCCGACGAGAACCTCACCGTCCTCGGCTGGCGCGAGGTGCCGGTCGCCCCCCAGCTGCTGGGTGTCACCGCCCGGTCGACCATGCCGGTCTTCCGCCAGATCTTCGTCAGTGACGCCGCCGCCTCGCCCGCCACGGGCATCGACCTCGACCGCCGGGCCTTCGTGCTGCGCAAGCGGGCCGAGCGCGAGGCCGGCGTGTACTTCCCGTCGCTGTCGGCGCGGACCATCGTCTACAAGGGCATGCTGACCACCGGCCAGCTGGAGCCCTTCTTCCCGGACCTGTCCGACCGCCGCTTCGCCTCCGCGATCGCGCTCGTGCACTCCCGGTTCTCCACGAACACCTTCCCGTCGTGGCCGCTGGCCCACCCGTACCGCTTCGTCGCGCACAACGGTGAGATCAACACCGTCAAGGGCAACCGCAACTGGATGGTCGCCCGCGAGTCGCAGCTCGTCTCGGACCTGTTCGGCTCCGACGACAAGGCCATCGAGCGGATCTTCCCGGTCTGCACGCCGGACGCCTCCGACTCCGCCTCCTTCGACGAGGTCCTCGAACTCCTGCACCTGGGCGGCCGTTCCCTGCCGCACTCCGTGCTGATGATGATCCCGGAGGCGTGGGAGAACCACGACTCCATGGACCCGGCCCGGCGCGCCTTCTACCAGTTCCACTCCACGATGATGGAGCCCTGGGACGGCCCGGCCTGCGTCACCTTCACCGACGGCACCCAGGTCGGCGCGGTCCTCGACCGCAACGGCCTGCGCCCCGGCCGCTACTGGGTCACCGACGACGGCCTCGTCGTCCTCGGCTCCGAGGTCGGCGTGCTCGACATCGACCCGGCCAAGGTCGTCCGCAAGGGCCGCCTCCAGCCCGGCCGCATGTTCCTGGTGGACACCGCCGAGCACCGCATCATCGAGGACGACGAGATCAAGGCAGAGCTCGCCGCCGAGAACCCCTACGCGGAGTGGGTCGAGGCCGGCGAGATCGAGCTGTCCGACCTGCCCGAGCGCGAGCACATCGTGCACACGCACGCCTCGGTCACCCGCCGCCAGCAGACCTTCGGCTACACCGAGGAGGAGCTGCGCGTCATCCTCGCACCGATGGCCAAGGCCGGCGCCGAGCCGATCGGCTCGATGGGCACCGACTCGCCGATCGCCGCGCTGTCGGACCGCCCGCGTCTGCTCTTCGACTACTTCACGCAGCTGTTCGCGCAGGTCACCAACCCCCCGCTGGACGCCATCCGCGAGGAGCTGGTCACCTCCCTGCGCTCCTCGCTGGGCCCCCAGGGCAACCTGCTGGAGCCGTCGGCCGCGTCCTGCCGCAGCGTTCTGCTGCCCTTCCCGGTGATCGACAACGACGAGCTGGCCAAGCTCATCCACATCAACGCCGACGGCGACATGCCCGGCTTCAAGGCCGCGACCCTGTCCGGCCTGTACCGGGTGCACGGCGGCGGTGACGCGCTGGCCGCGCGCATCGAGGAGATCTGCGCCGAGGCCGACGCCGCCATCGACAACGGCGCCCGCCTGATCGTCCTGTCGGACCGCCACTCGGACGCCGAGCACGCGCCGATCCCGTCGCTGCTGCTCACCGCGGCCGTCCACCACCACCTCATCCGCACCAAGCAGCGCACACAGGTGGGCCTGCTGGTCGAGGCCGGTGACGTCCGCGAGGTCCACCACGTCGCCCTGCTCATCGGCTACGGCGCCGCCGCCGTCAACCCGTACCTGGCGATGGAGTCCGTCGAGGACCTGGTCCGCGCCGGCACCTTCCTGCCCGGCATCGAGCCCGAGCAGGCCATCCGCAACCTCATCTACGCCCTCGGTAAGGGCGTGCTGAAGGTCATGTCCAAGATGGGCATCTCGACCGTCGCCTCCTACCGCGGCGCCCAGGTCTTCGAGGCCGTCGGTCTCGACGAGGCCTTCGTCGCGAAGTACTTCAACGGCACGGCCACCAAGATCGGCGGCGTCGGCATCGACGTCGTCGCCAAGGAGGTCGCCGCCCGCCACGCCAAGGCCTACCCGGCCTCCGGCATCGCCCCGGCGCACCGCGCGCTGGACATAGGCGGCGAGTACCAGTGGCGCCGTGAGGGCGAGCCGCACCTGTTCGACCCGGAGACGGTCTTCCGCCTCCAGCACTCCACGCGCTCCGGCAAGTACGACATCTTCAAGAAGTACACCGAGCGCGTGAACGAGCAGTCCGAGCGGCTGATGACGCTCCGCGGCCTGTTCGGCTTCAAGTCGGACCGGCAGCCGATCTCCATCGACGAGGTCGAGCCGGTCTCCGAGATCGTCAAGCGGTTCTCGACGGGCGCCATGTCGTACGGCTCCATCTCCCAGGAGGCGCACGAGACCCTCGCCATCGCCATGAACCAGCTGGGCGGCAAGTCCAACACCGGTGAGGGCGGCGAGGACCCGGAGCGCCTGTACGACCCGGCCCGCCGGTCGTCCATCAAGCAGGTCGCCTCCGGCCGCTTCGGCGTGACGTCCGAGTACCTGGTCAACTCCGACGACATCCAGATCAAGATGGCCCAGGGCGCCAAGCCCGGCGAGGGCGGCCAGCTGCCCGGCCACAAGGTCTACCCGTGGGTCGCCAAGACCCGTCACTCGACGCCGGGCGTCGGCCTCATCTCGCCGCCCCCGCACCACGACATCTACTCCATCGAGGACCTGGCCCAGCTGATCCACGACCTGAAGAACGCGAACCCGCAGGCGCGGATTCACGTCAAGCTGGTCTCCGAGGTCGGTGTCGGCACCGTCGCCGCGGGTGTCTCCAAGGCGCACGCGGACGTCGTGCTCATCTCCGGCCACGACGGCGGCACCGGTGCCTCGCCGCTCACCTCGCTCAAGCACGCCGGCGGTCCGTGGGAGCTCGGCCTCGCCGAGACCCAGCAGACGCTGCTGCTCAACGGCCTGCGCGACCGTATCGTCGTGCAGACCGACGGCCAGCTGAAGACCGGCCGCGACGTGGTCATCGCCGCGCTGCTCGGCGCCGAGGAGTTCGGTTTCGCGACCGCGCCGCTCGTCGTCTCCGGCTGCGTCATGATGCGCGTCTGCCACCTGGACACCTGCCCGGTCGGCATCGCCACGCAGAACCCGGTCCTGCGCGAGCGGTACGCCGGCAAGGCCGAGTACGTCGTGAACTTCTTCCAGTACATCGCCCAGGAGGTCCGCGAGATCCTCGCCGAGCTGGGCTTCCGTTCCATCGAGGAGGCCGTCGGCCACGCCGAGACGCTGGACGTCACGCGCGCCGTCGACCACTGGAAGGCACAGGGCCTGGACCTGGCGCCGCTGTTCCACGTGCCCGAGCTGCCCGAGGGCGCGGTGCGCCACCAGATCACCGCGCAGGACCACGGCCTGGAGAAGGCGCTCGACAACCAGCTCATCAAGCTGGCCGCCGACGCCCTGGCCGCGTCCGGCGCCACCGAGGCGCAGCCGGTCCGCGCCCAGGTGCAGATCCGCAACATCAACCGCACGGTCGGCACCATGCTCGGCCACGAGGTGACGAAGAAGTTCGGTGGCGCGGGCCTGCCCGACGACACCATCGACATCACCTTCACCGGCTCCGCGGGCCAGTCCTTCGGCGCCTTCGTGCCGCGCGGTGTCACGCTGCGCCTGGAGGGCGACGCCAACGACTACGTCGGCAAGGGCCTGTCCGGCGGCCGGATCGTGGTCCGCCCCGACCGCGCGGCCGACCACCTCGCGGAGTACAGCGTCATCGCCGGCAACACCATCGGCTACGGCGCCACCGGCGGCGAGATGTTCCTGCGCGGCAAGGTCGGCGAGCGCTTCTGCGTCCGCAACTCCGGCGCGACGGTCGTCTCCGAGGGCGTGGGCGACCACGGCTGCGAGTACATGACCGGCGGCCAGGCGGTGGTGCTCGGTGAGACGGGCCGCAACTTCGCGGCCGGCATGTCCGGCGGCGTCGCGTACGTGATCGACCTGGACAGCGACAACGTCAACGTCGGCAACCTGGACGCCGTCGAGGCGCTGGACGACACCGACAAGCAGTGGCTGCACGACGTGGTCCGCCGCCACCAGGAGGAGACGGGCTCCACCGTCGCCGAGAAGCTCCTGGCCGAGTGGGACACCGCCGTCGAGCGCTTCAGCAAGATCATCCCCAGCACGTACAAGGCAGTGCTCGCCGCCAAGGACGCCGCCGAGCGAGCCGGTCTCTCCGAGACCGAGACCCACGAGAAGATGATGGAGGCGGCGATCAATGGCTGACCCGAAGGGCTTCCTGAACCACGGGCGCGAGCTCGCCAAGTCCCGCCCCGTCGACGAGCGCGTCAAGGACTGGAACGAGGTCTACGTCCCCGGCTCCCTGCTGCCGATCATCAGCAAGCAGGCCAGCCGCTGCATGGACTGCGGCATCCCGTTCTGCCACAACGGCTGTCCGCTCGGGAACCTCATCCCCGAGTGGAACGACTACGCCTACCGCGAGGACTGGGCGGCCGCGCAGGAGCGTCTGCACGCCACCAACAACTTCCCGGAGTTCACGGGCCGTCTGTGCCCCGCTCCGTGCGAGTCGGCGTGCGTGCTCGGCATCAACCAGCCGCCGGTCACCATCAAGAACGTCGAGGTCTCGATCATCGACAAGGCGTGGGAGACCGGGGACGTCGCCCCGCAGATCCCGGAGCGCCTGTCCGGCAAGACCGTCGCGGTCATCGGCTCGGGCCCGGCCGGTCTCGCCGCCGCCCAGCAGCTCACCCGCGCCGGCCACACCGTCGCCGTCTACGAGCGCGCGGACCGCATCGGAGGCCTCCTCCGCTACGGCATCCCCGAGTTCAAGATGGAGAAGCGGCACATCAACCGCCGCATCGAGCAGATGCGCGCGGAGGGCACCCGCTTCCGCACGGGCATCGAGATCGGCCGCGACCTCAAGGCCACGGACCTGAAGAAGCGCTACGACGCGGTCGTCCTGGCCGTCGGCGCCACCACGGCCCGCGACCTGCCGGTGCCGGGCCGTGAGCTCAAGGGCGTCTACCAGGCCATGGAGTACCTGCCGCTGGCCAACAAGGTGCAGGAGGGCGACTTCGTGGCGCCCCCCATCACGGCCGAGGGCAAGCACGTCGTGGTCATCGGCGGCGGCGACACCGGCGCGGACTGCGTGGGCACGGCCCACCGCCAGGGCGCGGCCTCCGTCACGCAGCTGGAGATCATGCCCCGCCCGAGCGACGAGCGGCACCCGACCAACCAGCCGTGGCCGACCTTCCCCATGCTGTACAAGGTCACCTCGGCCCACGAAGAGGGCGGCGAGCGCGTCTACTCGGTCTCCACGACCCACTTCGAGGGCGACGAGGACGGCAACGTCCAGTGGCTGCACCTCACCGAGGTGGAGTTCATCGACGGCAAGCTGACCCAGAAGCCGGGCACCGAGCGCAAGATCCCCGCCCAGCTGGTCACCCTCGCCATGGGCTTCACCGGCACCGACCGTGAGAACGGCCTGGTCGAGCAGTTCGGCCTGGAGCTCGACGAGCGCGGCAACATCGCCCGCGACGCCGACTTCCAGACCAACGTGCCGGGCGTCTTCGTCGCCGGTGACGCCGGACGCGGCCAGTCGCTCATCGTCTGGGCGATCGCGGAGGGCCGCTCGGCGGCACGCGGCGTGGACCGTGCCCTCACGGGTGCGAGCGAGCTGCCGGCGCCGATCCGCCCCACGGACCGCGCGCTGATGGTCTGACCGCACCACGTCACACCGCACCGCACAAAAAGACGTCCCGCACAACGGCGTGCGGAACACTGACAGCGCCTGCCCATCAGTCCCCGACCGGACGACCGGGCAGGCGCTGTCGCATGTCCTCAGCCGGTGCGGTCGCCGAGTCCGCCCCGCCGGTCGGCTCGTCGGCGAGCAGGAACACGGGGCGCACGCGAGGGCGTCACGGCCCTCGTCGCCACCCACGGCCCCCGACTCCTCGGCCGGGCCGACCGGGGGCTGGAACTGAGCGACGGAGTGGTCGTCGAGGAGTGAGAGGATGCGGGCCATGGTCGCGATCAGCCTCAGCAAGGTCCAGGAGACCGCTCCCGCACTGGTGAACCTCTACAAGAGCGCCGGGGTGTCCCTCGCGAAGCACGGCCTCGACGGACTGCGGGCCGCGGTCTACCTCGTGGTCGACTACTCGGGCTCGATGAGGCCGTACTACAAGGACGGCAGTGTGCAGGCGCTGGCCGAGCGGGTGCTCGGGCTGTCGGCGCATCTGGACGACGACGGCAGCGTGCCGGTCGTGTTCTTCTCCACCGACGTCGACGCCGTCACCGACATCGCCCTCGCCGATCACCGGGGCAGGATCGAGCGGATCGTCGCCGGGCTCGGGCACATGGGGAAGACCAGCTACCACCTGGCGATGGACGCCGTCATCGACCACTACCTGGACAGCGGGTCGGCCGAGCCCGCCCTCGTGGTGTTCCAGACCGACGGCGGGCCCATCAACAAGCTCGCCGCGGAGCGGTACCTCTGCAAGGCGGCCAAGCTGCCGCTGTTCTGGCAGTTCATCGGCTTCGGCGACCCGGGCAGCAAGCAGTTCGACTTCCTGCGCAAGCTGGACGAGCTGGCCGTGCCCGGCAAGCGGATCGTCGACAACGCCGGGTTCTTCCACGCGGGGGCGGATCCGCGGAGGGTCCCGGACACCGAGCTGTACGACCGGCTGGTGGGCGAGTTCCCGAAGTGGCTGGTGGCCGCGCGGGCACGGGGGATCGTGAGGGACTCCGGCAGCCGCTGAGCCGGGCCGCTCGTCCCCTTGGCCCAGCCGCCCCCACGCCCCGTTTGCACGCCGGTGACGCCGTGCCACGCTGGGAAGGATCCGACGGGGAGGCGACGACGCATGGGCGACGACGGCGCGCGACGGGTGTACGGGACGGACTCCGCCCGCAGGGGATCTCCCGCAGGCAGGGGCGAGAAGCTCGCCGACTGGGCGGACGGGCGGCTCGGGCTGTTCGCCCTGGCCAGGACCAACATGCGCAAGGTCTTCCCGGACCACTGGTCCTTCATGCTGGGCGAGGTCACCCTCTACAGCTTCGTCGTGCTGATCCTCACCGGCGTCTACCTCACCCTGTTCTTCGAGCCGAGCATGCAGGAGGTCGTCTACAACGGCTCCTACACCGAGCTCAACGGCGTCCTCATGAGCAGGGCGTTCGAGTCCACGCTGGACATCAGCTTCGATGTGCGCGGCGGGCTGCTGATCCGGCAGATCCACCACTGGGCGGCGCTGGTCTTCATCGCCGGCATGCTGGTGCACATGATGCGGGTGTTCTTCACAGGCGCCTTCCGCAAGCCGCGCGAGCTGAACTGGCTCTTCGGCTGGACCCTGCTGATGCTCGGCATCATCACGGGCCTGACCGGCTACTCCCTCCCCGACGACCTGCTGTCCGGCACCGGCCTCCGCTTCGCCCAGGGCGCGATCCTGTCCGTCCCGATCGTCGGGACGTACCTGTCGTTCTTCCTGTTCGGCGGGGAGTTCCCGGGCGAGGACATCATCTCCAGGCTGTACCCCGTCCACATCCTGCTGCTGCCCGGGATCATGCTGGGCCTGGTGACCGCCCATCTGATCCTGGTCTTCTACCACAAGCACACCCAGTTCCCGGGCCCCGGCCGCCGGGAGCGGTCGGTCGTCGGAATGCCCTTCCTGCCGGTCTACATGGCCAAGGCCGGCGGCTTCTTCTTCCTCGTCTTCGGCGTGCTGACGGTGATGGGCGCGATCGCCCAGATCAACCCCGTGTGGGCCTTCGGCCCCTACCGGCCCGACCTGGTCACCACCGGCGCCCAGCCCGACTGGTACCTCGGCTTCTCCGAAGGCCTCATCCGGGTGATGCCGGGGTGGGAGATCAACCTCTGGGGGCACACCCTCGTCCTCGGCGTGTTCATCCCGTTCGCGCTCTTCCCGCTGATCCTGCTCGCCCTCGGCGTCTACCCCTTCATCGAGGCGTGGATCACCGGCGACAAACGGGAGCACCACATCCTGGACCGGCCGCGCAACGCGCCCGTGCGCACCGGTCTCGGCGTGGCCTGGCTGACCCTGTACGTGGTGCTGCTGATCGGCGGCGGCAACGACATCGTCGCCACCCATCTGCATCTGTCCATCAACGCGATCACCTGGTTCGTGCGGATCGGCGTCTTCGTGCTGCCGGTGGCCGCCTTCATCGTCACGAAGAAGATCTGCATGGGCCTGCAGCGCCGCGACCGCGCCAAGGTGCTGCACGGGCGGGAGACCGGCACCGTCAAACGGCTCCCGACCGGCGAGTACATCGAGGTCCACGAACCCCTCACCCAGGCCGACCTGTTCACGCTCACCCAGCACGAGCAGCACCCGCCCTTCGAGGCCGGACGTGAGAACGACGCGAGGGGCGTCCGCCGCAGGGTCAAGCGGTCCGAGCGGCTGCGCGCCCGGCTCGCCAAGGCCATGTTCGGGCCCGGCGCGCGCATCGAGAAACCGACGGTGGAGGAGTACCGGGAGATCACCAGCGGCGATCACCGGCACTGACGACCAGGGCCCGGCACGTCTCGGGGTCGCCCCAGGCCGTGCGCAGGGCCCGGGCCTTGGTCAGCCACAGCCCCAGGCCGTACTCCGCGGTGTAGCCGATCGCCCCGTGCAGGTGCAGGGCGGTGCGGGCCGTGGCGTACGCCGCCTCGCACGCGGCCGCCTTGGCGGCGGCGACCTCGGCCGGACGCATGCTCAGCGCGGCGCCGAACAGCAGGGGACGCGCGAACTCCAGGGCCGTCTTCGCGTCGGCCAGCCGGTGCCTGACCGCCTGGAACGAGCCGACGGGCACACCGAACTGGGTGCGCTGCTTGACGTAACCGACGGTTCTGTCGAGGAGTGCGAGGCCCACGCCGAGGGCTTGGGCGGCGGTGGCGAGGCGGGCCCAGGTGAGGGCCTGCTCCACGGGCGGGCCGAGGAGCTCCCCGCCGGGGGCGAGGGGGGTGAGGCGGCGCGCCGGGTCGAGGGAGGGGCGGACGGGACCGTGGCCGGGGGAGAGGCGGATGCCGTCGGGGGCGCAGGCGAGCCGGAGGGCCGCCGCGTCGCCGTCCAGGGCGTACGCGCCCTCGAGGGCCACCGTCGCCATCGTCTCCCCGGACGCGAGGGCCGGCAGCAGCCGCTCGGCGGCACCCGGGCCGGCCCCGGTGAGGAGCACCGCCGCCGTGACCGTCTCGACCAGCGGGCCGGGTACCGCGTGGCGGCCCAGTTCGACGAACGCCACGGCCAGTTCGACGGGGCGCGGTCCCAGGCCCTCGTACGCCTCCGGCACCGCCAGCGCGAACACGCCCGCCCGAGCCGCACGGGACCACAGCGCCCGCCCGCTCGCGTGGTCGCCCCGGCTCCAGTCCCGGATCACCGCCGGTGTGTCCGCCGCCGTCAGCAGGGCGTCCAGCGACGCCGCGAAGGCACGTTGCTCGGGATCGAGGAGGAAGCGCATCACAGCCGCCCCTCCGGCGAAGCGCCCGGCATCAGCGGCGTCCCTTCGGCAGGCCGAGCAGGCGCTCGGCGATGATGTCGCGCTGGATCTCGTTCGTGCCCGCGTACAGGGGCCCGGCGAGGGCGAAGAGGTACCGTTCCGCCCAGTCGGTGTCCGCTGCCTCGCCCTCTGGGCCGAGCAGGTCGAGGGCCGTCTCGTGCAGCGCGAGGTCCAGTTCGGACCAGAAGACCTTGTTCAGGCTCGACTCGGGGCCGACGGCCTCGCCCTCCAGGAAGCGGGAGGCGGCCGCGTACGTGAACAACTGGTAGGCGCGGGCACCGGTCAGGGCGTCGGCCACCCGGCTCCGCATGGACACCGGGCAGCCCCGCTCGCGCCACAGCTCCTCCAGCCGGTGCGCGGCGGCCAGGAAGCGACCGGGGGAGCGGAGCAACAGCCCGCGTTCGTTGCCGGCCGTCGACATCGCGATGCGCCAGCCCTGGCCCGGAGCGCCGATCACGTCCTCGTCGGGCACGAAGACCTCGTCGAGGAACAGCTCCGCGAAGGCGGGCTTGCCGTCGAGGCGGCCGATCGGGCGGACCGTGACACCGGGCGCGCGCAGGCCGAACATCAGATACGTCAGGCCCTGGTGGGGCTTGGCGGTCTCCGGGTCGCTGCGGAACAGCCCGAAGGCGCGGTCGGCGAACGCGGCCCGCGAGGACCAGGTCTTCTGGCCGGTCAGCAGCCATCCGCCGTCCGTGCGCACGGCCCTCGCCCGCAGGGACGCCAGGTCCGAACCGGCCTCGGGTTCCGACCAGGCCTGCGCCCAGACCACCTCGCCGCAGGCCATCGGGGGCAGGACCCGGGCCCGCTGCTCCTCGGTGCCGTGGTCGAGGAGGGTCGGGGCGAGCAACTGGATGCCGTTCTGGCCGACGCGGCCCGGGGCGCCCGCCGCCCAGTACTCCTCCTCGAAGAGCAGCCACCGCACCAGCCCCGCGTCCCGCCCGCCGTAGCGCGAGGGCCAGTTGACGACCGACCAGCGCTCCGCGGCCAGCTCCGCCTCCCAGGCGCGGTGCGCGGCGAAGCCCTCCTCGGTCTCCAGGGAGGGCAGCGGATCGCGCGGCACGTGCGTGTGCAGCCACTCCCGCGCCTCGGCGCGGAACCGCTCGTCCGCCGGGGAGAACACCAGGTCCACGACCGCTCCCTCCTTCCCTAACAAGTGTTTGGTAGGTTAGCGTGAGCTCATGACAGACGTCGAGAGTCCGTCGTACGTGCCGGGTCACGGCCTGCTGAAGGGGCGGACCGCCGTCGTCACGGCGGCGGCCGGCGCGGGGATCGGCGCAGCGACCGCGCGGCGCTTCCTCGAAGAAGGCGCGCGCGTGCTGATCAGCGACGCGCACCCACGGCGGCTCACGGAACACCGGGCGAGGCTGGCGGCCGAGTTCGGTGCGGCGTCGATCACCGCCGTGCCCTGCGACGTCACCGACGAGACGCAGGTGCGCGTCCTTTTCGAGACGGCCGCGGCGGAGCACGGCCGCCTCGACGTCGTGGTCAACAACGCCGGTCTCGGCGGCACGGCGGACCTTCTCGACATGACCGACGAGCAGTGGTCCCGCGTCCTGGACGTGACGCTCACCGGCACGTTCCGGTGCGTGCGGGCCGCGCTGCGGCACATGAAGGGCACCGGCGGCGGCGTGATCGTCAACAACGCCTCCGTCGTCGGCTGGCGCGCCCAGGCCGGACAGGCCCACTACGCCGCCGCCAAAGCGGGCGTGATGGCGCTGACCCGGTGTGCGGCCATCGAGGCGGCCGGGCACGGGGTGCGGGTCAACGCCGTGGCGCCCAGCCTCGCCATGCACCCCCACCTGGTGAAGGTGACCACACCCGAGCTGCTCGCCGAGCTGACCGCCCGCGAGGCCTACGGCCGCTGGGCCGAACCCTGGGAGGTGGCCAACGTGATCGTCTTCCTGGCCTCCGGCTACTCCTCGTACATGACCGGAGAAGTGGTCTCCGTCAGCAGCAGGCATCCCTAGGACGACAATGGACCCGTGCCTCCTTCGAAGAAGAATTCCCAGGTGACCGCCACCGAGCCCGCCCTGGGCGCCGCGGCTCGCGACCGCCGCGCCGAACTCCTCGGCACCGCCGCCGAGGTCTTCGCCGAGCAGGGCTACAACGCCACCACCGTCCGCAAGATCGCGGACCACGCGGGGATGCTGGCCGGCAGCCTCTACTACCACTTCGACTCCAAGGAGTCGATGCTGGAGGAGATCCTGCGCACCTTCCTCGACGAGCTGTGGGACGGCTACGACACCGTCCTGGCCGCCGGGCTGGGCCCGCGCGAGACGCTTCAGGCTCTGGTCACCGAGTCGTTCCGGGAGATCGACCGGCATCGGGCGGCCGTCGCGATCTACCAGAAGGAGAGCAGGCAGCTCGTGGCGCAGGAGCGGTTCGCGTTCCTCGCCGAGTCGCAGCGCAGGTTCGAAAAGGCATGGCTGTCCACCCTGGAGCGCGGCGTCGCCGAGCGGGCCTTCCGCGACGACCTCGACGTCCGGCTCACCTACCGGTTCGTGCGCGACACCGTGTGGGTCGCCGCGTCCTGGTACCGGCCGGGCGGACAGCACAGCCCGGACGAGATCGCCCGGCAGTACCTGTCGATGGTGCTGGACGGGATCGCCGTACGCGCACAGCCCCTACCCGCGGAGGAGTCGTCATGGCCGAGGCCTACATCGTCGAAGCGGTGCGCACACCCGTCGGGCGGCGCGGGGGAGGGCTGAGCGCGGTCCACCCCGCCGACCTCGGCGCGCACGTCCTGGGGGAGCTGATGAGCCGCTCGGGCGCCGACCCGGCCGCCGTGGAGGACGTCGTCCTCGGCTGTCTGGACGCGGTGGGCCCGCAGGCCGGGGACATCGCGCGGACCTGCTGGCTGGCGGCCGGGCTGCCCGAGGAGGTGCCGGGCGTGACCGTCGACCGGCAGTGCGGCTCCTCGCAGCAGGCCGTGCACTTCGCAGCGCAGGCCGTGCTGTCCGGTACCCAGGACCTGGTGGTCGCCGGCGGGGTGCAGAACATGTCGATGATCCCCATCGCCTTCGCCACCCGGCAGGCCGCCGAACCGCTCGGACTCACCCAGGGGCCGTTCGCGGGCAGCACCGGCTGGCGGGCACGGTACGGGGACAAGCCCGTCAACCAGTTCGTGGGCGCCGAGATGATCGCCGCCAAGTGGGGGATCAGCCGGCAGGACCAGGAGGAGTTCGCCCTGCGCTCCCATCAGCGGGCCGTGCGGGCGATCGACGAGGGCCGCTTCGTCCGCGAGACCGTCCCGTACGCGGAGGTCACCGCCGACGAGGGGCCGCGCCGGGACACCTCCCTGGAGAAGATGGCCGGCCTCAAGCCGGTCCTCGACGGCGGAACCGTCACCGCCGCCTGCTCCTCCCAGGTCTCCGACGGGGCGGCGGCGATGCTGCTGGCCTCCGAACAGGCCGTGCGCGACCACGGGCTCACCCCTCGCGCACGCGTGCACCACCTCTCCGTACGCGGCGAGGACCCGATCCGGATGCTCACCGCCCCCATCCCCGCCACCGCCCACGCCCTGAAGAAGACCGGCCTGACCATCGACGACATAAACCTCGTCGAGATCAACGAGGCCTTCGCCCCGGTCGTTCTGGCCTGGCTGAAGGAGACCGGCGCCGACCCGGACCGGGTCAACGTCAACGGCGGCGCGATCGCCCTGGGGCACCCCCTCGGCGCGACCGGCGTCAAACTCATGACGACCCTGCTGCACGAACTGGAGCGCACCGGCGGCCGGTTCGGCCTGCAGACCATGTGCGAGGGCGGCGGCCAGGCCAATGTGACGATCATCGAACGGCTGTGAGCCGCGCCAGCGTCTCGTCGGCCTCCCGCATGATCCGCTCCACCAGCTCCGCACACGAGGGCAGGTCGCCGATCACCCCGGCGACCTGCCCGGACGCCATCACGCCCAGGTCCGTGCGGCCGTCCACCATCGCCGACTTCAGCAGCATCGGCGTATTCGCGGCGAGCAGCACCTGGCTCCAGGACAGGTCCTTGCCGCGTCTGAGGGCCAGCCCGTCCCGGACCAGCTGCCGCCAGGTCAGCCCGGACAGCCCGCGGAATCCGGCCGCCGCGCGCAGGGCCCGTGCGAGCGCCACGGCCCGGCCCGATTCCTCCAGGGCGGCCACCAGCTCCGTACGCAGCATGCGGTGCGGGAGCCCGTCGACCGCCCGGGTCACCGTCACGTCCTTCACGGCCGCCGCGAGATACCTCGCCTTCACCGCGTCCGGCACGGTCGAGTCCGAGGTCAGCAGGAACCGGGTGCCCATCGCCACGCCCGCCGCCCCGTAGGCCAGGGCCGCGGCCAGCCCACGCCCGTCGAAGAAGCCGCCCGCCGCGACGACGGGTATCCGCACCGCGTCCACCACCTGCGGCAGCAGCACGGTCGTGGCCACCTCCCCGGTGTGCCCGCCGCCCTCCGCCCCCTGCACGAGCACCGCGTCCGCGCCCCACGCCGCGACCTTCTCGGCATGCCGCCGCGCCCCCACGGTCGGCATGACGACCACACCGGCCTCCTTGAGCCCGCCGATCAGCTCCCGGGAGGGGGCCAGGGCGAAGGAGGCGACCCGGACGCCCTCCTCGATCAGGATCCGGACGCGGTCGCCCGCGTCGGCCGCGTCGGCCCGCAGGTTCACCCCGAACGGCGCGTCGGTGCGGGCCTTCACCTCCCGCACGGCCTCCCGCAGCCGGCCGGGCGTCATCGTGGCGGAGGCCAGGATGCCGAGAGCGCCCGCGTTCGCCGTGGCGGAGACCAGACGGGGTCCCGCCACCCAGCCCATCCCGGTCTGCACGACCGGATGGCGGACACCGGTCAGCCGGGTGAGCGCCGTCCCCTTCATGCGGCGACCTCTCCGGTCCGGGCCCCGGTCGGGTCGGCGGTCTCAGAGGCATCGGTCGGCGGAGTGGGGGCCGTCTCTCTCATGTGGTGGCCTTCCCGGTTCGGGTCTTGGTCGGGTCGGCGGTCTCGGGGGCATCGGTCGGCGGGGTGGGGGCCGTCTCTCTCATGTGGTGGCCTTCCCGGTCCGGGCCCCGGTCGGGTCGGCGGCCTCGTGGGCATCGGTCGGCGGGGTGGGGGCCGTCCCTCTCATGTGGTGGCCTTCCCGGTTCGGGTCTTGATCGGGTCGGCGGTCTCAGAGGCATCGGTCGGCGGGGTGGGGGCCGTCCCTCTCATGCGGCGACCTCCCCGGTTCGGGTCCCGGTCGGGTCGACGACCTCGCGGATCAGGCGGAGCTCCTCACCGGTCGGCTCCCGGGTCACCGGGATCTCGTCCGGCACGGTCAGTTCGAAGCCCGTCGCCTCCTCGACCCGCTCCATCGTGACGCCCGGGTGCAGCGAGGCCAGCCGCATCGAGCGGTCGGGGGTGGCGAAGTCGAAGACGCCCAGGTCCGAGACGACCCGCGGGATCCGGTGGTACCGTGCGCCGGCCGCCCGGTCGTAGCCGACCCCGCAGACCATGTCGACCCGCTCGACGAAGACCCGCCGGGAGTGCCTCGGGATCCAGTAACTGGTCGGATTGTTCAGGGTGTTGACCGGTGCGCCGCGTACCCCGAGCAACTGCCGCTCCGGCCGCTCCCAGTCGCCGATGCAGGCGATGTTCTGGTTGCCGAACCGATCGATCTGACTCGCGCCCATCATCACGTGCCGCCGCCCCGCGGTGACCCAGGCCAGATGCTCGCGGTAGGGCAGCCAGCCCTCCGGTGTCCCGTCCGGGCGGACGAGCAGCGCCTCGCCGTCGGTCAGCAGCAGGTCCGGTGCGAAGGTGAGCCGGGCCAGCCGCGCGCCGATCGAGGGGATCAGCCCCATGGGGCTCGCCAGCACCTCGCCCGCGTCCCGCCAGGCCTCGGCGCAGGCGATCACGCAGTACTCGGCGCGGGTGGGCCCGGTCATGTGCCCTCCCGCACGGCCGCCTGGTACGCCTGCTCGTCCCCACCGAGGTACCCGGCCTCGAAAGCGGGCCAGGACGTGGCCGCGTACCGCTTCTGGAAGGCCTCGTCGCGGCCGTAGTCGGGCGCGCAGGAGGTGAAGTGCGCCCCGTTCGGGGACTCGACGACACCGGTGACCGTGTGCCGCTTGATCAGCAGGGTCTGCGGCGGGCCCTCCTTCGTCAGCTCGGCCGTGCCGACGATGCGCTCGCAGCTCACGTACGCCGTGTCGGCGGCCGCGCAGAACAGGTCGTCGAAGTACGGGTCCGGGCCCAGGTACTGCCCGTTGCCCGAGCGGTCCGCGCGGTTGACGTGCACCAGGGCCGCGTCCAGCCGCAGGGCGGGCACGGCGACGAACGTCTCCCCGTCCTCGTACGGCGATGTGACCGTCCGCAGCCCCGGGTTGACCCGCATCACGTCCGAGCCGAACCCGGCCCGCACCGGCAGGAACGGCAGCCGGTTCGCCGCCGCCCGCAGGCCCCACAGGAACATCGCCTCGTCGATCTCCGTCAGGGCGAAGGCACCCCGTTCACGAGCCGCCCGGTAGTGCGGCTCCAGGGGGATCGAGTCGAGGGTGACGAACGCCGTCACCAGCCGCCGGATCCGCCCGGCCGCGGCCAGCATGCCCACGTCCGGGCCGCCGTACGACACGAGGGTGAGGTCGGTGATCCGCGACCTGAGCAGCGCTCTCACCAGGGCCATCGGCTTGCGGCGCGAGCCCCAGCCGCCGATGCCGAGGGTCATGCCGCTGGACAGCCGGGACACGGCCTCGTCCGCCGACATCGTCTTGTCCCTCATCGCGCTCCCTCCTGCCCGAACCGGTCGCGCACCCGCGCGCCCACCCCGCTGAGGCCCGCCTCGAAGGTGAAGCCCTGCTCGAAGCGGTAGCTGCGGCGCACGTCCACGGGATCGATGCCGTTGAGCGCGGCCTTGGCCAGGCGGAGCAGCCGGCCGTCCTTCGCGGCGATCTCGCGCGCCAGTTCCAGGGCGGCGGAGCGCAGTGCGCCGCGCGGTACCACCCGCCAGACCGACCCGTGTGCGTGCAGGTCGGCCGCGCTCGCCGTACGCGCCGTGTAGTACAGCGCCCGCATCAGGTGCTGGGGGACCAGCCGGGCCAGATGTGTGGCCGCGCCGAGGGCGCCGCGGTCCAGCTCGGGCAGTCCGAACACCGCGTCCTCGCTCGCCACGATCGCGTCCGCGTTCCCCACCAGGCCGACGCCGCCGCCCAGGCAGAAGCCCTGCACCGCCGCCACGACCGGCACCTCGCACTCGTAGACCGCCGCGAACGCCTGTGCGCAGCCGCTGTTCACACCGAGCAGCGCGCTGTGCTCCCGGTCGTCCGCCCGCAGCTCCTTGATGTCCACACCCGCGTTGAACCCGCGCCCCTCGGCGGCCAGCACCACGCACCGGACCTCCGGGTCGCGTCCGGCCGCGCGCACCGCGTCGGCCAGGGCGAACCAGCCCGCCACCGGCACGGCGTTCACCGGCGGGAAGTCGACCGTGACGACGGCGATGCCCTTTTCCCCGCACGAGGTGGAGACACCCATGGCCGCATCAGCTACCTTTCCACCAAACGTTTGTTAGGTCGAAAGGTAGCAGCGCATGGAGCTGGACGGGAAGGTCGCCGTCGTCACCGGCGGGACCCGGGGCGTCGGCGCCGGCATCGCGCGTGCCTTCGTACGGGCGGGCGCCGAGGTCGTGGTCTGCGCCCGCCGGCCACCGGACGTCCCGCTCCCCGGTACCGAGTTCGTACCGCTGGACGTCCGGGACACCGACGCCGCCGGGCGCCTGTTCGCCCGCCTCCCCCGGCTGGACGTGCTCGTCAACAACGCGGGTGGCGCACCCCACCGGCCGCTCACCGAGGCCGGACCGGAACGGCACGCGCGCGTGGTGCAGCTCAACCTGCTCGCGCCGCTGACCGTGTCCCTCGCCGCGTACGACCGGTTGCGGCACTCCCAAGGCTCGATCGTCATGATCGGCAGTGTCAGCGGCGGACGCCCCTCGCCGGGCACCGCCGCCTACGGCGCCGCCAAGGCGGGCCTGGAGCACCTCGCCCGCTCCATGGCCGTGGAATGGGCGCCCGACATCCGGGTCAACACCCTCGTCGTGGGCATGGTCCGCACCGAACGGTCCCACCTCCACTACGGCGACCGGGACGGCATCGCCGCCGTCGCCCGCACGGTCCCGCTGGGCCGTCTCGCCGAACCGTCCGACGTGGGCCGCGCGGCGGTGTTCCTGGCGTCCGACGCCGCCGCGTACATCAGCGGAGCGAGCCTGCAGGTGCACGGGGGCGGGGAACGGCCGGCGTTCCTGGACGCGGCCGGCGCCGGGCGGGGGAGCGGCCCCCCGCCCACCGCGGACAAGGAGAGCTGACATGAGCGGAATCTGCGCGGGCCGGGTCGTCGTCGTCACGGGCGCGGGGCGCGGGCTCGGCCGGGCCCACGCCCTCGCGTTCGCGGCCGAGGGGGCACGACTGGTCGTCAACGACCTCGGAGTGGGCCTCGACGGCACCCCCGGACCCGACGGTCCCGCCGCCCGGGTCGTGCAGGAGATCCGCGCGGCGGGCGGCGAGGCGGTGGCGCACGGCGGCGACATCGCCACGACCGAGGGCGCCGCCTCGCTGGTCCGCACGGCCCTGCAGACGTACGGCAGGCTCGACACCCTCGTCAACAACGCGGGCTTCCTGCGCGACCGGATGCTGGTCAACCTCGACGAGGACGACTTCGACGCCGTCGTACGCGTCCACCTCAAAGGCCACTTCCTGCCCCTGCGGCACGCGGCCGCGCACTGGCGCCGCGAGGCCAAGGCGGGCCGCCGGCCCGAGGCCCGGATCGTCAACACCAGCAGCGGAGCCGGACTGCTGGGCTCGGTCGGACAGGGCAACTACAGCGCCGCCAAGGCCGGCATCATCGCCCTGACCCTGGTCGCGGCGGCCGAACTGCACCGCTACGGCGTCCAGGTCAACGCCATCGCCCCCGCCGCCCGCACGCGGATGACGGAACGCGCCTTCGCCGACACCATGACCGCCCCCGGCTCGGGCTTCGACGCGATGGCCCCCGAGAACGTCTCCCCCCTCGTCGTCTGGCTGGGCTCGGCGGCGAGCACCGGCGTGACGGGCCGGGTCTTCGAGACGGAGGGCGGCCGGATCACGGTCATGGACGGATGGAGGGCGGGACCGAGCGCGGACAAGGGCGGGCGTTGGAGCCCGGCCGAGGCGGGGGAGCAGACCCGGAAACTCCTGGCGGAGGCGTCCGAACCCGGGCCGGTGTACGGCACCTGACACCTGTCGTTCGCATCGGGCCGCGGACGCGGGGCCCGGCCCGCGCATCCGCGGCGCCGTCGTCGGTCACCGACGCTCCGCGTCGACTCCCTCACCGCCCCGCGCCCCCACCCACCGGGCCCCGCTCACCGGCACCGGAGACCACCGCCGATGATGCCGCCGGCCGGGTCGTTCGCCGGATCGTTCGCCGGGTCGTCGTGGACGACGAGGTGCTCCCCTGCGACCTGATCCGAACGACAGGCCCCAGGACGTTCACGTGTCGCACTCCAGGACGCTCCGGCACAACGCGCACCGCGCCCGGATCCGCCCCCGCACCGGCACCCTGATCCGCTGATGACACGTCGGGCAGGGAAACGACACCCGCAACCGCCCGCCCCCGTCGGGCGAGAACGCGTACCGCACCCCCGGCGGCGGCGGACCCTCCGGGGCCTGCCGCCGGTCCCGGGCGTACCGGCGCCGCCCCGCCCACCCCGCCGCCGTCAACGGCGGCTCCCGCCCGTCACGGCGGGCCAGCTCCATCCCCTTCTCGTACGCCGTGTACGCCTGCGCGCTGGTGAACCACACCGACGGGTCCTCCCCGAAGGCCAGCGCCCGCTTGGCCAGCACGTACCCGAACTCCTCCGGCGTGAGATACCCCAGCTTCTGCGACGACGCCCCGTCCTCCCGGTACGCGTCCAGCAGCAGCCACCCCGCCCCCAGGTACGTCGTCGCCGTGTCCGTGAGGATCTCGTTGTCCCGCACGCCCGGGAACGACAGGTCCAGCCGGTGCAGATACACGTGCATCACCTCGTGCGCCAAGGCCGCCCCGATGTCCCGCCGATGCGTACGGAACCGGTCGTTCAGCTCCACGAAGTACTCCGGCCCGGCCGCGAGCTCGACGTTCGCCGCGTGCCGCATCTCCCGGAAGCTCACGATCAGCCGGGCGTCCGGCAGCCGGTAGTGCCGCACCAGCTCCCGCGCCACCCGCTGCGCTCCCAGGTACAGGTCGTCGGTGTCGCAGAACGCCACGTCGGCGGGGACCACACTGGTCGCGAACGTCCGCACGGTGTCGTACGACAACCGCCTGTACAGCGCCGTGACGGCGGCCCGCACCGTCTCCAGATGCGGGTAGCCGTGCTCGACCGGCCCGTCGTTCGCCACGCCTCACCCCCAAGAGGCCGCCGGAACCCGGTTCCACTGTACGATGATCGTCTCCACGGACGGCTTCCAGGCACCCGGCGTCCACCCCGAAGCCCGGTTTCCGGGAACCGGCCCGCATCCAGGCCGTCCCCGGCGGCCACGAGGACGTCCCCTTCCACCAGCGTCTTTCACCGCCGAAGAATGAGACGGCCGGCGGCCACCCGGCCTGATCCCCTTAGGCTGACGCACCATGACCACCAGCGACACCGGTTCCCGCGACGTCGACCCCGCCGTCCGTGAAGAGCTCACCCGGCTGCGCGACAGCATCGACAACATCGACGCGGCCGTCGTCCACATGCTCGCCGAGCGCTTCAAGTGCACCCAGCAGGTCGGCCACCTCAAGGCGGAGCACCAGCTGCCGCCCGCCGACCCGGCTCGCGAGGCCCGCCAGATCGCCCGGCTGCGCGCCCTCGCCGAGAACGCCAAGCTGGACCCGGCCTTCGCCGAGAAGTTCCTGAACTTCATCGTCGGCGAGGTCATCCGCCACCACGAGCGCATCGCGGACCAGGCGCTCAACGGCACCACCACCGGCGGCAGCTGACTCCCGCGCGCCCCGGGGGAGTGACACGGCGGCCCGCCGGGTGCATGCTGCGCTGTGCACAGCATGTCAACCGATGAGCACTACGCGTCAGTGTCCCGGACTACTCTGGTCCTCCACGAGGGAGGGGCGTCGGGCCATGCCGTCGGATACCAGGATCCTCATCGTCGACGACCACGAGGACACGCTGTACGCGCTGGAGAGCGCTCTGGCCCCGCTGGGCTATCGGCTCGACCGGGCCACCAGCGGCGACGAGGCACTCAAACAGGTGCTTCGCGGCCACGTCGGCCTGCTCCTGCTCGACGTGCGCATGCCCGGCGTCAGCGGGCTGGAGGTCGTGCGCTACATGCGACGCGTCGAGCAGACCCAGCACATCCCCGTGATCCTGCTCACCGGCTTCGGCGCCGACCACGAACTGAACACCACCGCCTTCCGGCTCGGCGTCGCCGACCTCGTCCTGAAGCCCGTGGACCCCTGGGCCCTGCGCACCAAGGTCCGCTACCTCTTCGACACCCACCGGCGCCACCTCGCCCTGGAACACGAAGTGCACCGCCTGCGCGCCCGCGCGCGGGAGCACACCGAGACCCCCGCACACCCCCCACGCCCCGCCCTGCCCCATCCCGACGCGCGTGTGCCGACCCAACGGCCCATGGGGGCGCACGCCGGCGAGCTCGAAAAGGACCGCACCTAGACCGGACATTGGGCACGTACCGATCCGCCTCTGTGCCATGCCGACGCCATCAGGCAGCATGTCTCGCATGTCCGTACTGACGCGCGACGAAGCGCAGACCCGAGCCGAGCTCCTCGACGTCCACCGCTACACGATCGAACTCGACCTGACCGGCGGCGACGAGACCTTCGGCTCCCGCACCCTGATCAGGTTCGCTGCCCGCGTGGACGGGGACACCTTCGTCGAGCTCAAGCCCGCCGAGCTGCGCTCCGTCACCCTCGACGGACACCCCCTGGACCCCGAAGCCCTGGACGGCAACCGGCTCGCCCTGCCGAACCTCACCGCCGGCGAGCACGAACTGCGCGTGGACGCGCGGATGCGCTACTCCCGCACCGGCGAGGGCATGCACCGCTTCACCGACCCCACCGACGGCGAGACCTACGTCTACACCCAGCTGTTCATGGACGACGTCCAGCGGGTCTTCGCCGCCTTCGACCAGCCCGACCTGAAGGCCGTCTTCGAGCTGTCGGTGAAAGCCCCGCAGGACTGGACCGTCCTGGCCAACGGCATCACCGAACACACCGACGGCGTATGGAAGGCGGCCCCTACACCGCTCATCTCCACCTACCTCGTCGCCGTCGCCGCCGGCCCCTGGCACTCCGTGCGCACCGAGCACCGCGGCCTGCCCTTCGGACTGCACTGCCGCCGCTCCCTCGCCCCCCACCTGGACGCCGACTGCGACGAACTCCTCGACGTCACACGCGCCTGCTTCGACCGCTACCACGAGAAGTTCGACGAGCCCTACCCGTTCGACTCCTACGACCAGGCCTTCGTCCCCGAGTTCAACGCCGGCGCCATGGAGAACCCCGGCCTGGTCACCTTCCGCGACGAGTTCGTCTACCGCTCCGCCGTCACCGACACCGAACGCCAGACCCGCGCCATGGTCATCGCCCACGAGATGGCCCACATGTGGTTCGGCGACCTCGTCACCCTCAAGTGGTGGGACGACATCTGGCTGAACGAGTCCTTCGCCGAGTACATGGGCTACCAGACCCTCACCGAAGCCACCCGCTTCAGCGACACCTGGACCGACTTCGGCGTCACCCGCAAGTCCTGGGGCTACGACGCCGACCAGCGCCCCTCCACCCACCCCGTCGCCCCCGAGGCCGTCGACGACACCGCCTCCGCGCTGCTCAACTTCGACGGCATCTCCTACGCCAAGGGCGCCAGCGCACTGCGGCAACTGGTCACCTGGCTCGGCGAGAAGGACTTCCTCGCCGGCATCAACACCCACTTCGCCCGGCACAGGTTCGCCAACGCCACCCTCGCCGACTTCATCGACAACCTCGCCGGCGCCACCGACCGCGACGTCCACGCCTGGGCCGACGCCTGGCTGCGCACCACCGGCGTCGACACCCTCACCCCGCACATCGCCCCAGGCGAGCACGGCACCTGCGCCCTCACCGTCGACCGCGCCGGCAGCCGCCCGCACCGCATCGCCGCCGGCCTCTACGACCGGGACCTCGGCGACGACGGCGGGCAACTCGTCCTGCGCGAACGCCTCCACCTGGACCTCCCGCAGACCGACGCCCACCCCATCGGCAAGCGCCCCGCGCTGCTCCTCCTCAACGACGGCGACCTCACCTACGCCAAGGTCCGCTTCGACCCCGAGTCCTTCGAGACCGTCCGCAAGGACCTGTCCGGCCTGCCCGAACCGCTCACCCGCGCGGTCGTCTGGAACGCCCTGCGCGACGCCGTCCGCGACGGCGAACTCGCCCCCGGCGCCTACCTGGAGACCGCCAGGACCCACCTCCCGCTGGAGACGGACCTCGCCATCGTCCAGGGCGTGCTCGCCTTCGCCGCCACGTACGTCACCGACCGCTACCTCACCCCCGAGGAGCGGCCCGCCGCACTCGCCACCCTCTCCGAACTGTGCCGCGACCTCATCCGCCGCACCGAGGACGGCGACAACCCCGGCCTGCGCCTGATCGCCGTACGCCACCGCATCGACGTGGCCGCCCACCCCGACACCATCGCCGCCTGGCTCGCCGACGGCACCGTCCCCGGCGGCCCAGAACTCGACCCCGAACTGCGCTGGCGCGTCCTCGCCCGGCTCGCCGTCCTCGGCGCGACCGACGAGGCCGCCATCGCCGCGGAACTGGAACGCGACCCGAGCGCCACCGGCCAGGAGGGCGCCGCCCGCTGCCGGGCCGCCCTGCCCGACCCGGAGGCCAAGGCCCGCGCCTGGCAGGCGATGTTCGACTCGGACGACCTGTCCAACTACCTCTTCACCGCCACCGCCCGGGGCTTCTGGCAGCCCGAACAGGCCGACCTGGTACACGCCTACGTCGAGCGCTACTACGCCGACGCGGTCGCCGTCGCCGACCGCCGCGGCCCCGCCATCGCCGACGCGGCCGGCCGCTGGGCCTTCCCCGCGCACGCCGTCGACGCCGACACCCTCCGCCTCGGCCGGGAATGCCTGCGCGACGCCGACCCGATCCCCGCCCTGCGCCGCAAGCTCGTCGACCAACTCGACGACCTGGCCCGGGCGTTGCGGGTCCAGGGCGGCCGGGAGAACTAGGACCGGCGCCGTAGGGCACTCACGGGGCGGCCGGCCCCTTCCACCGATACGGTGGGCCGGCCGCCTTTCCGCTGATGCGGTGGGTCGGCCGCCCTTTCACCCATGCCGTGGGCGGGCCGCCTTTTCGCTGATGCGGTGGGTCGGCCGTCTTTTCGCTGATGTGGCGGGCGGGCCGCCTTTTCGCTGATGCGGTGGGTCGGCCGTCTTTTCGCTGATGCCGTGGGCGGGCCGCCTGTCCGCTGATGCGGTGGGCCGGCCGCCCTTCCCGGCCTCGGGTCACGACAGACGACCCCGCCCGAGGCGCCCTCCCTGATCGCAGTGACCGGTGTCACCGGAAACGTCGGCCGCGCCCTCGCCCCACGCCTCGGCACCGCCGAACGGCCCGTCCGCGGCAGAAGCCCGGCGCGGGCCTTCCCGCGGCCCCGGCGCGTTCGCCGCCAACGCCTTCCAGCGGGCCCGCAGCTCCGCAGCGGCGCACCGTCCGCCGCTTCTTCGCCGGGGCACGCTCCGCGCCCGTCCACGAGGACGACATCGCCGCCGTCGCCGAACACGCCCTCCTCGACGACGGCCACGAGGGCGCCGCCCACCGCCTCACCGGACCCGAGGCGATCACCACCGACTTCAAGGACTGAGCCCCCGAGGGGCACCCGACCCGACCGGTTTTCCGTCACGGAGGTACCTCCACCCGGGTTGGGTCGTTGGTCCCATCGGGCGCGCCGCCCCGCGCCCCGGAGGACAGCCCCATGAGCCACCCGCCCCTCGCCTCAGGACCAGAAGGCCCCCGCGCCCTGCGGCCGATGCTCGACACCGTCCTCCGAGCGCTGGACACCGGTGCCCGGGCGCGGGGCGGGCCGCTCCCGGCGGGCGGCCCGCAGTCGGTCACCGCCCGGATCCGGCAGGCGGCCGGCGACATCCTCCCCGACCAGGGCGACCCGCACGCCCTGCGCACCCTGGTCCACGCCTTCACCGAGACCGCCGCCGATCCCGCCCACCCCCGGTGCGCCGCCCACCTGCACTGCCCCCCACTCGCCGTCGCCGCGGCCGCCGACCTCGCCGCCTCCGCCCTCAACCCGTCCCTGGACTCCTGGGACCAGGCGCCCGGGGCATCGGCACTGGAGCATCTGGTCGCACAGGCGCTGTCCCGGCAGATCCACGGAACCGGGCAGCCCACCGCTCCCGACTCCCTCATCACCACCGGCGGCACCGAATCCAACCAGCTCGCCCTGCTCCTCGCCCGAGAAGCCCACGGCGGAACCGTCCGGCTCGTGTGCGGAGCCAACGCCCACCACTCCCTGCCCCGCGCCGCCTGGCTGCTCGGGCTGCCCGACCCCGTCGTCGTACCCACCCCGCGCGGGACGTTCGACCCCTCTGCACTCGACGACGCCCTCACCGCACAGCCCGGCCCCGTGCTCGTCGCCGCCACCGCCGGCACCACCGACGCCGGATACATCGACCCGCTGCCCGAGATCGCCGCCCGCTGCGCCGATCACGGCGCCCGACTGCACGTGGACGCCGCCTACGGCGGAGGCCTCCTCTTCAGCGACCGGCACCGCCCACGGCTCACCGGACTCGACGCCGCCGACACCGTCACCCTCGACCTGCACAAACTCGGCTGGCAGCCGGTCGCCGCGGGCCTCCTCGCCGTCCGGGACGCCCGCGACCTCGCCGCCCTGGGACAGCGCGCCGACTACCTCAACGCCGCCGACGACACCGAGGCCGGGCTGCCCGACCTGCTCGGCCGGTCCCTGCGCACCACCCGCCGCCCCGACGTCCTCAAACTCGCCGTCACCCTCAAGACCCTGGGGCGCCAAGGACTCGGCGCACTCATCGACCAGGTCTGCGCCCGCGCCCGCGACTTCGCCGCACTCGTCGCCGAACACCCCGGCTTCGAACTGCACGCCCCGCCCGTCATCAGCACGGTGCTGTTCCGGCCCGCGGACGCCACCGACGCCACCGTGGCCGCCGTACGCCGCTCACTGCTCACCGCCGGCCGCGCCGTCCTCGGCCGGGCCCGCCTCGACGGCCGGCTCTGGCTCAAGGCCACTCTCCTCAACCCCGCCACCGGGCCCGACGACCTGGCCGCCCTGCTGCACCTCGCGGCAGCGAGCCGAGCGACACTCGTGGAAGGACACACCCCCCGATGAACCCCCCGATGAACCCCGCGCCGACCCCCGGCCCCGACACCCCCCGCGACCTCGTCGGCATCGGAGTCGGACCCGCCAACCTCTCCCTCGCCGCGCTCGCCCACCCCCTCGGCGGCCTCGACACCGTCTTCTACGAGCAGCGCCCCGCCTTCGCCTGGCACCCCGGCCTGCTCATCGAGGGCGCCACCATCCAGGTGCCGTTCCTCGCCGACCTGGTGTCCCTCGCCGACCCCACCAGCCCCTGGACCTTCCTCAACTACCTCCGGTCCCGCGAGCGGCTCTTCCCCTTCTACTTCGCCGAGCGCTTCCACATCCAGCGCGCCGAGTACGACGCCTACTGCCGCTGGGTCTGCGAGAACCTCCCGGGGCTCCACTTCGGCCACCAGGTCGACGCCGTCCGCTGGAACCCCGAACGCGACCTCTTCGAGGTCGACTTCACCCAGCTCGACGCCGACGGAGAAGCCGAGGCCCTCGGCCGGACCTACACCCACGACGTCGTCCTCGGCATCGGCACCGAGCCCTACGTCCCCGATCCCCTCAAACCCCTCGTCGAGGCCCCCGGCGTGCCCGTCGTGCACGCCGCCGACTACCTCACCCACCGCGCCGCCCTCCTCGCCGCGGGGCACGTCACGATCGTGGGCATCGGACAGTCCGGCGCCGAGATCTTCCTCGACCTGCTGCGGAGCAGGCCGGCCGGACAGGAGAAGCTGCACTGGCTGGGCCGCTCCGAGGCCTTCGCCCCCATGGAGTACTCCAAGCTCGGCCTGGAACACTTCACCCCCGACCACACCCGCTACTTCCACGCCCTGCCCGAGTCCGCCCGCGACCGGCTCGTCGACGGCCAGTGGCAGCTCCACAGGGGCATCGACGCCGCCACCGTCGCCGCCATCCACGACGAGCTCTACCGCCGCAGCCTGCACGGCGGCTGGCCCGACGCCGTCCTCACCCCCGGCGTCCGCGTCCGCACCGCCGGCCGCGTCGCCACGACCCAGGTGGAACTGCACCTGGAACACGGCCGGCAGGACAGCCGCTCCCGCCTCACCACCGACGCCGTCGTCCTCGCCACCGGCTACCGCGAACGCCCCCTCGACCGGATCCTCGCCGGCCTCGACCCCTACATGCGCCGCGACAACCGGGAACGGCCGCGCGTCGACGAGGAGTACCGGCTCGTCCTCGACCCGTCCGTCACCGGCACGGTGTACGTCCAGAACGCCGAGACCCACACCCACGGTGTCGGCGCCCCCGACCTCGGCCTCGCCGCCTGGCGCAGCGCGATCATCCTCAACTCCCTGACGGGCGGGGAGGCCTACGCACTCCCCGCCCGCACCGCCTTCACCACCTTCGGCCTCACCCAGCGCAGGCACGTCCCGCCGCCCCGCGAGGCACCGGCACTGACGCCGCTGGTCGACGACCGAAGGTGAGCGGGAACGCGGCTCAGAACACGGGCGTGCCCTCGCGCGTGAGCTTCCAGTCCACCGCGGCGAACTCGGCCGGGTCGATCGACCCCTTCGCCTTCACCCAGGCGATCATGGTGTTGCGGATCTCCTCCGAGTTCGACCACAGCACCGGGGCGGCGGCGACATGCGGGAAGTTCCCGCCGCCGTTGGCCCGGTAGTTGTTCACCGCGAACACGAACCTCGCGTCGTCGGCGAGCGGCTGCCCCTCGAAGCGCACGTTCGTCACCCGCGACCCGGCCGGCTTCGCGATGTCGATCTCGTACGACAGGCCGCTCACCACGTCGTAGTTGTAGTCCGGCGTGCCGTTCGCGTTGGTCAGCTTCGCCGGGTCCACCGCCGCGTCCGGCGCCGTCTGCGCGAAGTAGTTCGCCGAGAACTCCAGATACGCCTTCATCTGCGCACCCGTCATCAAACGCGCCTCCAGCGTGTTCTCGAAGACGTACAGACCGGCCACGTCCCGGATGGTCACCCGCCCCGCCGGGATCCGCGCACTGCGCGAGAAGCACGCCGCCTGCGACAGCACGGGCAGCGCGGCGTGCTCCGTGCCCGCCAGCGCCTGCCTCACCGTGTCGGCCTGGATGTGATTGATCAGGTCGATGATCGGCACGTCCTTGTACGGCGCCTCGGCCGACGTCATCTCCGCCGCGTTGGTGCCGATGACCTGGTTGACGTACGCCACGACCTTCTCGTGCTCGTCCAGGAGCAGCTTCGTGATCTTCGGGTCCTCCTCCACCGTGTTGGAGTTGAGGACCTTCGCGCCCACCTTCTCGACCCTCCAGCAGCCCTTCTCCCACACCAGCTCGAAGTCGAACAGCGTCAGCCGCTGCCCCCACTTCAGCGGCTCCGACAGCACGACCCGCTTGCCCGTCTTCTTGTTCGCGACGAAGTACTCGGGGATCTCCGTGTGCGCGTGCCCGACCAGGATCGCGTCGATCCCCGGCACCTGCTCGGCCACCAGAGCGGCCGCGTTCTCGATGTACGGCAGCTGGTCACCGTAGGAGGACGTCCCCGACGAACCGCTGTGCGCCGACACGATGACGACGTCCGCGCCCATCGACCGCAGCTTCGGCACCCACTTCGCCGCCTGCTCCTCCAGACCCGGGAACGTCATCTTCCCCTGCACGTTCGCCTTGTCCCAGATCGCGATGCCCGGGTTGGTCAGACCCAGCACGGCCACCTTCACGTCCCGCCCGTGCGGGGTGCGCAGCCGGTGCATGCTGTACGGCGCGAACGCCGGCCGCAGCGTCTTCGCGTCCAGCGCGTTGGCGCCCAGCAGCGGGAATCGGCACTGCTGCTCGAACTTCCGCAGCACCGGGATGCCGTAGTTGAACTCGTGGTTGCCGAGCGCCGCCGCGTCATAGTCCATGGCGTTCATCGCCTGCGCCATCGGGTGCACCGGGCCGCCCTCGGCCGTGATCGGGTCGACCTTGGCGTAGTAGTACGACAGCTGGGTGCCCTGGATGGTGTCGCCCGCGTCGATCAGCAGCGTATTGCGGCGGCCCTTCTCCTCACGCACCCGGTTGACCAGAGTGGAGACCTTCGCGAGACCGACGTCGTTGTGGTCCCTGTCGTCGAACTCCTTGTCCGTGAAGTAGTCCCAGTTGAAGACGTTGCCGTGCAGGTCCGTCGTCCCCAGCACGGTGAACGCGTACCGCTTGGTGCCGCGCTTCGCCTCGACCGCCTGCGCACCCGGCGCTCCGACCGCACCGGTCGCCAGCGCCACCCCCGCCCCGGTCACGGCGGACTTCTCCAGGAACTTCCGGCGGTTCAACGGCATGTCTGGCTCCTCGCGGAATCTGTGGAACGACGCGCGTAGATAACGCGCGTAGATTCTGACCCGCCCACGACCGGCCGCAACAGACCCGGCAGGTTGCGATCTGATGACTCGAAACCCCCGACCCAGGTCGCCAACCAGCCCAGACATGACAGAGTGGGGCGTATGACCGCGGCCACCCCAGACGCCTCCCAGCCCGCCGTCCCCTACGGAACGCCCGAGGCGCCCCGCATCGCCGTCCGCGGCGAAGCCCGCCTCGAGGTCGACCCGGAGATCGCCCGCATCGGCATCACCGTCGCCGCCCGCGGCCGCGACCGCCGCTCCGCCCTCGACGACCTCACCCGCCGCAACGCCGGCGTCCTCGACCTCGTCAAGACCTACGGCGACGCCGTGGAACGCCTGGAGACCGGCGCCTTCTCCATCACACCCGAACTCACCAAACACGGCCGCGGCGAACGCGTCCGCACCTACCACGGCAGCGTCCGCGTCACCGCCGAACTCACCGACTTCACCGCCCTCGGCGAACTCACCACCCGCCTCGCCGACCTCGACCTCACCCGCGTCGACGGCCCCTGGTGGGCCCTGCGCCCCGACTCACCCGCCCACCGGGAAGCCCGCAAGAAGGCCGTACGAGAAGCCGTCCAGCGCGCACGCGAGTACGCCGAAGCCCTCGGCACCACCCTTGCCGCCCTGGTCGAACTGGCCGACATCGGCGCCGAAAGCGCCCCACCGGACTACCCCCAGGCCCCCGGCCGCATGCGCTCCGCCGCCTTCGCCGGAGCGGCCGAGGACACCCCCGCCCCCCTCGACCTCGAACCCCAGCGCCAACGCGTCCACGCCCAGATCAACGCCCGCTTCACCATGGTGCCGCCGCAGCTGTAATCCCCGCCGGGTGATTATCCGAAAGCGCGACCGAATTTCACCGGGGTGCTCATCGGAGCGCCCCACCGCACAATTCAACACTTGTCAATAACGCTTCACGCAAAGTCTGTTGGACAGTCACGCTCGACCAATTCTCTACCAGTCGGTAACTCATAGGCTCGTTTCATGCGCCGAGCAAAAATCGTCTGCACCCTTGGACCCGCCACCGACTCGTACGACCAGATCAAAGGCCTGGTCGACGCCGGAATGGACGTAGCCCGTTTCAACCTCAGCCACGGCGGCCACGCCGAACACGAGGAGCGCTACCACCGGGTGCGCAAAGCCGCCGACGAGACCGGCCGCAGTGTCGGCCTCCTCGCCGACCTTCAAGGCCCGAAGATCAGACTCGGCCGCTTCACCGAAGGACCCGTACTCCTCGAACGCGGCGACACCTTCACCCTCACCGTCGAAGAAGGCGTCGAAGGCGACGGCCACACCTGCGGCACCACCTACGCCGGCCTCGCCGACGACGTCACCACCGGCGAACGCATCCTCATCGACGACGGCAAGGTCTGCCTCGAAGTCACCGGCGTCGACGGCCCCCGCGTCCACACCACCGTCCTCGAAGGCGGCGTGATCTCCGACCACAAGGGCCTCAACCTCCCCGGCGCCGCCGTCTCCGTCCCCGCCCTCTCCAAAAAGGACGAGGACGACCTCCGCTGGGCCCTGCACACCGGCTTCGACGTCATCGCCCTCTCCTTCGTCCGCTCCGGCCGCGACATCCACGACGTCCACCGCATCATGGACGAGGAGGGACGCCGGCTGCCCGTCATCGCCAAGGTCGAGAAACCCCAGGCCGTCGAGGCGATCGACGACATCGTCGCCGCCTTCGACGGAATCATGGTCGCCCGCGGAGACCTCGGCGTCGAAATGCCCCTGGAACAAGTCCCGATCGTCCAAAAGCGCGCCATCAAACTCGCCAAACGCAACGCCAAGCCGGTCATCGTCGCCACCCAGATGCTCGACTCGATGATCGACAACGCCCGCCCGACGCGCGCGGAGGCCTCCGACGTCGCCAACGCCGTCATCGACGGCACCGACGCCGTCATGCTGTCCGGCGAGACCAGCGTCGGCAAACACTCCATCGACACCGTCCGCACGATGGCCCGCATCGTCGAAGCGGCGGAGGAGGACATCCTCGCCAAAGGCCTCCCGCCCCTGACGGAACGCAACAAGCCCCGCACCCAAGGCGGCGCGGTCGCCCGAGCCGCGGCGGAAATCGGCGACTTCCTCGGCGCGAAGTTCCTGGTCGCCTTCACCCAGTCCGGCGACACCGCCCGCCGCCTCTCCCGCTACCGCTCCCCGATCCCCCTCCTCGCCTTCACGCCCGACCAGGCCACCCGCTCCCAGCTCGCCCTGACCTGGGGCGTGGAGACATTCCTCGGCCCCTGCGTCGACTCCACGGACGCGATGGTCGACCAGGTCGACGAGCTGCTGCTCCGATACGGCCGTTGCCGTCCGGGCGACACGGTCATCATCACGGCAGGCTCCCCGCCGGGGGTCTCGGGTTCGACGAACATGGTCCGGGTCCACCACATCGCGGAGTAGCCACGTCAGTACTTGGGGCCGACGTGGGCGTCCATGAGGGCGACTGAGGCTTTGCGGGCGATGGAGATGTTGAACGGGTTGCCGTTGCGGGTACAGTGCGTCCACTCGACACCGAGCGTGTCCAGAGTGTCGGTGCAGAGCCGTCGGATGTCGTCGGAGACGTTGGTGAAGAAGTACCGGGGATATTCATAGCGCTTCCGCTCACCGGCCACCATGCGGGTCGTCCAGTTCGTGATCCGGCACCCGTCGGAGTGGATGAGCCCGCGGATGAATTCCCAGGGGTGGGCGTCCACGATGCTTTGCTGCCAGGGTTCGAGGACAATGCGCCGCTCGTGCTTCTTGCCGGGGCCATGCTGGGGGAACATGCATGTCCAGTGCTGCGTGTACGACTTCACCTCGACGCAGCCGGGCTTCAGCCGCTGACTGACGTTGGGCAAAGGCATCACTTTGCGCACAGCCTCTTCTGCTGCGGCGACAAGACCGGTCTGCGTCTTGTTGCAGAAGATGGACAAGTGGTGCTGCTTGCGCTTTGAGACGATGTGCCCGTCTCCGAGGTATAGCCCGAGTAGGTAGGCATAGGCGACGCGGTCAAAGTCGCGGCCAGTGCACTGGGGGCAGTCCGTGGGGGGCTCGTACATCTCACCACGCGTTTTGCGGTCTTCGCTGCGCCACCAGCCGACGGTCCCGCGTGGGACGTTCAACTGTTCCGCTACTACGCGATTAGGAACGCCTTGGCGCATCAGAGCCACGGCGCTTGCCCGAATCGAAGGGCTGTGCTGTTCCATGTGGCCACTCTGCGTGATGCACCGTGGCGCTGCGCAGCAAAAAGCGGAGGTTCACGAGAACGTGGACATCCGCATCAGGGTGACCTTGGAATCAAAGGAAAAAGTGCCCCGGGTGGGATTCGAACCCACGCTGTCGGTGGTTTGAGCACCGTGTCTCTTCCGCTGGACTACCGGGGCTTCCTGCAAAACAAAGGCGGGCAGCCACCCGCCGTGCCCCCACCATACCGCAGCTAGGTACGCTCTTGGGAGCAGTACCGGCCTGCCCCTACCAAGGAGCCCACGTGAGTGCCCCCGAGTCGCCCCAGCCTGTTGACGTGCCTGAAGACGACAAGTCGCACGTGCCTCCGATGACGACGCGGGTCGTCATCGCCGAGGACGAGGCGCTGATCCGGCTCGATCTCAAAGAGATGCTGGAGGAGGAGGGGTACACCGTCGTCGGTGAGGCGGGTGACGGTGAGCAGGCGGTGGAGCTGGCTCGTGAGCACCGGCCGGATCTGGTGATCCTGGACGTGAAGATGCCGAAGCTGGACGGTATCTCGGCGGCGGAGAAGATCGCGGAGGAGAGCATCGCGCCGGTGCTGATGCTGACGGCGTTCTCGCAGCGTGACCTCGTCGAGCGGGCCCGGGACGCGGGTGCGATGGCCTACCTGGTGAAGCCGTTCAGCAAGACCGACGTCGTGCCGGCGATCGAGATGGCCGTTTCTCGGTTCACGGAGTTGAAGGAGTTGGAGAAGGAGGTCGCCGACCTCACGCTCCGGCTGGAGACGCGCAAGCTGGTGGACCGGGCGAAGTCGATTCTGCAGACCGAGTACGGGCTGTCGGAGCCGGCTGCTTTCCGGTGGATCCAGAAGACGTCGATGGACCGTCGGATGTCGATGCAGCAGGTGGCGGAGGCGGTCATCCAGGACGCCGACGAGAAGAAGGCCGGCAAGGGCTGAGAGCTCGACGTGAGAGGCCCGCTTCCCTTCGTTTCCGGAAGGGGAGCGGGCCTCTCCGCGGGTGGGTGGGGATCTCAGTCCTCGCCCAGGTAGGCCTTGCGTACCGACTCGTCGTGCAGCAGGTCCTGCCCGGTTCCGGAGAGGACGACGTTGCCGACCTCCATGACGTGGCCCTGGTCGGCGAGGGAGAGCGCGGCTTGGGCGTTCTGTTCGACGAGGAGGATCGTCGTGCCCTGGGACTTCAGCTCCGAGATCGTCGCCATGATCTTCTGCATCATGATCGGGGAGAGTCCCATGGAGGGCTCGTCGAGCATGAGGAGCTTGGGCCGGGACATGAGGGCGCGGCCCATGGCGAGCATCTGCTGTTCGCCGCCGGAGAGGGTTCCTGCGGCCTGTTTGCGGCGTTCCCCGAGGATGGGGAAGAGGTCGTAGGCGCGCTGGATGTCCTTCTCGATGCCTTCTTTGTCCTTGCGGAGGAATGCTCCGAGCTGGAGGTTCTCCGCGATGGTGAGGCGGGGGAAGATGTGTCGGCCTTCGGGGGAGTGGGCGAGGCCGAGGGCGACGATCTTGTGGGCGGGGACGCCGTTGAGGGGCTTGCCGTCGAAGAGGATCTTCCCGGATGTCGGCTTGAGCAGGCCCGACAGGGTGCGCAGGGTGGTCGTCTTGCCGGCGCCGTTGGTGCCGATGAGGGTGACGACCTGGCCGGCGTCGACGCTGAAGGAGATGCCTTTGACGGCTTCGATCTTGCCGTAGGAGACCCGGAGGTCCTCGACCTCGAGGAGTGCGGTCACTTGGCTTCTCCCTTGGTGCTGCTGGTGGTGCTGGTCGCGTCGGCGGCGGCTTCGGCGGCCTCGACCTCGGCGGCTTCGGCCTGGCCGGGGTCGCCTTCGAAGGGTTCGCCGAGGTAGGCGGCGACGACGCGTTCGTCGGCCTGGACGACGTCGGCGGTGCCTTCGACGAGCTTCTCGCCCTGGACGAGGACGGCGACGCGGTCGGAGAGGTTGAAGACGAAGCGCATGTCGTGCTCGATGAGGAGGACGGCGATGCCCTTGTCGCGGATGGCGAAGACGAGTTCCTCGGTGGCGCGCGTCTCCTGGGGGTTCATGCCGGCGGTGGGCTCGTCGAGCAGCAGCAGGCCGGGCTCGGAGGCCATGGCGCGGGCGATCTCGAGTTTGCGCTGTTCGCCGTAGGGGAGGTTGCGGGCGAGGTGGTCGCGCTTGTGGGCGAGGCCGATGAACTCCAGGAGCTCCATGGCGCGTTCCTCGCTGGCGCGTTCGGCCTTCTTGAAGCCGGGGCCGCGCAGGAGGGCGGACCAGAGGCCTTCCTTGGTGCGGGTGTGGCGTCCGACGAGGACGTTTTCCAGGACCGTCATGTTGGCGAACAGGCGGATGTTCTGGAAGGTCCGGGCGATGCCGGCCTGGGTGACCAGGTGGGGCTTGGGCGGGAGCACGGTGCCCTTGTAGGAGACGGTGCCCTCGGTGGGGACGTAGAGGCCGGTCAGGCAGTTGAAGAAGGTGGTCTTGCCGGCGCCGTTGGGGCCGATGAGGCCGACGATCTCGCCGGCGTTGACCGTGAAGTCGACGGAGCGGACGGCGGTGAGGCCGCCGAAGCGCATCGTGACGCCGCGGGCTTCGAGTACAGGTGTCGTCATGGTGGTTACGCCCCCGCCTTGGTGACGGCCGGTTCGTCGGTCAGCGTGGTCTGTTTGGGTACGTCGAGTTGGCCGGTCTCGTGGAATTCGAGCTGGCGCCGGCGGTTGGCGATGATGCCTTCGGGGCGGAAGCGCATCAGCAGGACGAGTGCGATGCCGAAGGCGAGGAGCGACTTGTCCTGGAGGAAGACGAGCTTCTCGGGGAGCAGGTAGAGCAGGGCCGCGCCGAGGAGCGGTCCGGCGACCGTGCCCATGCCGCCGAGGACGACCGCGGCCAGGAGGAACGCGGAGTTGGGCGGGGTGGAGCCGGCGAACTGGTAGGGGGTGGGGACGACGCTGTAGGTGACGTGGGCGCTGACGGTGCCGGCGAGGCCGGCGAGGGCGGCGCCGAGGGCGAAGGCGACGAGTTTGACGCGGAAGCCGTTGATGCCCATGGCGGTGGCGGCGGTCTCGTCCTCGCGGATGGCGATCCAGGAGCGGCCGATGCGGGAGTCGGCGGCGCGGGTGTAGACGAGGACGACGATGGCCATGATGAGGACCATCAGCAGGTAGTAGTTGGCGAAGCGGCCGAGGGTGAATCCGCCGATGTCGTGGGCCTGGCCGAAGTTGAAGCCGAGGAGGTTCAGGTCGGGGATGTTGGAGATGCCGTTGGGGCCGTTGGTGACGTCGGGTCCGGAGTCGCCGTCCATGTTGTTGACGGCGATGCGGAAGATCTCGCCGAAGCCGAGGGTGACGATGGCGAGGTAGTCGCCGCGCAGCCGCAGGGTCGGGGCGCCGATGAGGACGCCGAAGACGAGGGAGGCGGCGGCGCCGGCCAGGGCGGAGGCCCAGAAGGGCAGGTGGAAGCCGGAGATGGTGGAGAACTCGGAGCCGGAGACGAGGGCGGCGGTGTAGGCGCCGACGCCGAGGAAGGCGACGTATCCGAGGTCGAGGAGTCCGGCGAGGCCGACGACGATGTTGAGGCCGAGGGCGACCGTCCCGAAGATCAGGATGTTGACGCCGATGTTGGCGTAGTGGTCGTCGGTCTGGGTGAAGGGGAAGGCGATGGCCGCGGCGAAGCCCATGGCGAGGGTGAAGCTGCGGTTGGCGGCGACCAGTGCCGAGAAGCGGTCGAGGAGGCCGGCGGTGTGGACGGCCCACATCGCGAAGGTGACGACGAAGAGGTAGCCGATGAAGAGCTGGCCGTACTCGGTGTCGATGCCGTAGGTGAAGATGCCGAGGCCGATGATGGTGGCCACGGTGATGACGGCTCGCTGGATCCAGGGCGCGATGGCCTGGGGGGCGGCGATGCGGTCGGGTTTGGCGACGTAGGCCTTGAGGGCTGCCTTGGTGCCGTCGGTGTCGGGCCGCTCCTGCGGGAGGGCGAAGGCGCCGAGGACGGGCAGGAGGGAGGCGATGGCCGCGATCCAGCCGCCGGGTTCGAGGTTGACGACTCCGCCGAGTTCGACGCTGATGGCGATGACGGTGAACCAGGTGACGCTGAAGCCGCCGAGGGCGGTGAGGACGAGCGGCGCGTTGTTGCGGGCGGGCAGGAGCCAGCCGAGGCCGCGGACGCCGTAGCCGGCGAGGGCGAACAGTGCGGTGAGGACGCCGGCGGTGAAGGTCAGCCACTGCAGGCCGCCGGGGTAGCCGTTGTAGGTGAGGTCGCCGGGGAACTGGGCGGTCCAGGTCCAGGCGAGGAACGTGGAGGCGGCGGTGGCGATGCCGCCGGCGAGCAGCAGGGCGCGGGCGGCCGCGACGGGCAGGGGTATGAGACCGCGCGGGGCGGGCGTCGGGGTGGGGGCGGCGTCCGGCGCTGGGGTCTTCTGGGTCGTCTCGGTCATGTGATCACGCCCTGTCCGCGACGCGCTCGCCGAGCAGGCCCTGTGGCCTGAAGAGGAGCACGAGGATGAGGAGGCAGAAGGCCCAGACGTTCGCCCAGCTCTGGCCGCCGAGCTGCTGCATGCCGGGGATCTCGTCGATGTAGGCGGAGGCGAGGGTTTCGGCGATGCCGAGGACGACGCCGCCGAGCATGGCGCCGTAGATGTTGCCGATGCCGCCGAGGACGGCCGCGGTGAAGGCCTTGAGGCCCATGAGGAAGCCCATGCGGTAGTCGACGTTGCCGTACTTGAGTCCGTAGGCGACGGCGGCGACGGCGGCGAAGAAGCCGCCGATGGCGAAGGCGATGACGATGATGCGGTTGGTGTCGATGCCCATGAGCTGTGCGGTGTCGGGGTCCTGCGCGGTGGCCTGCATGGCGCGGCCGGTGCGGCTGCGGCGCACGAAGAAGGCGAGGGCGGCCATGCAGCCGATGGCGGCGAGGATGAGGAAGATGTCGGCGTCCTTGATGGTGACGGAGCCGATTTCGTGGGTGGCGTCGAGGCCCGGGAAGGCGCGGGCGCGGTCGGCGCCGGGGTAGAAGTTGCGCACGACCTCCTGGAGGGCCAGGGAGAGGCCGATGGCCGTGATGAGCGGTGCCAGGCGTGGTGCTCCGCGCAGTGGTCGGTAGGCGAACCGTTCCGCTCCGACGGCGATGAGGATGGCCACGAGTGCTCCGCCGAGGAGCATGAGGGGTACGGCGATGGCCATCGAGGTGCCGTTGGGCAGGATGTAGAAGTAGACCGTGAGGGCGCCGAAGGCGCCGGTCATGAAGATCTCGCCGTGCGCGAAGTTGATGAGCTGGACGATGCCGTACACCATCGTGTAGCCGATGGCGATCAGCCCGTACATCGAGCCGAGAAGCAGCCCGTTGGCCAGCTGCTGCGGCAGGGTGTTCACCGCATGGCCTCCATGTCGCTGGTGGTCGTGTGCACTGGATGTGTGCGTGGTCGTGTGCTGTGTGGGGGTGTGGAAACGGGCCGCGCGGTCGGGGTCCCCTTCCGCGCGGCCCGTGGGGCGTTGTGGCGGGCCGGGCTACTGCAGGTCGGCGGTGCCGGTCTCCACGTCCTTCCAGGCACCCTTCTCGACCTGGTAGACCGTCAGCTGCTTGTTGGTGGTGTCGCCGTACTCGTCGAAGGAGATCTTGCCGGTGAGGCCTTCGAAGTCGGACTTCTGGACACCGTCGACGACCTTGGAGCGCAGGTCGTTGATGTCGGTGGGAACCTTGCCGCCGTTGGCGTCGGCCGCGGCCTTGACGGCCTTGATGATGGCGGTGGTGGCGTCGTAGGCGTAGGCGCCGTACGCGCCGTAGTCGCCCTTGTAACCCTTGTCCTTGTACGTCTGGATGAACGTCTTGGCGGCGGGCAGGGTGTCGGCGGGGACGCCGATGGCGGTGGCGAGGTCGCCTTCGGAGGACTTGCCGGCGGCCTCGATGTAGGTGGAGGCGAACATGCCGTCGCCGCCGAACAGCGGGATCTTGACGCCGGCGTCCTTGAGCTGCTTGGTGATCAGCGCGGACTCGTCGTACTGGCCGCCGTAGTAGAGCAGGTCGGCACCGGAGTTCTTGATCTTGGTGACGAGGGAGCCGAAGTCCTTGTCGCCGGTGTTGACGTGGTCGGTGCCGACGACCTTGCCGCCGAGCTTCTTGTACTGCTCGTTGAAGATCTTCGCGAGGCCGGCGCCGTAGGTCTGCTTGTCGTCGACGACGAAGGCCTTCTTCTTCTTGAGGCCGTTGTACGCGTAGCCGGCGGCGAAGCTGCCCTGGAGTTCGTCGGTGGTGGCGGTACGGAAGTACGTCTTGAAGGGACGCTTCTTGTCCGTCTGCCAGTTCTTGCCCTGGGTGAGCTCGGGGGCGGTGTTCGCGGGGGAGATCTGGACCATGTTGGCCGAGGCGAACACCTGCTGCATCGTCTGGGCGACGCCGGAGTTCAGCGGGCCGACGGCGCCGACGACCGTTTTGTCGCCGGTCAGGGCGGTGGCGTTGGACTGGCCGGTGGCGGGCTGCGCCTTGTCGTCCAGCGGCCTGAGCTTGAACTTCACGCCCGGGACCCAGTTGTTCTTGTTGGCGTCGTCGACGGCTATCTGGGCGCCGTACTGGATGCCGAGGCCGGTGGTCGAGTTCTCACCGGAGAGCGGGGCGTCGACGCCGATGGTCAGCGTGGTACCGCTCCCGTTGTCTCCGCCCTTGTCACCGCTGTCGTCTCGGGAACCGCAGGCGGTGAGAGTCAGAGCTCCGGTCGTGAGAACGGAGGTAAGAATCACCAAGGAACGCTGTCGCACAATCAGTCCTTTCACAGGCAGGCCCCGCCCTGGTCGGGGGGTGAGTGCCGCGCTGGTACCGAACTCCCGATGGAGCGGTGACTGGCCGTGACTCTAAGCCCGGGGTCAGGGCGGGGACAGCGGCGTGGGCTGGCTTGTGACTTTCTTGTTATGACGCCGTGGATGTCGGGTACCGGACCGGGGCCCTCTCGGCGGGTTTGGCCGATTTTCGCCGAGGTCCGCATTCTGAGAACCCGCACTTCCGGTTGGCCATGGCCGAGATCATGCGCTGGTCGGGTCGCGCGTGGCCCGAAAGAGATCGAAAAGGTCCCGGGCGCGGGCGCGGGCGAAGAGGAAACCGTGGCGTTGTATTGCTCGTGTGTTACGGAGCGTTATGCCGAGAAAAGGGGCGCCCGGCGGCCGGGGGCGGTTTCGGGCGCGGGGAAACGGAGATTTCCGCGGTGTCGGCCGGGGGGGGGGTGCCGGCCGGCGCGGGCGGTGAGCCCGGCGGTGGGGGTGCCGGTGATCCGGAGGGTGATGGCGGGACCGCGGTCGTGGAGGCGCCGGTGACCCGGGGAGTGGCGGTGGGGCTCCCGGTCGTGGAGGGCGCCGGTGGCCCGGAGGGTGGTGGGCCGTATCGCCGGCAGGCGGCGGCGTGCACGACGGCCGTCACGGTGGACCGAACGAGGCCGGCCCTTCGGGGAGTTGGGGAGTGAGGGCGACGGGCGGGTGACGGGGCGGCCGGTTCCGCGGTTCGCGGATCGGCAGCTCGGGCGCGGTGCGGACGGTGCCGGTGACATGGCGACTTCGTCGCTCGTGGGCCGAGTCGGCGGTCGCGGGGACCCGGGCCGCAGGTCGGACGGTGCCCCGCCGCCCGGTGCGTGCGGCGGGGCTGTCGGCCTTCCGTGCGACCGCTGGCCGCCGGCGGGGGTCGGGCGGGTGAGGCCGCCGGGGGTTACGGCAGTTTCACGAACGGCGAGAGGAAGGCGCGGGCGCCGGGCGTGTCCAGGCGGTACGTCACGTTGGTCGCGTAGCAGGGGGTGTCGCCGGTGATGGTGGTGGCGGCGAGGACCCTCTTGCCGCCGAGCACGGCGAAGTTGGGGCCGCCGGAGTCGCCGTAGCAGGCGCCCCCGTTGCCCTGGGGCGCTGTCATCGCGAGCCGGGCCCAGGAGTCGTTGAGGGCGTTGAAGGTGACGGGCGCCTTCATCCGGACACCGCCGCCGGGGTGGGTCTGGCCGCCGGGGCCGTTGACGGCCTCCTGTGTGCCGTACCCGGCGACGAGCCAGTCGGTGGCGTTCAGGCCCTGCGGGCCGAGCTTGCCGAGCTGGTTCGCGGTGGGCAGGGTCGCCGGAGTGAAGCTCCAGCGGGCCTTGACCCCGGCGGCGGGCAGCTGGATCACCGCGATGTCGTGGGTGTCGGTGGCGGGCCCCGGGTAGCCGGGGTGCGAGTGGGCGGTGCCCCGCACGGCGACGGCGGCTGCCTGCGCGGCCGGGTCGCCCGGGTACTTCTTCGCCGCCGCGTCGAGCCCGGACTGCACGTCCTGGTCGAGGGAGACGTAGAACCGCACGTTCTCGGGCCAGTCCGAGGTGCAGTGGGCGGCGGTCAGGAAGGTGTCCGCGTCGATCATGGTGCCGGAGCAGACCCAGTCGGCCCGGTCAGGGGTCGCGGGGTCGCCGTCGTCGTCCCAGGTGGCCACGAGCGCGCCCACCTCGGTGCGTTCGGGAGCGGGCGCGGCGTTGTAGGAGTTGATGGCGGAGGACGGCAGCGCGGTGGCGAGCACGGTGGCACAGGCCGCGGTGGTGACGGCGAAGGCGCGTACGGAGGTCAAGAGAAACCCTTCTGGGGGTGGGACGGGTCTTCTCCTGTGGGGGGGGAGCGCCAGTGAAGCGCCCGGAGGGGGCCGCGACAAGAGCGCGCCCGTCCCTCCAGGGTTTTCCCTACGTCGGCCGGATCGCGGGGCTCAGTTCGCGGCGCGGATGAGCTCCTCGTCGGCCGGTTTCACGTCGCGCAGGAGGCAGGTCAGCCGGGCCGTGCACACCCTTTTGTCGCTTTCGTCTGTGATGACGATGTCGTAGGTGGCGGTCGACCGCCCCCGGTGCACGGGCGTGGCCACACCGGTGACGAGCCCGGAGCGCACCCCGCGGTGATGGGTGCAGTTCAGGTCGACACCGACGGCGATCTTGGAGCTGCCGCCGTGGAGCATCGATCCGATGGAGCCGAGCGTCTCGGCCAGCACCGCGGAGGCCCCTCCGTGCAGCAGTCCGTAGGGCTGGGTGTTGCCCTCCACCGGCATCGTCCCGACGACCCGGTCCGCCGACGCCTCGGAGATCTGGACACCCATCCGGTTCCCCAGGTGGCCCGCGGAGAACAGGGCCAGGAGGTCCACGCCGAGCGCGGCGTACTCGTCGATGACCTCTTGCGGGAACTTCACATGCTGCTGCTCACCCATCGGGCCCGGCTCCGTTCGTCCTCGTCACTCGGTTGCCTGTGTCACTGAGCGAACGCTCAGTCGGTCGCCGATTGTTCCAGACGCACCACCACGGACTTGCTGGCCGGGGTGTTACTGGTGTCCGCCGTGGCATCCAGCGGCACCAGCACGTTGGTCTCCGGGTAATAGGCGGCGGCGCAGCCCCGGGCCGTCGGGTAGTGCACGACGCGGAAACCGGGCGCCCGGCGCTCCACCCCGTCCCGCCACTCGCCGACCAGGTCGACGTAGACGCCGTCGGCCAGCTTCAGGGCCCGCGCGTCCTCGGGGTTGACCAGCACCACCCGGCGGCCGTTGCGGATGCCCCGGTAACGGTCGTCGAGGCCGTAGATCGTGGTGTTGTACTGGTCGTGCGAGCGCAGCGTCTGCAGCAGCAGACGGCCCTCGGGCACTCGTGGGTACTCCACGGGTGCGGCGGTGAAGTTGGCCTTGCCGGTGGCCGTGGGGAAGCGGCGCTCGTCGCGCGGGGCGTGGGGGAGCGCGAAGCCGCCGGGGCGTGCCACCCGCGCGTTGAAGTCCTCGAAGCCCGGGATCACGCGCGCGATACGATCCCGGATCGTCGCGTAGTCCTTCTCGAACTCCTCCCACGGCGTACGGCTGTTCTCACCCAGCACGCGGCGGGCCAGGCGGCTGACGATGGCCGGTTCCGACAGCAGGTGCGGGCTCGCCGGCTCCAGCCGCCCCCGGGAGGCGTGCACCATGCCCATCGAGTCCTCGACCGTCACGAACTGCTCACCGCCGCCCTGCAGATCGCGCTCGGTGCGGCCCAGCGTCGGCAGGATCAGGGCCCGCGCGCCCGTGACCGCGTGCGAGCGGTTCAGCTTCGTCGACACGTGCACGGTCAGTCTCGCCCGCCGCATGGCCGCCTCGGTGACCTCCGTGTCGGGCGACGCCGAGACGAAGTTGCCGCCCATGGCGAAGAAGACCTTCGCCTCGCCGTCGCGCAGCGCGCGGATGGCCCGTACGACGTCGTAGCCGTGCTCGCGGGGCGGCGCGAAGCCGAACTCCCGCTCCAGGGCGTCCAGGAACGCCGGGGCGGGGCGTTCGAAGATGCCCATCGTGCGGTCGCCCTGCACGTTCGAATGCCCGCGCACCGGGCACACGCCGGCGCCCGGGCGGCCGATGTTGCCGCGCAGCAGAAGGAAGTTGACGACTTCCCTGATCGTGGGGACGGAGTGTTTGTGCTGCGTGAGGCCCATCGCCCAGCACACGATGGTGCGCCGGGAGGCGAGGACCATGCGGAGGGCCTTCTCGATGTCCTCGCGGGCCAGACCGGTCGCCGTGAGCGTCTCGTCCCAGTCGGCGGCGCGGGCGGCCTCGGCGAACTCCTCGAAGCCGTGCGTGTGCTCCCGCACGAACGCCTCGGCGACCGCGCCGTCCGTCTGGAGGATCAGCTTGTTCAGGAGGCGGAACAGGGCCTGGTCGCCGCCGAGACGGATCTGCAGGAACAGGTCGGTGAGCGCGGCGCCCCTGACCATGCCCTGCGGGGTCTGCGGATTCTTGAAGCGCTCCAGGCCCGCCTCGGGCAGCGGGTTGACGCTGATGATCTTCGCGCCGTTGTCCTTGGCGTTCTCCAGCGCGGACAGCATGCGCGGGTGGTTCGTCCCCGGGTTCTGCCCGGCGACGATGATCAGGTCGGCCTTGTGGAGGTCCTCCAGCAGGACGCTGCCCTTGCCGATGCCGATCGTCTCCGACAGGGCCGAGCCGGACGACTCGTGGCACATGTTCGAGCAGTCGGGCAGGTTGTTCGTGCCGAACTCGCGGGCGAACAGCTGGAAGAGGAACGCGGCCTCGTTGCTGGTGCGGCCGGAGGTGTAGAAGACCGCCTCGTCCGGGGAGCCGAGCGCGGCGATCTCCTCGCCGATGATGTCGAAGGCGCGCTCCCAGGTGACCGGCTCGTAGTGCGTGCCCCCCTCCGGGAGGTACACGGGGTGGGTCAGCCGCCCCTGCTGCCCCAGCCAGTAGCCGCTGCGGCCGGCCAGGTCGGCGACCGGGTGCGCGGCGAAGAACTCGGGCGTGACCCGGCGCAGGGTGGCTTCCTCGGCCACCGCCTTCGCGCCGTTCTCGCAGAACTCCGCCCTGTGCCGGTGCTCCGGCTCCGGCCAGGCGCAGCCCGGGCAGTCGAAGCCGTCCTTCTGGTTCACGCTCAGCAGCGTCAGCGCGGTGCGCTTCACACCCATCTGCCGCTGGGCGACCCGCAGCGTGTGCCCGATCGCCGGGAGCCCCGCGGCCGCGTGCTTCGGCCCGGTGACCTGCGGCGCGTCCTGAACCGGATCACTCTTCGGAGGCTTCGACGCCATCACACGCTCCTCTTCGACTGCGCTGTGAGGTACGTCTCCGATCCTCGCACGGGGCGGTGACGCCGGGCGGGGGAGGCCCGGGCGGAAAGGCGGTGCCCGGTGTCCCCGGCCGGGCGCGCCCGATCCCGGCACCCGCGGGGCCGGGGCCGAGTGTCAGTGGGGCGTGGCAGGATCGGGGGCGTGGCAGAGACAGCATCGAAGACGACCGACCAGACCTCCGGCGGCAGCCGGCCGCGACTGATGCTCATGGACGGGCACTCGCTGGCCTACCGTGCGTTCTTCGCGCTGCCCGCGGAGAACTTCACCACCGCGACGGGCCAGCCGACCAACGCGATCTACGGCTTCGCGTCGATGCTGGCCAACACGCTGCGCGACGAGGCGCCCACGCACTTCGCGGTCGCCTTCGACGTCTCCCGCAAGACCTGGCGCTCCCAGGAGTTCACGGAGTACAAGGCGAACCGCTCCAAGACACCGGACGAGTTCAAGGGCCAGGTCGAGCTGATCGGCGAGCTCCTGGACGCGATGGGCGCCGTCCGCTTCGCGGTCGACGGGTTCGAGGCGGACGACGTCATCGCCACACTCGCCACCCAGGCCGAGGCCGAGGGCTTCGAGGTGCTGATCGTCACCGGCGACCGGGATTCGTTCCAGCTGGTCAGCGAGCACACCACCGTGCTGTATCCGACCAAGGGCGTCTCCGAGCTGACCCGCTTCACCCCGGAGAAGGTGTTCGAGAAGTACGGGTTGACGCCCGCGCAGTACCCCGACTTCGCGGCCCTGCGCGGCGACCCCTCCGACAACCTCCCCGGGATTCCCGGCGTCGGCGAGAAGACCGCCGCGAAGTGGATCAACCAGTTCGGCTCCTTCGCCGACCTCGTCGAGCGTGTCGACGAGGTCAAGGGCAAGGCCGGGCAGAACCTCCGCGACCACCTGGAATCCGTCAAGCTCAACCGCCGGCTCACCGAGCTGGAGCGCCGGGTGGAACTCCCCAAGGGCGTCACCGACCTGGAGCGCACGGCCTACGACCGCAAGGCCGTCGCGATGATCCTGGACACCCTGGAGATCCGCAACCCGTCGCTGCGCGAGCGGCTCTTCGCCGTCGACCCCGGCGCCGAGGAGGCCGAGACCACCCCGATCAGCACCGAGGGCGTGCGGCTGGACGGCACGGTGCTCGGCACCGGCGAGCTGCCCGCCTGGCTCACCGAGCACGGCACGCAGCCCCTCGCCGTCGCCACGGTCGACACCTGGGCCCTCGGTACCGGCTCGGTCGCCGAGGTCGCCCTCGCCGCGGCCGGCGGCCCCGCCGCCTGGTTCGACCCCTCCCAGCTGGACGAGGCCGACGAGAGGGCCTTCGCGGCCTGGCTCGCAGACGCCGGCCGGCCCAAGGTCTTCCACAACGCCAAGAGCGCCATGCGGGTCTTCGCCGAGCACGGCTGGAGCGTCGAGGGCGTGCGCATGGACACCGCGCTCGCCGCCTACCTGGTCAAGCCGGGCCGCCGCTCCTTCGACCTGGACGCGCTGTCCCTGGAGTACCTGCACCGCGAGCTGACCCCCGCCGCCGCCGCCGACGGGCAGCTCGCCTTCGGCGCGGACGACGCCGCCGAGGCCGAGGCCCTGATGATCCAGGCCCGGACCGTTCTCGACCTGGGCCAGGCCTTCGAGAGCCGCCTGGAGGACGTCGGCGCCGCCGACCTGCTGCGCGACATGGAGCTGCCCACCTCCGCGCTGCTCGCCCGCATGGAGCGGCACGGCATCGCGGCCGACCGGCCCCACCTGGAGGCCATGGAGCAGATGTTCGCCGGCGCCGTCCAGCAGGCGGTCAAGGAGGCCCACGCGGCAGCCGGGCACGAGTTCAACCTGGGCTCGCCCAAGCAGCTCCAGGAGGTCCTGTTCGGCGAGCTGGCCCTGCCCAAGACCAAGCGGACCAAGACCGGCTACACCACGGACGCCGACGCCCTCGCCTGGCTCGCCGGCCAGACGGACAACGAGCTTCCGGTGATCATGCTCCGCCACCGCGAGCAGGCCAAGCTCCGCGTGACCGTCGAGGGTCTGATCAAGAGCATCGCCGCGGACGGCCGGATCCACACCACGTTCAACCAGACCGTCGCCGCCACCGGCCGTCTGTCCTCGACCGACCCGAACCTGCAGAACATCCCGGTCCGCACCGACGAGGGCCGCGCGATCCGCCGCGGCTTCGTCGTCGGCGACGGATTCGAGTCGCTGATGACGGCCGACTACAGCCAGATCGAGCTGCGTGTGATGGCGCACCTCTCCGAGGACGCCGGCCTGATCGAGGCGTTCACCTCGGGCGAGGACCTGCACACCACGGCCGCCTCCCAGGTCTTCGCGGTCGAGCCGACCGCGGTCGACGCCGAGATGCGCCGCAAGATCAAGGCCATGTCGTACGGCCTGGCCTACGGACTGTCCGCCTTCGGCCTCTCCCAGCAGCTGAACATCGAGGCGGCCGAGGCCCGCGCCCTGATGGACGCGTACTTCGAGCGGTTCGGCGGCGTACGGGACTACCTTCGCCGGGCGGTCGACGAGGCCCGGGCCACGGGATACACGGCGACGCTCTTCGGGCGCCGCCGCTACCTCCCCGACCTCAACAGCGACAACCGCCAGCGCCGCGAGGCCGCCGAGCGGATGGCCCTCAACGCCCCGATCCAGGGCACGGCGGCCGACATCGTCAAGATCGCCATGCTCAAGGTGGACGATGCCCTGAGGGAAGCCGGCCTCGCCTCCCGCATGCTCCTCCAGGTCCACGACGAAATCGTGCTGGAGATCGCCCCCGGAGAGCGGGCCGCCGCCGAGGAACTGGTCCGCCGCCAGATGGCGAACGCCGTCCAGCTCCGCGTCCCGCTGGGCGTCTCGGTGGGCGCGGGGCCGGACTGGGAGTCGGCGGCCCACTAGACGCTGCGCGGCTGGGCCGGGAAGGGCTCCGAGGGCGCGTGGTGGGACCGACGCGGATGTGTGTTCAGACGCCCAGGTCCTGCCTCGCCCTGGGCATCGGCCCCGCCTCAACCGGGCGCTGCGGTCCTCTCGGCCGGGGTTCGCGGTCCCGTCTCGGCCGGAGCGCTGGAGTCCGGTACGGCCGTGGTTCGCGGTTCGGTCTCGG
>NZ_JBEOSZ010000015.1:0-78231 GCF_040303285.1 Streptomyces sp. NPDC096046 | reverse complement strand
CGGCTTGGGCCCTGGTCCTGCCTCGGCCGGGGCTCGGTGCCCGGATCCGGGCGCGGCGTTGTGGTCTGCCTCGGCCGGGGTTCGCGGTCCCGTCTCGGCCGGGGCGCTGGAGTCCGGTACGGCCGTGGTTCGCGGTTCGGTCTCGGCTTGGGCCCTGGTCCTGCCTCGGCCGGGGCTCGGTGCCCGGATCCGGGCGCGGCGTTGTGGTCTGCCTCGGCCGGGGTTCGCGGTCCCGTCTTGACCGGGGCGTTGTGGTCTGCCTCGGCCGGGGTTCGCGGTCCCGTCTTGACCGGGGCGCTGGGGTCCGGCTCGGTCGGCGCGCAGGGGTCCTGTTTCAGCCCGGCATCGACGTTCCGCTTGAATCGGTGTGCCGGAGTTCCCGAAGCCGGGCACCCGGACGTCCCGCTCCCGGCCTGGCCGACACCGGCGGAACCGTCACTCGCGTGGCCCCCGAGAAGGCGCCTCCGTCCCCGGCGGTCGTAAAGATGCGGGGCATGGGTATACGCATGTTCCTCAGCCGCACGGCACCCGGCGTGGCGCTCCCGCCGGTCCCGGCGTTCGAGGCCGCCGCGAGCACGGTTCGCGCCCCCGTCCCCTTCACCACGGCCCTGCGCCACGCGGCGGCGGACCTGCGGCAGCGTCTCACCGCATGCGGTCGGCGGCCCGCCGGTTCCGCCGGTACCGGTGCCCTCTCCGCCGTCGTGACGGCCCTCCCCGGCGCCGTCGACCCGGCCACCGTCCTGGCCCTCGGCGACACCGAGGTCTGGTCCGCCCTCACCGGCACCGACGACCTGCCCGGTCTCCTCGGCCTCCCCGGCGGCGACACCATGCCGTCCGGCACTCATGGCGCTTCCGGCACCTATGAGGGCTCCAGCACTCATGGGGCATCCGGCACCTATAAGAGGCCCGGCGCCCATGGCGCTCCCGGCACCCCTGAAGGCCCCGGCAAACCCTCGCACCCGTGGGCCCGGCTGGCCCGTGATTGCCTGACGCTCGTCCTCACCCTGCTGCCGCGCCCCCGCCCCGGGCACACCACCATCACGGTGTACATCACGACGACCGACAGGGTGCTCAGCGAGCGGCCGGGCGGCTCGGCTCCGTCCCGGCGGCCGGGGCCCGACCGGCGGGGACCGGAACCGGACGCCGCACCCTGACTCCCACGGCGTAGAGCAGCAGCGCCGGGACGAGCCCCGCGCCCGCGCCGAAGCACACCGTCGGAATGATCTCCCACGGCTTCGCCTCCGAGCCCCAGTACGCCCACCACCGCGACGCCCGCTGCACCGCACCGGCCAGTGCGAAGCCGCAGATGACGGCGGCGGCAGCCCACCGGTCCCGCCCCGCGAGCACGGGGATTCCCACTGGCTCCCGCAGGGGCGCCCTGCGCAGCGCCCGCGCCAGGAACACGGCGATCACGACCGCGGCCACCGCCGAACCGCCGTACTGCAGGTACCAGTACAGCGGTGAGCCCGCCACCTCCCGGCCCAGCACCGGAAACAGCCGCATGCCCCACCGGTCGAGATGCGTGAACGCGTCCCACACCACATGGGTCGCCGCACCGAGCACCGCGGACACGTACCACCGCGCCACCAGTGAGGGCCGCACCCGCGTACGGGGCACACCGCAGCGCAGCAGGGCCGACACCCGCCCCTGCCGGGCCCGCGGCAGCAACGCCACGAGCGGTTCACGCACCAGCAGCCAGAGCCCCACCAGCGCCCAGGCGATGAGCACATCAACCGTGAGGACGCCCGCGAACGCGTGCGTGACATCACCGAACTCCATCGCCCCGGATACCACACTAGCCGCGTAATAGGTCATGTCGGGCGCGAAGGAACCCGCCACGAGCACGGCGGGCACCAGCGGGCCCCGGCCGGTGCCGTCCGTGCGAACGGCGGGCAGCACGGCTGCCGCATGGCTCAGCGTGAACGGCAACTCGGCTCCTTGCGGAGGTCGTTGCACCAGGTCGGGCGTACCCGGCGACCAGTGGCCCAGTATGCGGGATGCCCACCCGTCGACGGCGTTCCGCTCGCGCACGACCCACGGGTGAAAAACGGTCACGAACGGCTGCCCGAGCAAAGAGAGTTGCCGTAGGGTCGCCAGAGTCACCGCGCGGGGAGCGCGTCGCACTCGTGACCGCGGTGAAGAGCAGAGCACTGGAGAACACAGAGTTGTGACCGTCGGAGGGCAACCTCTCGGGCGGTTCGATCGTCACAACAGGGCGAACACTGCAGACGTAGAACACTGCAGACGGAGACCGGACGCTCGGGCGTTCACGGGAGGGGTTCACTCTATGGCGGCGCAATTCGGCAGGAGGCTGTGCAAGGGGGCGGCGACCACCGCCGTGGCCGCGGTCGCGGTCGCGGCACTGTCCGCCTCCCAGGCTCCGGGCGTGAACGACCACCGCAGGCAGACCGCCGCCGGCGCCACGCCCTCACCCGAAGCGAGTGCCTCCGACGGCAGCGCCACCGGCAACTCGCCGTACTACACGGACCTGCCCCCGCTCAAGAGCCCGAACCCGTCACCGTCCACGGGCCCCGGCCCGGGCGGCACGAGTCCCACGGAATCAGGCATTCCCGCGACCGTCCTCGACGCCTACAAAAAGGCCGAGAGCGCGCTGCGCGAGGCCAAGCCCGGCTGCAACCTGCCCTGGCAACTCCTCGCGGCCATCGGCCGGGTGGAGTCGGGACAGGCTCGTGGCGGCCAGGTCAGGGCCGACGGCACCACCATCAAGCCGATCCTGGGCCCGCAGCTCGACGGCAACGGCTTCGCCCTCATCAGGGACACCGACGACGGCGCCTACGACGGCAACAGCTCGTACGACCAGGCCGTCGGCCCCATGCAGTTCATCCCCTCCACGTGGGCCTGGGCGGGTCGCGACGGCAACGGCGACGGCAAGCAGGACCCCAACAACATCTACGACGCCGCCCTCGCCGCCGGCCACTACCTGTGCCGCAACAACTGGGACCTGTCCCAGCAGGGCGACCTCGACCGGGCGATCCTCAGCTACAACAACTCGCGGGAGTACCTGAACCTCGTCATGAGGTGGCTGGAGTACTACCGCAAGGGCACGCACGAGGTTCCGGACGGCACCGGCACGCTGCCCGACAACCGCAGCGACCACGGCGTGGGCGCGGGCACGAACCCGGCACCCACCACACCCGGCGCCACCGCTCCGGGCCACTCGGCGCCGAAGCCCGGCCCCAAGCCGACCAAGCCCGGAAAGCCCGCGAAGCCCGGCGACGGTACGACCGCTCCGAAGCCGCCCACGACCCCGCCCACCACGACCCCGCCCACCACCACCCCGCCCGGTACGCCGCCCACGAAGCCCCCCACCCCCACCGACACGGTGGACCACCTGGAGGACGCCGGAACCGCGAAGCTGACCGCCATGGCCGGTGACACGTTCGACCGGCGGATCAGCACCCGTGCCGAGACGGCGGCCGGCAAGGCCGTCGCCAAGGTCAGAGTCCGCTTCACGATCGTCGGCGACACGGACACCACCTTCACCGGCGGCGAGAGCGTGGCCACGGTCGCCACCAACAGCTCCGGCGTCGCCGTGGCGCCCGCTTTGCGGGCGGGGGAGAAGACCGGCGCCGTCACGATCCGCGCCACCGTGGTGGGCCGTGTCGTCCCGGGCCTCGACTACAAGGCCACCGTCACCGAGCGGGCCGCCGACGCCCTCGCCCGCACCGGTGACGCCACGCTGACCTGCGTCCCCGGCGGCGAGTTCGCCGACCAGGTCGAGGTGAAGGCCACGTACAAGGGCGCCGTCGCCGACGGTGTCGCGGCCACCGCCACGCTGGTCAAGTCTGCGGACGATCCGGCCGCCAACGACAAGGGCCCCTACTTCAAGGACGCCGACGGCAAGACCGTCCGCACCCTGACGGGTCTGAAGACGGACGCGAAGGGCCTGCTGAAGCTGCCCGAGCTGTACGCGGACGACACGACCGGCACGTTCCTGCTGCGCGTCACCACGGCGGGCGGCGCGACGCTCACCGTCGAACTGACGGTGGCGGCGGCCGAGACGTCCTCGCCGAGCCCCTCGGCCAGTCCGAGCGCGTAGCTCTCCGGTACGACGGACGACGCCCCTCTTACAAGAGACGCCCTCTTGTAAGAGGGGCGTCGTTGTGTGTGCAACGTGTTCTCATCTCCGGCGCGCGTTGCTACGGTGCCGAGCATCTGACGGTGTATCAGCTCCACCGTCACGACCCGTGGGGAGGCTCCGTATGCGCGCCCTCATCGCCGTCGCCACCGGTCTCGCCCTCGCGTTCGCCGTCGTCCTGACGCTGACCGCCCTCGGCTCCCCCTCGGGCGGGACGTCCCCGAAGCCCTTGCTGACGACGGTGCCCGCACACCCCTGACCGCCCGCCCGGGAGGGAGGCCGAGATGCGCCGCAAGGCCGGCCTGGTCCTGCTCGCCCTCGCCGTGTTCTTCACGGCCCTGTCCCCGCTGCTGCGCTGGTACGCCTTCCCGCGCCTCGCCAAGGTCCCGGCGCACCAGTACCAGGAGATGGTTCTGGAGGCGAAGGACGCCACCCTCCTCGACTACGCCACGATGCGGGCGAAGAAGGTCCCCAAGGTGACCATCGTGCAGACCCTCAAGGGCAACGTGGAGGCCTCCGAACGGATCGAGGAGTCGGCCGGCCGGGACGTCGTCGTCTGGGACGGCCTGTCCTACGTCGTCGGTCCGGACGGCAAGATGGTGTCGAAGATCCCCGAGCGCTACATCTTCGACGCCCACACCCAGGACCCCGTGCACGCCACCGGCGAGATGGTCGACGGGGACCCGGTACGCCGCCGGGGCATCGAGTTCAAGTGGCCGTTCCTCACGGAGAAGCGGGACTACGCGTACTTCGACGCCCAGGCCCGTATCACCGCGCCCATCGAGTACAAGGGCACCGAGGACTTCCGGGGTCTGGAGGTCTACTCCTTCGAGCAGACCATCCCCTGGACCAAGGTGAAGTTCCCCAAAACCCTGCCCGTGCAGGGCCTCACCCCCGAGGCGGTCGCCCGGACCGGCACCACCCGCTGGTACACCACGGTCCGCAAGTTCTGGGTCGAACCCCTCACCGGCGCCCCCGTCTACGGAGAGGAGATCCACCAGGAGGAACTGCGCGGCGGTGCCCTCCTCGGCGACCGCGACAAGGTGACCGCCTTCGCCGGCCACGTGAAGATGCGCGAGGACTACCTCACGCACACGGTCGACCTGGTGAAGTCCCAGCGTCTGCTCATCCTGCTGATGACCTCCTACCTGCCGTGGGGCTTCCTGACCCTGGGTGCCCTCCTGCTGGCGCTCGCGCTGTACCTGGAGGCCCGCGGACGCCGCTCCTCGGGCCCGGCCCCCACGGCGGCCGGGGAACCGTCGTCGGTCAGCGCCTGAGCCGCGCGTTGGTGTGCCGGGTCGGCTCGGCGCCCGCCGGGTCCTCGGGCCACGGATGCTTCGGATACCGGCCCCGCAGCTCCGCCCGCACGCCCTGGTAGCCGTCCCGCCAGAAGGACGCGAGATCGGCGGTGACGGCGACCGGCCGCCCGGCCGGCGACAGCAGATGCACCAGCAGCGGCACCCCGGCGATCCGCGGCGACGCCTGGAGCCCGAACATCTCCTGCACCTTCACCGCCAGGACGGGCTGCTCGGGCCGCGAGTAGTCGATCCGGACCTTCGACCCGCTCGGCACGGTCATCCGCTCCGGAGCCAGCTCGTCGAGCCGCCCGGCCTCCCCACCGGCCCAGGGCAGCAGCCGGGTGAGCGCCTGCCCGGCATCGATCCGCGCCAGATCGGCCCTCCGCCGCGCCCGGCCGAGTTCCGGCTCCAGCCACTCCTCCACGCGCGCGTGCAGCGCCTCGTCGGAGACGTCCGGCCAGGGGTCCCCGAGACGCAGACGCAGGAACGCGAGCCGCTGCCGCAGGACACCGGCCTGCGCCGACCACCGCAGCAGCCCGAACCCCTCCCGCCGCAGCCCGTCCAGCAGCGCGTCGCGCACGAGCCCGGGGTCGGCGTCCCTCAGCGGCCGCACCGCCAGCTCCACGGCCCCGAGCCGCTCCACCCTCCGCGCCACGACGTCCCCGTCGTCCCACCCGACCTCGTCCCGCTCCTCCAGCAAGGCGCCGGCCGCGAGGCGGGCCGTCTCCTCGTCGACGGCGGCCCCGAGCCGCACGCGCGCGTGGCCCCTGCCGACGGGCCGGTCGGCCACGGCCACGGCGATCCAAGGCGAACCGCGCAGCGCGCTCCCGTCGCCGATCTCGGCGCGCGTTCCGGACGCCATGAGATACGACCCGCCGTCCGCTTTGGCGACCCGTTCGGGAAAGGCGAGAGCGGCGACGAGCCCGACCTGCTGTTCTTCGGACCGGCTCCCCGGTGCCGCGTCCGGTGCCCCGGCCTGGTGGGAATCACCGGAATCGACGGCCCGCAGCCGCCGCACCTCACCGCGCCACCGTGCGGCATAGGCGTCACCCCCACGCCGGGCACGACGCAACGCACCGGCCAGATCGTCGCCGTACTCCCGCGGGGCCTCCTCGCTCAACAGCGCCACAACCTCCGCGGCCCTCCCGGCTCCCAGGAACGGGACGGAGTCGAGCAGCGCCCGCCCCAGCCGGGGATGCACCCCCACCCGGCTCAGCCGGACTCCCCGCTCGGTGGCCCGTCCGGCGGAGTCCAGCGCCCCCACCGCCGTCAGGACGTCCCGCGCAGCCGCCATGGCCCCGCTCGGCGGCCCGTCCAGCAGCGCCAGCCCGGACGCGTCCGGATCGCCCCAGCACGCCACCTGCAACGCGAACGCCGTCAGGTCGGCCACCTTGATCTCCGGCGACGGATACCGCGGCAGACGCGCGTCCTCGGCCTCCGCCCAGCAGCGGTACACCGCCCCCGGTGCCTCACGCCCGGCCCGCCCCGCCCGCTGCCGGCCGGCCGCCTGCGACGCCCGCACGGTCGTCAGCGCGCTCAGCCCGCGCGCGTGGTCCACCCGCGGCTCGCGCGCCAGCCCCGAATCCACGACGACCCGCACCCCCGGCACCGTCAGGGAGGACTCCGCGACGGACGTGGCCAGCACGATCCGCCGCCGCTCCCCGGGCCGCAGCACCGCGTCCTGCACGGCCGCCGGCGCCCGTCCGTGCACCTGGAGCACCTCGACGTCCCCGAGCCCTCCGAGCTGCCCGGCGATCCGGGCGATCTCGCCCACGCCCGGCAGGAAACACAGCACGTCCCCGTCCCGCTCGGCCAGCGCCCGCCGGACCACGGACGCCACATGGGACAGCAGCGCCGGATCGACCCGCATCCCGTGCGGCGGCCTGGGGGCACCTCCCGCTCGAGCGGAGCCGAGAGTGGGGGAGGGACGCACCGGCGGCGCCCACACCGTCTCGACCGGATACGCCGCCCCGTGCGCCTCGACCACCGGCGCCCCGCCCAGCAACGCCGCCCACCCTCGGGCGTCGGTCGTCGCCGAGGCCGCCACCAGCCGCAGCTCGGGCCTGAGCGTCTGCCGCACGTCCCACAGGAACGCCGCCGCCGTGTCCGCGTCCAGGTGCCGCTCATGGCACTCGTCGAGCACCACCACGTCCACGCCGGCCAGCTCCTGGTCCCGCTGGAGCCGCTGCACCAGCACACCGGTCGTGACGACCTCCACGCGTGTGTGCCGTCCGGCGACCCGCTCGCCGCGCACCGTGTAGCCGACGCTCTCCCCGGGCTTCTCGCCCAGCAGCCAGGCCATCCGGCGTGCCGCGGCCCGGGCCGCGATCCGCCGCGGCTCGGCCACGGTCACCCGCCGTTCGGGCCCCTCGCCCAGCAGCCCCGCCAGCGCCAAGGGCACCAGGGTCGTCTTGCCGGTTCCCGGCGGCGCCACGAGGACGGCCGTCCCGTGCCCCTGAAGGGCGTCGTCCAGGGCGGGCAGGGCATCGCGTACGGGCAGGGAGTCCAGGGCGTCGTAACGGATCACGCCCTCAGTGTCGTACGCCCGGGAGGGTCGCTCCCACGCGCGCGGGCCTCATTCCCGTTCGCACACGAAGATCGCCGTGCCGGGAATGAGGTTCCCGCGCAGGGGCGACCAGCCGCCCCACTCGGAGGTGTTCCAGGCCGGCCACTCCGGCTCCACCAGGTCGACCAGCCGGAAGCCGGACGCCACGACGTCCCGGACCCGGTCGCCGAGGGTGCGGTGGTGCTCGACGTACACCGCGCGGCCCTCGTCGTCCTGCTCGACGTAAGGCGTGCGGTCGAAGTACGACCCCGACACCGACAGCCCCTCCGGCCCCGGCTCGTCCGGGAAGGCCCAGCGGATCGGATGCGTCACCGAGAAGACGAGCCGGCCGCCGGGCCGCAGCACCCGGCGCACCTCCCGCAGGACCTGGCGCGGGTCGGCGACGAAGGGCAGCGCCCCGTACGCCGAGCAGGCCAGGTCGAACGAGCCGTCCGTAAAGGGGAGCGCACCGGCGTCGGCGCACACCAGGGGGAAGGCAACGCCGATGCGCAGCGCGTGCTGGAGCTGCCGGTGCGAGATGTCGAGGGCGACCGGGCGCGCACCCTGGGCGGTCAGCCACCGCGAGCACTGGGCGGCGCCGGCGCCGATCTCCAGAACGTCCCGGCCCTTCAGCCCCTCCGGGGGGCCGAGCAGTTCGGCCTCCACCTCGTCGAGACCCTCGGGGCCCCACACGAAGCGGTCGTCGCCGAGGAACGTGCCGTGCTCGACCTGGTACTCGTCCGCGTTGCGGTCCCACCAGCCACGGTTGGCCCGGGAGCTTTCCGTGACATCGGCATCGCGCCGGGTGGCCTCGGGTTCGGACGCTTCGGACTCTTGGATGATCGGCTCCCTCGTCGTACTCTTCCGTCCAGCCGGTCCCGGCGGTGGCACAAAGGGGGCGTCGTGCGGCCCGCGTGGCCTCGGACGACAGGACTTGTGCCGGGTATGCGGCGATCCGCCCCGCGTGGGCGGCTTCGCGCATTGACCCCGCCCGGCTGCCCCCGTATGCTACAAGTTGCGCTGCGGGCCTGCGCACCTCAGACGTAGCAGGCTGCGCTCGCATCTGTATGTATGTCCCCTCGGTTGTCGAGGCGCCACCGTTTTTTGCGTGGCGCTTCCTTGGCTGTCCGGCTTCTGCAGAGCGAAACGGGCTCCCGGCGTAGCAGTACCTACGACTTCAATGTCCGTACCGGAGCCCTTTCCCACATGACGAGCAGCACCGAGACCACCGCAACCACCCCGCAGGTAGCGGTCAACGACATCGGTAACGAGGAAGCCTTCCTCGCCGCGATCGACGAGACGATCAAGTACTTCAACGACGGCGACATCGTCGACGGCGTCATCGTGAAGGTCGACCGGGACGAGGTCCTGCTCGACATCGGTTACAAGACCGAAGGCGTGATCCCGAGCCGCGAACTCTCGATCAAGCACGACGTCGACCCCAACGAGGTCGTCGCCGTCGGTGACGAGATCGAGGCCCTTGTTCTCCAGAAGGAGGACAAGGAAGGCCGCCTGATCCTCTCGAAGAAGCGCGCCCAGTACGAGCGCGCCTGGGGCACCATCGAGAAGATCAAGGAAGAGGACGGGATCGTCACCGGTACCGTCATCGAGGTCGTCAAGGGTGGTCTCATCCTCGACATCGGCCTCCGTGGCTTCCTTCCGGCCTCCCTGGTCGAGATGCGCCGCGTCCGCGACCTCCAGCCCTACGTGGGCAAGGAGCTCGAGGCCAAGATCATCGAGCTGGACAAGAACCGCAACAACGTGGTCCTGTCCCGCCGTGCCTGGCTGGAGCAGACCCAGTCCGAGGTCCGCCAGACGTTCCTCACCACCCTCCAGAAGGGTCAGGTCCGTTCCGGCGTCGTCTCCTCGATCGTCAACTTCGGTGCCTTCGTGGACCTGGGTGGCGTCGACGGCCTGGTCCACGTCTCCGAGCTCTCCTGGAAGCACATCGACCACCCGTCCGAGGTTGTCGAGGTCGGCCAGGAAGTCACCGTCGAGGTCCTCGACGTCGACATGGACCGCGAGCGTGTCTCCCTGTCGCTGAAGGCGACGCAGGAAGACCCGTGGCAGCAGTTCGCCCGCACCCACCAGATCGGCCAGGTCGTGCCCGGCAAGGTCACGAAGCTGGTTCCGTTCGGTGCGTTCGTCCGCGTGGACGAGGGCATCGAGGGGCTGGTCCACATCTCCGAGCTGGCCGAGCGCCACGTGGAGATCCCGGAGCAGGTCGTCCAGGTCAACGACGAGATCTTCGTCAAGGTCATCGACATCGACCTCGAGCGCCGTCGCATCAGCCTCTCGCTGAAGCAGGCCAACGAGTCCTTCGGCTCGGACCCGGCCTCGGTCGAGTTCGACCCGACGCTCTACGGCATGGCCGCGTCGTACGACGACCAGGGCAACTACATCTACCCCGAGGGCTTCGACCCCGAGACCAACGACTGGCTCGAGGGCTACGAGACCCAGCGCGAGGCGTGGGAGACCCAGTACGCCGAGGCGCAGCAGCGCTTCGAGCAGCACCAGGCGCAGGTCATCAAGTCCCGCGAGGCGGACGAGAAGGCCGCTGCCGAGGGTGGCGAGGCTGCCGCTCCGGCCGCGTCCGGCGGTGGTGGCGGTTCGTACTCCTCCGAGGGCCCGGACAACTCCGGCGCGCTGGCCTCGGACGAGGCGCTGGCCGCGCTGCGCGAGAAGCTGGCCGGTGGGCAGAGCTGAACGCCCACTGAGCTGTAGCTCCTGACCGAGGGGCCGTACCTTTCGAGGTGCGGCCCCTCGGCGTTTTCCGGCCGTCGTTCGGCTGCGGGCCGTGGGGATTGGTCGCGCAGTTCTCCGCGCCCCTGACGGGGCGTTGCCCTCGCCGCCAAGATCATGAATCTCCTCCCGCGGGAATGCCCACACCCGCAACGGTGTTGTGGAGTGTGAACACGAGGAGGAGCGGTCACTGTGCTTGATCCGCAGGGTTTGTACGCATGGGAGCCGAAGGGCCTGGCCGTCGTCGACATGGCGCTCGCCCAGGAGTCGGCCGGACTGGTCATGCTCTACCACTTCGACGGATACATCGACGCGGGCGAGACGGGCGACCAGATCGTCGACCGGGTGCTCGACTCCCTGCCCCACCAGGTCGTCGCCCGCTTCGACCACGACCGGCTCGTGGACTACCGCGCCCGCCGCCCGCTGCTGACGTTCAAGCGCGACCGCTGGGCCGACTACGAGGACCCCGCCCTCGAGGTGCGGCTCGTGCAGGACGCCACCGGGGCGCCTTTCCTGCTGCTGTCCGGCCCCGAGCCGGACGTGGAGTGGGAGCGCTTCGCCGCCGCCGTGAAGCAGATCGTGGAGCGGCTCGGCGTCCGCCTCTCGGTCAACTTCCACGGCATCCCCATGGGCGTCCCGCACACCCGGCCCGTCGGCCTCACCCCGCACGGCAACCGCACCGACCTCGTGCCGGGCCACCCCAGCCCGTTCGAGGAGGCGCAGGTGCCCGGCAGCGCCGAGTCCCTCGTCGAGTACCGCCTGCTCCAGGCCGGGCACGACGTCCTGGGCGTCGCCGCCCATGTCCCGCACTACATCGCCCGCTCCCCGTATCCGGACGCGGCCCTGACGGTCCTGGAGGCCATCACGGGGGCGACCGGACTGGTGCTGCCCGGCATCGCCCACGCCTTGCGCTCAGACGCCCACCGCACCCAGACGGAGATCGACCGGCAGATCCGCGAGGGCGACGAGGACCTCACCGCGCTCATCGAGGGCCTGGAGCACCAGTACGACGCCGTCGCGGGCGCCGAGACCCGGGGCAACATGCTCGCCGAGCCGGTGGACATCCCGTCGGCGGACGAGATCGGCCAGGAGTTCGAGAAGTTCCTGGCGGAACGAGAAGGCGACACCTGATCACCGGAGCACCTGGGCGAGGCCCCTGTCAGAGGCAGGGCCTAAGCTGCGGGGCATGCTGAAGGTGGGCCTGACCGGTGGCATCGGTGCCGGCAAGAGTGAGGTGTCACGGCTGCTCGTGGAGTGCGGGGCCGTGCTGATCGACGCCGACCGCATCGCGCGGGAGGTCGTCGCGCCGGGGACGCCGGGGCTCGCCTCGGTCGTCGAGGCCTTCGGCGAGGAGATCCTCGCCGAAGACGGCAGCCTGGACCGGCCCCGCCTCGGCGCCATCGTCTTCGCCGACGCGCAGAAGCTCGCCACCCTCAACGCGATCGTCCATCCCCTGGTCGGCGCCCGCTCCCGCGAGCTCGAGGAGGCCGCCGCCGAGGACGCGGTCGTCGTCCACGACGTCCCGCTCCTCACCGAGACCGGTCTGGCGCCGCTCTACGACCTGGTGATCGTCGTCGACGCGGCCCCCGAGACCCAGCTCGACCGGCTGGTGCGGCTGCGTGGCATGACCGAGGAGGACGCCCGGGCGCGGATGGCCGCCCAGGCGACGCGCGAGCGGCGCAGGGAGATCGCCGACATCGTCATCGACAACGACGTCCCGCTCCGGGAGCTGGAGCGGCGCGTGACGGACGTGTGGGCCGAGCTGGTGCGCAGGTCGCGGGCGTCCCGGCCGTCTTCCGCGGAATAGCGGCACCCCCGGGGGGCGTTGAACCCGTGCAGTGAGGGAAGGACTGTGCCGTGCCCGAGACCAGCGGTTCGACCGGACGTACCCCGGAGACGCATGTCATCGACTTCCGTGCCGCCGAGCAACTCCTCGCGGCGCGGGACCCGCGGGGCGCGGTGAAGCTCCTCGACGGCGTCATCGCCACCCACCCCGAGAACACCGCGGCGCGGCTGCTGCGGGCGCGTGCCTTCTTCGCGGCGGCGCAGCTGAGGCCGGCGGAGCTCGAGTTCCAGATCGTCCTGGAGCGGGAGCCCGACAACGCCTTCGCACACTTCGCGCTCGCCCGTACGTATGAGCGCCAGGGCCGTCCCGACCAGGCGAAACGCCACTTCCGTCTGGCGGCCGCGCTGGACCCGAACCCTGAGTTCCTGAAGGCCGCGCGCTTCGACGCGTGACCGGCCGCCCCGCCCGCCTCAGGGGCGATCGTCCGGCGGCCGGTAGGGCGGGACGCCGGGGCCCGGCTGGTAGTGCGGGCCCTGACGGATGCGCCGCAGGACGACGGCCAGGTCGATCGTGACGATCGCCAGCAGTACACCGCAGGCGATGGCCCAGCCGGTCCGCCCGGTGATCACGAACGCCACCATCCCGAAGAGCGCCCAGAGCAGCCCCCACAGGCTCAGCCAGAAGCGCGCCCGCAGGGCACTGCGCGCGGTCCGCGGTTCACTGCCTGTACGCATCGTCGATCACCACTCCTGCTTGCAACGTACTCTTCGTGGCGAGGGTCCCCAAGGTCCACCAAAGCCCGCCCAGGTCCCCGGGGGAGCCGCGCACATCGCCGGCAACCCACCACACTGCCCGAGATCCTGCTCGACCACGCGGTGCCGCACGAGGCCATCGACGACCTCCACGGATCCGGGCGGTGTCGGCGGACTGGGTGGCGGCGTCGGCGGAAAAGGCGTTTCGGCCGAGGTCGCCCTGCGTCGGGCGATGAGTCCGGGCACGTGGGGCGGTCTACCCCTCCGACACCAGCACGGACCGCTTCCCGCAGGAGACCGCCATGTCCAAGGCCACCGCTTCCGTTCCCGTCGTCGGCTCCACCCCGGCTGGCGCCGTCATCGCCGAGTCCGCGACCGCTCGCGGGCGGCGTGCCCGGATCGCGCTGCGCACGCTGCAGGTGCTGCTCGCCCTCTTCTACGCGATTCCGAGCGCCCTGCCCAAGCTGATCGGGCACGTGTCGGCCGCCGAGTCCTTCGAGCGGCTCGGCTGGGGCAGCGCGGGGATGTACACCATCGGCGTGCTCGAACTGGCCGGAGCCATCGCCCTGTTGATGCCGGTGCTCCAGTCGGTGGCGGCGATGGCGCTGGGCGCGTTGATGGTGGGCGCGTTCATCGTGCAGACAGCCGTCTTCGACGGGCAGTACGCGGCGACGCCGCTCGTGCTGCTCGTGCCGCTCGCCCTCATCGCCTGGGCGAGGCGGGGGCACAACGGCGACCTGGTGCGACTGCTGAGGCGACAGGCCTGACCGCGTCTCGCGTGCGGCTGCGGCGGCGTCCGGGAGGCCGAGGGGCTCCTCCCGGGCGCCGTCGCGCCGCTCGGTGTCAGGGCTTCGGCCTGCCGAAGCCGGGGCCGGCGCCAGGACCTGGGACCGGGCCGGGTCCGCCCAGACCGCGGAGGCGTTCCAGCTCGCGGCGGTCCCGCTTCGTCGGGCGGCCCGCGCCGCGGTCGCGGATGCCGGCCGGGGCGACGGCCTCGCGGGGCGGGGGCGGCGGGGAGTTGTCGATGTAGCACTGGGCGGCCACGGGGGCCCCGACACGCTTGCGGATCAACCGTGTGACGACGACGACCCGCTCGTGCCCCTCGTGCCGTAGACGTACCTCGTCACCGACGCGGACGGCGTGTGCGGGCTTCACGCGCTCGCCGTTGACCCGGACGTGGCCGCCCCGGCAGGCGGTGGCTCCCATGGAGCGGGTCTTGACGAGGCGGACGGACCAGATCCAGCTGTCGACGCGCACGGTCGTGACGCCCTGCGGGCCCGCGGCCTCGGCAGCGGCGATCGCCGAGGCGACCTTGGGATCCAGGGACTTGGTGTCGCTGTCGCCGGTGCCACCTGCGGCCTCGGGGGACTCGGGGGCCGTCTCCCCGGACCCGTCCGTCCGCTCGTACTCCGCACCTTGAGAAGCCATGTCTCCGACCCTAGCTCTCCGGGGCGCCCTGCCGGGCGGAATATCGTCCTGCGAACCGATTCTGCCAAGCAAGTTTTGCAAAAACTCTTTTGGGAACTGTCCCGGGCGACCTACCCTTCCCGGCATGGACAGCGACGAGCACAAGCGCGTACTCGATCCCGAGCAGGACACCGCCGCCCTGAAGGCCCTCACCCACCCTCTGCGCATCCAGTTGCTCGGGCTGCTGCGGCAGGACGGGCCCGCCACGGCGAGTGAGCTGGCCGCCCGGACGGGGGAGTCGTCGGCGTCGGCCAGCTATCACCTGCGGGTGCTGGCGAAGTACGCGTTCATCACCGAGGCCGAGCACCGCGACGGCCGGGAGCGGCGCTGGCGGGCCGTACACACGGTGACCTCCTGGAGCAACGAGACGATGGAGTCCACCGCGGCGGGCCGGGCCTTCGTCAGCCTGGCGCGGCGCCGGCAGATCGAGCACCTGGAGAGGTCCCTGGCCCGGCACGAGGTGGACATGGCCGCCGGGCGGCTCGGCCAGGAATGGGTGGAGCCGTCCGGGATCAGCGACCTCATGCCCCGTCTGACGGCCGAGTCGCTCACCGAGCTCTTCGGCACCGTCGCCGCGAAGCTGGAGGAGCTGACGGCCCGGGACGCGGACGATCCGCGCGCCGAGCACGTCGTGTTCCTCGCCGCCGGACTGCCGCTCGCCGCGCACGGCCCGACCGGTCCGGGCCCCAGGGAGGCCGAGGTGACTGAGACCCCCGAGGCCGCCGAGAGCGGCGAGGCCGAGAACCCCGCGGCTTAGAACTGGGCGGCGGGCCCCAACGCGAACGACCTGCTGCACCGCAGGGTCGCCGGCGCGGGGCGTGCCACCGCCCTGTCCGTCCAGTCCCTCGCCCAGCAACCCGTCGGCGCCCTCACGGGCCTGGCCGTCGGCGTGCTGCGCCCGGGCCCGTTGCCCTGGCTGTTCACAGGTGCCGTGCTGCTGGTCGGGGCCCTGCTCTGGCTGCGCCGGAGCGACGCACCCCGGATCGACGAAGGGCCCGTGCGGGCCACCGCCGTCTGAGGCGGCGCGGCGGCATGTCCGGGGGCGCCCCCGGTGATCTCGCCCCGGTGCCGACTGTGCTCCCACCTGCGCCTACCGTGGAGTGATGGATGCGAGCGGCCTTCCCCTCCTCGACCGGCGGATCGCGGACTGCCGGGCCTGCCCGCGGCTGGTGTCCTGGCGCGAGGAAGTGGCCCGCGCCAAACGAGCCGCCTTCGCGGACTGGACGTACTGGGGCCGGCCGGTGCCCGGTTTCGGGCCCGCGGACGCCCGGCTGCTGATCGTGGGGCTCGCTCCCGCGGCCCACGGCGGCAACCGCACCGGCCGGATGTTCACCGGCGACCGCTCCGGGGACGTTCTCTTCGAGGCGCTGTACGACGTCGGTCTCGCCTCCCAGCCGACCGCCGTGCACGCCCAGGACGGTCTGGAACTGTACGGCGTGCGCGTCACCTCGCCCGTGCACTGTGCCCCGCCCGCCAACAAGCCCACCCCCGAGGAGCGGAACACCTGCCGTCCCTGGCTCGTGCGGGAACTGCGGTTGCTGCGGCCGACGCTGCGGGCCGTGGTCGTGCTCGGCGGCTTCGGCTGGCAGGCCGCGCTGCCCGCGTTCGCCGAGGCCGGCTGGCCCGTGCCCCGGCCGCGTCCGGTCTTCTCCCACGGCGCCCGGTACCACCTCGACGGCCTGGAGCTGTTCGGCTGCTTCCACGTCAGTCAGCGCAACACCTTCACCGGTCGGCTCACTCCCGCCATGCTGCGGGACGTCCTGCGGACGGCCGGGCGGGCGGCGGAGCTGCCGACCGAAGGCGGCTAGGGAGCCTCTTCCCCGAACAGGTGGCGGACCGTGGAACGATAGTTGGTCCGAACGTGCGTCAGTGCGTGCGCGCGGGCCCGGTCCGGGTCGCCCGAGGCGATGGCCTCGTACAACTCGCGGTGCTCCACGAGGAGCTGCGGCCACTCCTCGTTGCGCCGGGTCATCCAGCGCAGCCGGCCGGCGACCGGTTCCAGCGCCTCGGTCAGCAGGCTGTTGCCGGCCATGGCCACGATGCGGTCGTGCAGACGGCTGTTGACGTCGGTGATCATCTCGGCGTCCTCGGCCTCGGTGGCCGCGGCCGCACGGTCGATGAGCTCCCGGACGTCGGCCAGGTCCTCCCGCGTCGCGCGGGACGCGGCGAGTCCGGCGGCGTAGACCTCCAGGGCTTCCCGCAGTTCGAACAGTTCCTTGACGTCGTTCGGGGTGAGACGGCGTACCACCGTGCGGCGGGGTGTCTCGAAGCGGACGAAGCCCTCGGCCACCAGCGCCCGGATCGCCTCCCGCACCGGTACGCGCGAGACGCCGAAACGCTCCGCCAGTTCACGTTCCACCAGGCGGTCTCCGGGACGGAGGCTGCCCGCGATGATCTCCTGGCGCAGATCGGCCGTGACGCGCTCGCGCACCGCTCCGAGGGGTTCGATCTTCGTCATACAGCCCATCTTCGTCGACGGGAGGTGTCTTTTACCCAGGGTTAACAACAGGGACATCGGCCAGAGCGGTTGACGGCGAGACCCTGAGGCAGTTTGGTATACCAAACCCTCGTAGGGCGGTCCCTCACAGCCCTGCGGAGCAGCCCTCCGTCGTCCCCTTGCTCTGGAGGCCCCGTGTCCCTCGCCGACCGAGCCGCACCCACCGGCACACCCGCGTTCGTCCCGCACCCTCGGCTCACCAACGAAGACCTCGCACCCGCGGAGAAGCGCAACTGGAAGGTCTTCGACCTCTTCGCCATGTGGATGTCCGACGTCCACAACCTCGGCAACTACACCTTCGCCGCCGGGCTGCTCTTCCTGGGCATGAACGTCTGGCAGATCTTCACGTCCCTGCTCGTCGGCTTCGTGATCATCTACATCGGCATGAACTGGATGGGGAAGATCGGCCAGCGCCACGGCGTGCCCTTCCCTGTGGTCAGCCGAATCGCGTTCGGTATCTGGGGCGCCAACATCCCGGCGCTGATCAGAGCCGTGATCGCCATCATGTGGTACGGCATCCAGACCTACCTGGCCTCCGTCGCCGTCAACGTGATGCTGCTCGCGGCCTGGCCGGGCCTGGAGTCGTGGACGCACGACTCATTCCTGGGCCTGGACGCGCTCGGCTGGGTCTCCTTCGTCGCGCTGTGGCTGGTCCAGGCGGCGATCATCAGCCGGGGCATGGAATCGGTCCGGAAGTTCCAGGACTTCTGTGGCCCGGCCATCTGGCTCGTGATGATCGCGCTGGCCGTGTGGATCCTCGCCAAGGCGGGCTGGACGATCTCGCTCACCTCGACCCCGCACCCGGTCTCCGTCGGCGAGCAGTGGCGCCAGTGGTTCGGCGCGATCGGTCTGGTCCTCGCCACGTACGGCACGCTGATGCTGAACTTCTGCGACTTCTCCCGCTTCGCCCCCGACTACAAGTCCGTCAGGCGCGGCAACTTCTGGGGCCTGCCCATCAACTCCACGGCCTTCGTGATCGTGTCGGTCATCGTCACCGCGGGCGCCTTCGAGGTCTTCGGCAAGGAGATCACCGACCCGGCCTACCTCGTCGCCGAGATCGGCAACACCTGGGTACTGGTGGTGGGCGCGCTGACCTTCGCCATCGCCACCATGGGCGTCAACATCGTCGCCAACTTCGTCTCACCGGCGTACGACCTCGCCAACGTCTGGCCGCAGAAGATCACCTTCAAGGTCGGCGGCCTGATCAGCACGGTCGCGGCGCTGCTCGTCACACCCTGGAACCTCTTCTCCAGCCCGACCGTCGTCAACTACTTCCTCGGCGGCCTGGGCGCCTTCCTCGGACCGCTGTTCGGCGTGATCATGGTCGACTACTACTGGGTCAAGCGCGGCCGCGTGAACGTCGACGAACTGTTCGACGTCTCTCCCGGCGCCCGCTACCACTACCGCGGGGGCATCAACCCCAAGGCACTGTGGGCGTTCCTGCCGGCGGCCGCAGTCGCGGCGGTGCTCGCGCTGGTGAAGACCTTCGGCGATGTCGCCCCGTACTCCTGGTTCATCGGCACGGCACTCGCCGCCGGAATCTACGCCGCCCTGTGCCGTCTCGAGCGCGCCACCGCGGAGGTCTGAGAGACGTGCGGATCGTCGTCACCAACTGCAACACCACGCAGGAGATGACCGAGGAGATCGTGCGAGGTGCCCGGGCCGCCGCGAGCCCGGGCACCACCGTGACCGGACTGACCCCCGTCTGGGGGCCGGCGTCCGCGGAGGGCTGGCTCGACAGTCATCTGTCCGCCGCGGCCGTCCTGGACACGCTGCGGATCTACGACGGACCGCCGTACGACGCCGTGGTCATGGCCGGATTCGGCGAACACGGGCGGGAGGGCGTGCGGGAGCTGGTGGACGTGCCGGTCGTCGACATCACCGAGGCCGCGGCACATCTCGCCTGCCTGCTGGGCCGCCGCTACGGCGTCGTGACCACCCTCGAGCGCTCACGCGGCCAGATCGAGGACAGCCTGGAGACCGCGGGCGTGGCCCGCAACTGCGCGGCGGTCGTCGGGACGGGCCTGAACGTGCTCGACATCGGCGACGACGAGCGGACCGAGACGGCGTTCCTGGCCGCCGCCGAACGGGCCTGCGCGGCCGGGGCGGAGGTCCTGGTGCTGGGCTGCGCCGGTATGACCGGGCTGCAGCGGGTGGTCGGGGAGAAGCTGGGTCTGCCGGTCGTGGACGGGGTCGCCGCGGCGGTCAGACTGGCGGAGTCGCTGGTGGCGCTGGGACTGACCACGAGCCGGGTGGGAAGCTACGCCGCGCCGCTGCCGAAACGGAGGGTGTGGGGGAGGCCCGCGAAGCAGTGACTCCGCCGGACCGTCGAGGGGTCGTCACGGTGGGCCTCACAGAACCCGGCCTGCCGTGCCGTCACCTCCCGCATCGGCGTGCCCCGCGGGATGTCGTACATCGTGCCCAGGAAGTCCAGCGCCTCCCGGATCCACCACAGTTGGTCGTGCTCCCCGGGGTGCGAAGAGCCGTGCCCGGGGCGCGCCCGCCGCGGTCCAGCCGATGGGCAGGACGGTGCCGGGTGGAAGTACCGAGTTGACGTGCGGCACGCTGTGATCCGCAGCTCCGGACCGGCTCCCGTGACGGCCCCGGGGGAGACACAGGCGCCGGTGGCCAGGAAGACCTCGTCCTCCAGGGCCGCGCCGTCGACATGGGCGTGCGGGCCGACGAGCACCCCGTCACCGATCACGGCGGGGTGCGCCGACCGCCCCGCACCGGCGCGTTCTCCATGATCACGACGTACGACCGGAACCGCCCCTCCCCGTACTCCGCGGTGAGCACGGCCCCGTGCGGCACCCGGCCGTGCTCACCGAGGACGACCCCGCACAGGGCGGCCGTCGGGGCGGCGTACGCGGACTCGGGGACGACGGGACGCCGCCCGTGTGCTCGATCAGCAGGGGGCTCTCCTCAAGCGGACGACCCGTCGGGCACGACGGCGGTCGCCGTGATCTCCACCAGTTGTCCCGTGTACCCCAGACACGCCACGCCGATCAGCGTCGACGAGTGCGGACCCGCACTGAGGCCGGACGCCTCGACCACACTCCACACGGCGGACAGCACGGCCGGTTCACCGCTCACCACATACACCTCGGTCGCCACGACGTGCGCCAGATCGCTGCCGACGGCGGCCAGTTGCTCCCGCAGGTTGTCGATGACCTGCTCGGCCTGCCGCACCGGATCTCCGGGCCCGACGAGCGAGCCGTCGGGGCCCAGCGGTACGGACCCGGCGAGGAACGCCAGCCGCGTGCCGGCCTCCACCACGGACACATGGGAGTAGGCGGGCGGCGGGAAGAGGCTCGGCACGGTGACACGGCGGATCACGTGAGGTCTCCGATCTGCGGGCGGCGACAGGACAACCCACCGATCATGAGGGGCCCGGCACGCGCCCGCACCCGTATTCCGGTTCCCGGCGGCCGGGCCGTCCCCCTACGCTTCCCCCGGACCCACACCTGCCCAGGAGCCCCCCGTGCCCGTGCCCGTCCCCGACCGCACGTTCCTCGACACCACCGCCGACCGCCTCGCCGCTCTGCCCGCAGTGGAAGCCGTCACCCTCGGCGGCTCCCGGGCCCAGGGCACCGAACGGCCCGACAGCGACTGGGACCTGGCGGTCTACTACCGCGGTGCCTTCGACCCGGCCGATCTCCGCGCGGTCGGCTGGGAGGGCGAGGTCTGCGAGATCGGCGCCTGGGGCGGTGGCGTCTTCAACGGAGGCGCCTGGCTGACGATCGAGGGCCGCCGCGTGGACGTCCACTACCGCGATCTGGGCGTGGTCGCACACGAGGTGGCCGAGGCTGAGCAGGGCCGTTTCCGCGTCGAGCCGCTGATGTTCCACCTGGCGGGCATCCCGACGTACCTGCTCGTCGCCGAACTCGCCATCAACGAGGTGCTGCGCGGCGACCTGCCGCGTCCGGGCGCCTATCCGCCGGCACTGCGGGCGAGCGCCCCGGCGCGCTGGCACGGCATGGCCACGGCGACCCTCTCCTACGCCAAGGCCGGACACGCTCCCAAGGGCGCCGTCACACAAGTCGCGGGGGCGATCGCCCTGGCCGCGACACAGACGGCGCACGCCGTGCTGGCGGCGCGCGGAGCATGGGTCACCAACGACAAGGGGCTGCTGGCCCGGGCGGGGCTGGGGGAGGTGGACGCGGTCCTGCGCACCCTCACGGACGATCCGGCCGCACTCGCCCGGACCGTCACCGACGCCGAGGAACTCCTCGCCCGGGCCGTGACCGCCGTCACCGCCGGGTGAACTGGACGCGGGTCGGCTGGACGGCGTCCGGGCGCAGCGCGATGCCGTCGACGGTGAGCTGTTCGCCGTAGATGTCGGTGAGCCTGAGGGAGCCGCCGCAGCCGGTGCCGTCGGGGGAGAGGAAGTAGTTGTACTCGGTGCGCGTCAGCCGGCTCCAGCCGCTGCCGGTCCTGACCTCCAGCCGGGCCAGCGGGTTGCGGTGGCCGAGTGCCTGGATGCCGCACCAGTGGCTGCTGGAGCCGGTCTTGTAGCGGATCGAGAGTGTCTCTGACGTGCCGGGACTCAGCAGACTCCAGGTGACGGGTATCCGGCCCGCGGAGAGACCGGCGAGCTTCGCGAAGGCCTCCTTGCTGAGGTCGAGCTGGCCGGGGGCGCAGGGCAGCGGGCACTCGTTGGTGACGCGGACGGTGACGGAGGCGCCGCTCGCCGCGCGGACCAGGATGTACGCCCCGCACGCCCGGGACGTCTCGTAGTCGGTGTGGTTCATCGCCGCGACCATCAGGTCGGGGCTCGGGCCGTACAGACAGGCGCCGTCACCGTCCTTGGCGTCGTAGTGGGTGGCGACGCCGTTGTAGTCGGTCCCGGGCCTGATCCGGCCTGCCAGGGGCGTCGTGCCGGACGCCGGACGCGGGGCGGAGGACTTGGTGGCGGCGGGCGAGGGCCGCGCCGACGCGGTGGTCGGAGCGGGTGCCGGGGTGGAGGCCGAGGCGGACGGGGAGGCCGTCGAGTGCTTCGGCGCCGGAGACGTGGGCCCGTCGCTCGCCGGCGGGGCGCTCGGCCGGGTGCTGCCGGCCGCCGTCCGCACCGTCTCCGGTTCGCCGCCGGGGCGCAGGGCGATCACCAGGGACACGAGCAGCCCCACGGCTGCCACGGCGACGGCCCAGACGAGGGCCGTGCCCCGCTTGCGGAGGGGACGGCGGTGGGATGTGGATGCCACGGATCAGTCCTTCGGGTCCTTGCGTGGTTCGGGAGAACGCGCGCTCACGACTCACCAGTGGCCGCCGGGCCCGGAAAGGTTGCCGGGGCCGGCTCTTGATTGCGTACATAAAGAACGCCGGTTTCGAGCCGCCCGACACGTTCCGGAAACCTATCCTCCAGGAACCCCGCCTACCGTGGGCAGCCACACCCCGCCCCGGCCACCGTCGCCCGAAGGCTCACCCCTGCCCTCGTCGAGACGACAGGAGCCCCGTGTCCCGCCGCGTCACCCCGCACCTTCCGCCCTGGCTCGCGCACGCCCTGCGCGCTCAGCGGGGGCCCGTGCCCTGGAGCGCGGTGACGCGGGGTGCCCTGTCCGCCGGGCCCTTGCTGCTGCTGGCCGTCCGGACCGGCCTCGTCTCCCTCGGTGTCGTCGCCGCCGTCGCCGCCATGCTCGCCGGCATCAACGACCGGCCCGGGAGCCGGCGCGTCTCGGTCAAGCGGATCGGAGTACCCGCCCTGGGCGGTGCGGCAGGAGTCGTGATCGGGACGTACACCGGGCAGGGGACCGGGGCGGTCGTGCTCACCGTGGTGCTCACCGCCGTCGGGCTCGTCGCCGGGGGGATGAGCGCCGTCGGGCCCGTGGCGTCCGCCGTCGGGACACAACTGCTCGTCGGCGCCGCCATCGGCGCCGGGATGCCCCTGCCGGAGCCCGGGTGGGAGCGGGCGCTCGCCTACCTCGCCGGAGCGGGATGGCTGCTCGTGCTGCGGCTCGTCCTGCCCACGCCCGGCTCCCTGGCCGGTGACTTCCGCTTCGACGGGGAGCGGGAGGCCGTCGCCGGTGTCTACGAGGCCGTCGCCGAACTGCTCGACGCCGCCGGAGGGCCGGACGCCATCCGCCGCCGGGCCGCGCTGACCGCCGCCCTCGACCACGCCCAGGACGCCCTCGCCGGGCCCCGGCTGCGGAGGTACGCCTCCTCCTCCACCGAGCGGCGGCTGCACGCGCAGTACGCCGCCGCCCTGCCCCTCGCCGAGGCCGCCACCGCGCTCGCCTGGGCCGAGGAGACCGTCGCCGAGCGGGCCTCCGAAGGCCCCCGGCGGCTCGCCGCCGCCGTGCGCGGCAACACCCACACCGGGCCGCTGCCCGCCCCCTCCCGCGCGGCGCCCGCCCTGCGCGCCCTCGACGACGCCCTCCTGCACGCCGCAGAGGTGTTCGACCAGGGCGAGGGCGGCGATCTGCACACCCGGCCCCGCAGCGCCGGGGACCGGCTGCGCGCCGCCCTCGGCGGTGCCGGACGCGAGTACGGGCTGCGCGTCGCCCTCTGCTTCGGGGCCAGCGCGGCGGTCGCCCAGGCCCTGCACCGGAGCCAGTGGTACGGGCAGCACGAGCACTGGTACTGGCTGCCCGCCACGGCCGTGTTCCTCGTCAAGCCCGACCTGGGGCCGCTGGCCTCGCGGGTGCTGAACCGGGCCGCCGGGACCGTCCTCGGGGCGCTGCTCTTCGCCGGGTTCGCCGCCGTCCTGCCCCGCCCGGAAGGGCTCATCGCGCTCGTCGCCCTCAGCGGCGCGCTCATCCCCGTCGCCACCCGGCACTTCGCCGCCCAGACCGCCGTCGTCACCGTCCTCGTCCTCGCGCTCGTCATGGTCGGCGGCGAGCCCCAGGCCTCCGCCGGCCGGATCGGCGAGACGCTGCTGGCCTGCGCGATCGTGCTGATCGCCGGGCACCTGCCCATGCCCGGCCAGCGCGGCGGGGGAGTGCGGGCCCGGCTCAGCACGGCGAGCGAGGCCGCCTACGCCTACCTCACGCACGTTCTCGACGAGGCCGACGCCCCGCGCATCGGGACCTCGGGCACCCCGTCCGACCACCGCGCCACCCGCTGGACCCTGCGCCGTGAGGCCTATCGCACCCTCGCCGAGGCCCGATCGGCCATCTCCCTCGCCGCGCACGAACTCCCCGCACTCGCCCGGCACACCGAGGGCGCGGACGAGGTCGCCCGCCTCCTCGAACGCCTCGTCGACACCACGACCGCCTGTGCCGTGCACCTGGACGACACGGGTCGCATCGGGCCCCACCACAAGGAACGCCTCACGGCCGTCCTCGCCGAACTCGCCGGTCCGGGAGAACGGGTGGGACTACGGCCGCCCCTCGCCGGATAGCGCGACTGCCCGCGGGACCGCCCCCGGGCCGGGGGCCCCTCGGGCCGGAGTCCGCCACCCGGGCCGGGGTCCGCTTCCCCGCGCCGGCCCGGGGCCGCCCCACTGGCCGGTGGCCGCCCCCGGGCCGGAGTCCGCCTCACTGGCCGGTGGCCGCCCCCGGGCCCGGTCTGGGGTTCGCCACCCTGGCCGGGGTCCGTTTCCCGGGCTGGGGGCCGCCCCATTGGCCGGTGGCCGCCCCCGGGCCGGAGTCCGCCTCACTGGCCGGGGGCCGCACCCGGGCCGGAGTCTGCCCCGCTGGCCGGGGGCCGCACCCGGGCCCGGTCTGGGGTTCGCCGCACCCGGGCCGGGATCGCTCCGGCAGCGGTGACGTGCCAGCCGCCGACCCGTACCCACACCGGAGCATGGCGACGGCCGGATCACCACCGCGCTCGCACCCCACGCTGTCGCGGCGGTGGTGCGGGAGCTGGAGGAGCGGCTGTCCCCGCCCTCGTCGACCGGGGCCACGGCCGGCGCGTCCAGCACTACGACACCGACGGCACGCGAAGACATCGCGGGAAATCTCCCGGGCGGCGGTGAGTGCCGATCCTTCCGCCGGTCACCACCCTTCTGGATCAAATCGGGCATCTCCCGCCTCGCGGCTCGTGACACCTCACCGCGCTGGGTCGGCAGGATGGGTGCGAGGAGATCGAGGGGCGCGCGTCGGCCGGTGATGCGCCTGCGGGAAGTGAGCACAGCCGGTATCACGGCGAGTGCGACGACTGATACGGAAAGTGAACATATGCGCCAAGAGGCTGAGAGCTTGGTCACACTTGGCGGTGAACGCGTGTCAACTACGTCTCAGAACCGTCACTTCGCGAGCCGTTCACCCCATGGTTGGCGTTTAACTCTACGAGTACAGCGCAACATGGAGGTGCAGGGTGAACGGGCGAACGGTGCTCGAACGCTTTCCCGCCGGTGGGCCGCGTGGCTCCTGGCCTGCGGAGGAGTTCGCGCAGGCGCGGCGTCGGGAAGGCCTGCCCGCCGAGGTCGTCATGGACCTCGCCACGGACATGTTCCTGGTGATCGTGCGCAGCGGGGACGTGGCCGACGCCACCGCTTGACGTGTGCCCTCAGCCCGCCTTCGGCGCCGGCACCTTCGGGACCGGCGCGGGCGACGCGGCGAACTGCTCCGCCTGGAGCGCGTACAGCTCGGCGTAGAGCCCGCCCGTGGCCAGCAGCTCGTCCGGCGTCCCTGACTCCACGAGCCGGCCCTGGTCCAGGACGTGCACCAGATCCGCGTGCCGTACGGACGCCAGCCGGTGCGTGATCAGTACGACCGTCTGGCCGCTGTCGGCCAGGGCGCGGATCCGGTCGAAGACCTCCAGCTCGGCCCGGGCGTCCAGGGCCGCCGTGGGCTCGTCCACGATGAGGATGCGACCCTTGCGGTAGGCCGCCCGGGCGATGCCCAGCCGCTGCCACTGACCGCCCGACAGTTCGTGCCCGCCGCTGAAATTGCGGGCGAGCAGCGTGTCCAGTCCGCGCGGCAGGTCCGCGATCACGGCCTGTGCCCCGGCCTCGGCGACCGACGCGGCCAGCCGGTCCTCGCACACGGGCACCGAGGCACGCCCCAGGGCGACGTTCACCCGGGCCGTGAACGGCCAGCGCTTGAAGTCCTGCGCCACCATCGCGATCCGCTCGGCCAGCCGGTGCCGGTCGGCGGTCGCCGCGTCCACGTCGTCCCACAGGATCCGGCCCCGCTCCGGTGTGTAGAGCCCGGCCAGCAGCTTGACCAGGGTCGTCTTGCCGGAACCGTTCTCACCGACCAGCGCCACGATCCGGCCGAGCGGCAGGCTGAGCGTCACGTCGTCGAGCGCCGGCCGGGCCGAGTCGCCCGGGTAGCGGAACGTGACGTTCTCGAAGCGGATCTCGCGCGGATCCTCCGGCAGCGACGCGCCGCCCGCCGGAATCGCCCACTGGTCCGCCTCGGTGTACAGCCGATGCAGATCACCGACGAAGAGGGCCTCCTCGTGCAGCGCGTTGACCTCCACGACGAGCGTGTCCAGGCTCTGCGAGCCGGTCCGGATCGCGATCACGGCCGTACCCGCGACGGACAGGGCCATCGACCCCGTCAGCAGCAGCCCGCCCAGCGTCGCGTACGTCGCCACCGTCGCCAGGCCCGTCCACGCCGCCGCGATCAGGCCCGTGCGCGCCGCGAGCCCGGCGAGGCGCGCCTGCTCGGTCTCGGCCGTCTCCGACATCGCGCGGAAGTGCCGCAGCAGGAAGGAGCCCACCCCGTGCACCCTGATCTCGGGGGCCGCCTCGGGCTCGATCAGCAGATTGCCGAGCAGCCGGCCCGCGCGGGCATGTTGCACCCAGGCGTGGAAGGACTCGTAACGCCGCCGGGCGACGGTCAGCGCGCTCCAGGCACTCGGCAGGGTCATCGTGACCAGCAGCGGCAGCAGGGCCGGGTGCAGCACGGTCAGCACACCCGCCGCCGCGACCAGCGAGATCATCGCGTTGATCACGCGGGTGCCGTAGGAGATCATCCGGCGGGCGGAGGCGGCGCCGTACTGCGCGGTGTCCAGCAGTTTGTGGAAGGCGTGGTCCTCGATCGCGGCCAGCTCCACGGCCGCGGCCCGCTCCAGGTACCGCTCGGTCGCCACCCGCTCCACCTTGGGCTCCAGCCGACCGGTGGCGTAGGTGCTCGCGGCTCGCAGCAGCGCCGCGAGAAACATCACGACGGCCACCGTGACCAGGGCGGGGACGGCTCCGCGCAACCGGTCGTCGATCGGGCCGCCGCCCATCAGCCGGGCCAGCACGCTGTTCACCGCGAGCAGGCTCACCGCCTGCGCCACGCCCCGGCCCGCCTCGGCGGCCAGCACGGTCCGCGCGGCGCCCCGGTCGGCCTCTCGCGCGAGCCGCAGGCTGGACGCCAGCAGGGACGGCAGCCGGGTGATCATGGCACGGAAGTTCAGCTCCAGGAACGCGTCGGCGTGCTGGTTCCAGCCCATGTCGTAGCGCAGCGGCCCGCCGAAGAGCAGCCGCTCCGACTCGGACACCTCCGGCGCGGTCCGCTTCTTCCCCACCGTCGACCGACCTCCCCGCCTCGTGCCAGCCCGTGAGCGGCCCACTATCGCGGGGCGGGTCCGGGCCCGGGCAGGGCGCACCCCGGGGCGCCGGAAGCGCGCGGGCGCACGACCCGCCCGGGGAGGCGGAGGGGCGGCGCGGAGGTGCGGGGTGGTGCGGCGCAGCGGTCTGCCGGTCCCGGCTACGCGCTGACCGGGCGGGACCAGGACGGCGCCGTCCCCGTGGCACGGCACAGCGCAAGGTAGAGGGGGATGGGCGGGGTGTACGGAAGCGTGCCGTCGGGGCGGTGGATCAGGTCGGGGATCTCCAGCAGGTCCGGGACGACCGCGCCGGTGGTGTAGCGCGCCGGGGAGGGCCATTCAAGGGCGTGGTCGGAGTCGGACGGCACCAGCCACCACCAGTGCGTCTCGTCGGCGTAGACGCAGCCCACGCGGGGCAGCCGGGGCATCACCAGCGGGCCGACGTGGGCGGGGATCGCGACCGCGTCGCAGCCGAGCGGGTCGGTCATGCCGTCGGGCACGGGCAGGCGCAGGGCCGGGCCGGGCGGGCGCAGTCCGCGCCCGACGCGGACCAGGGTGTCCAGGTTCAGCACGCGGCCCGCGTGCGCGGGGCTCATGTGCGTCCCAGGTCTCGGTGGCGCCCCTGCGGGGGGACCTCTGGGGCGTCCCGCAGGTGGCGTGTCTGGTGGGTGCCGTCGCCGTCGCCCGGGTCGTCGGACGGGGCCCGCTTCGGGCGGGTGCCCCAGCCCAGGTCGCCGCGGGGGCCGGCCGGATCGGGCGGGGCGTCGGCCGTGCGCGGCAGCTCGGCCCAGACCAGCAGCCCGGGGCCGTCCTCGTGGGCACCCCAGGCATGGCAGAGGGCGTCGACGAGGAGCAGTCCCCTCCCGTGCTCCTCCTCGGGCCGGGTCCGGCTGGCGGCGTGGGGCTGGCCGGGGGCGCAGCCCTCGTCCCGCACGGCTATCCGCACCAGGTCGTCGCCGTCGTGCAGCTCGCACACTATGTGGGTGCTCGCCGTGTGCACGATGGCGTTGGTGACCAGCTCGGAGACCACCAAGGCCGCGCTGTCGCACGTGTCCTCGCACACCGACCAGCCGGTGAGCCGGGCCTGCGTCAGGCGTCTGGCCTGGGCGGGAGAACCCGGATGTGCGGCCAGCTCGAAACGGAACCTGCGCTCGGCAGCGACCCCGAGGGGGGCCTCTCCCGTGGCGGCGCCAAGCCCGAGAGGGCTTGCGGCGGCATCTGTTCCTAAGGGCGCGGACGGAATCACGTCTGCCACTATCGCCCCGGCGCGAACACTTGGCAAGTGTCACTCTGAAAATTGCAGAGTGCTGTGTGACGGTCTGGAAGGCCGTGGCACACTGCTCGCAACAGCACCACGCGCGGCGCCAATTGAGACCATCGAAGATTCGTTCGAGATGCCTGTTCGGATCGGCTCTTCGAAAGGGTTTTCGAATGGCGCCGCCGGGCTGTCAGCGTTCTTTTGTGGCCGGCTCGTCAGAACTCTTCGTGGAGGTGGAGCGTGAGTGAACCGCGGTCCGCGCCGACGGTCGGTCAGGTCGTACTCGGCCGACGCCTGTTGGACCTGAGGGAACGCGCCGGGATGAACCGCGAGGAGGCCGCGCGCATCCTGCGCGTCGCTCCCGCCACCGTCCGCCGTATGGAGATGGCCGAGGTCGCGCTCAAAATCCCGTACCTGCAACTGCTCCTCAAGGCATACGGAATCTCCGGCGCGGAGGCCGAAGCCTTCGTCCGGCTGGCCGAGGACGCCAACACGCCCGGCTGGTGGCAGCGTTTCCACGACATCCTGCCCGGCTGGTTCTCGATGTACGTCAGCCTGGAGGGCGCCGCCGGCGTCATCCGCAGCTACGAGCCTCATTTCGTCCCCGGACTGCTCCAAACCGAGGACTACGCGCGCGCGGTGCTCCGCTCCGGCGCCATCGGCCAGACCAGCCCCGAGGACATCGAGGGCCACGTCGCCCTGCGGATGCGGCGCCAGGACCTGCTCACCCGCGAGGACGCGCCCCGGCTGTGGGTCGTGATGGAAGAGACCGCGCTGCGGCGCCCGACCGGTGGTCCGGAGGTGATGCGTGCCCAGATCGACAAACTGCTCGACGCCACGAAACTGCCCAACGTGACGCTGCAGGTCGCCCCGTTCGCCAATGGACCGCACCCGGGCACCTACGGGCCGTTCGTGCTGTTCCGATTCACCGTGCCCGAACTGCCGGACATGGTCTACAGCGAGTACCTGACCGGCGCTGTCTATCTCGACGCGCGCAGCGAGGTGGCGACCCACCTCGAGGTCATGGACCGCATGGCGGCGCAGGCCGCTACGGCACATCGCACGAAGGAGATCCTCCGGGACCTCCGCAAGGAGCTGTGAATGGATCGCATCAAGCCGCGCAAACACGTCTACAACGGCATGCCCGCGCGTGACTTGGGCAGCGAAGGCTGGCACAAGCCGTGGAGCGGCGGAAACGGAGGGAACTGCCTGGAGGCGATGAAACTCGCCGACGGCCGGATCGCCCTCCGCCAGTCCACCGACCCGGACGGTCCCGCGCTGATCTACACCACGGACGAGATGACGGCCTTCATCGAGGGAGCGAAGGCGGGGGCGGCGGACTTCCTGCTGTCCTAGTGTGATGGCCGTTGCCGTCGCTCGACTTCCTCACCTTCCTCACTTCCTCACGTTCCTTGCGTTGTCACTGAATCGCCGGTGCCGGATTGACCACCCTCTGCGCCTTACGGAGTGCCACATGACCGGGCAGCACCCCACGTCGGCCGTCCACATCGACACGACCAGACCCCATCCCGCGCGGATGTACGACTGGTACCTCGGCGGCAAGGACAACTATCCGGTCGACGAGGAGATGGGCCGGCAGATGCTCACCCTCGACCCGAGGGTGCCGGTGATGGCACGGGTCAACCGCGCGTTCATGCACCGCACCACGCGCTGGCTGGCCCAGAGCGGTGTCCGGCAGTTCCTGGACATCGGCACCGGCATACCGACCGCACCCAACCTCCACCAGATCGCCCAGGAGACCGCCCCCGAGGCCAGGGTCGTGTACTGCGACAACGACCCCATCGTGCTGGCCCACGCGGCGGCCCTGCTGCGCGGAACGGACGAGGGCGTGACCGAGTACCTCCAGGCCGACGTGCGCGACCCGGACGCCATCCTGGAGGGCGCGAGGAAGGTCCTGGACCTCACCCGGCCCGTCGCCCTGTCGCTCGTCGCGCTGCTGCACTTCGTCTCCGACGAGGACGGCGCCCACGACCTGGTCCGCCGGCTGGTCGCCGAACTGCCCTCCGGCAGCTACCTGGTGATGACCCACGCGACCGCCGACTTCACCCCGGAGGAGTCGAAGGCGGCCACCGAGAAGCTGCGGGCCGCCGGGGTCACCCTGGCCCTGCGCTCCCGCGAGGAGTTCACCCGCTTCTTCGACGGCCTCGACCTCGTCGAACCCGGCGTCGAGGTCCCTCACCGCTGGCACCCCGAGCTCGGCGAGCCAGTGCCCGGGCAGGGCGACGGGGTGATCCCGGGGTACGGGGCGGTGGCACGCAAGGCCTGAGCACCTCGGGGTTGGGCGGGGCGCGGGCCGCTGGTTTCCCGGGCCCCGGGTTCCGCTTCGGGCCGGTCGTGGAGGCGGCGGCGCGGGCCGCTGGTTCCCGGGCTCTCGGGTTCCGCTTCGAGCCGGTCATGGAAGCGGGAGGGCGGGCCTGTGGTTACCCCGGGCCCCCTGTTCCGCTTCGGGCCGGTCATGGAGGTGGCAGCGCACCGCACAGTGCCTCCAGGGCCGGCCCGTAGGCGTGCTCGGAGGGGGTGGCGTACCCCACGACGAGACCGTCGCCCGCCGGCATGTCCGTCTCCGGGTGCCGGAACGCGGCGAGGCCGTCGAGGGCGATGCCCTGCCACGCGGCGGCCTTGACCGCGGACACCTCGGTGCCGGGCGGCAGCCGCAGCACCGCGTGCAGCCCGGCCGCGATGCCGGTGACCTCGATGTGCGGCGCGTGTTCGGCGAGCGCCGCGACCAGCCGGTCCCGGCGGCTGCGGTACCGCAGCCGCATCCGGCGTACATGCCGGTCGTACGACCCCGAGGCGATGAAGTCCGCCAGACTCAACTGGTCGAGGACGCTCGCCCACGCCTCGCGCTCCCCCTTGGCGGCCACGACGGCGCCCGTATACCGCTCCGGCAGCACCATCCAGCCCAGTCGCACCGCCGGCGAGAGGCTCTTGCTGACCGAGCCGATGTGAATCACCCGCTCGGGGTCGAGCCCCTGGACGGCACCCACCGGCTTGCGGTCGTAGCGGAACTCCCCGTCGTAGTCGTCCTCCAGGACCAGTCCGTCATGCGCGCAGGCCCAGTCGATCACGGCGGCCCGGCGCGCCGGATGCAGCGGGCCGCCGGTCGGGAACTGGTGCGCCGGCGTGAGCAGCGCCGCCCGCTCCCGCCCCAACCGGTCGACGCGCGCGCCGTGTTCGTCGAGGGGGAGCGGCACGGTGCGCACGCCGGTGGCGGCCAGGACCTCCCGGTGGAACCCGAGCCCGTACGCCTCCACCGCCAGCGGCCCGCGCAGAACACCGCCTCCGAACAACAGCCGCAACGCGTGCGCGAAGCCGGAGCAGATCACGATCCGGCCCGGCTCGGTCCGCACCCCACGCGCGCGTGCCAAATACTCCGCGAGTGCCTGGCGCAGTTCCGGCCGGCCGGCGGGGTCACCCGGACCGAACACCTCGTTGGGTGCCTGCTGGAGGGCCCGCCGGTAGGAGGCCAGCCAGGCGGTGCGCGGGAATGCCGAGGCGTCCGGTGTGCCCTGGGCGAGGTCGTGCCGGGGACCACGTGCGCGTGGCGGTGCCTTCTTGGGCACGCGCGCGGCGGGCGGCAGCGGCTCCGCCCGCTCCGCGACCCGGGTCCCCGAGCCCTGCCGTGCGGTGAGCCAGCCCTCCGCGACGAGCTCCGCGTACGCGTCCGCCACCGTGTTGCGGGCGACGCCGAGGTCTGCCGCGAGCGAGCGGTACGGGGGCAACCGCGTGCCCGGAGCGAGCCGCCCGCTGCGCACGGCCTCCCGCAGGGCCCGGGTCAGCGCCGCCCGCCGGCCGCCCGGCCCGGTCAGCTCCAGATGCAGGTCGGACCCGATCCGCTGCGCGGAATTGACCCACGATGATGCCATGAAAATGCACTCTACAGCGGGTCTTTCCTGCTCGTAGATTCGAGGGCATGACGACGAACACGAGCACGCACCGCACCCGTCCGGCCCCGAAGCGGCTGGACTTCGGCACGTCCGCCCCGAAGGCCTTCCGGGCCCTCATCGCCTTCGACGCCGCCGCCCGTGAGGGCCTCGACCCGGCCCTCGTCGAGCTGATCCAGATCCGCTCCTCGCATCTCAACCACTGCGCGTACTGCCTGCACATGCACACCAACGACGCCCGCAAGGCAGGTGAGAGCGAGGACCGCCTCCACATGGTCGCCGTGTGGCGCGAGGCCCGCCCCTTCTTCACCGAGCGGGAGCAGGCGGCCCTCGCCCTCACGGACGCGATGACCCTCGTCTCCGACGCCGGAGTCCCGGACGACGTCTACGCGCAGGCCGCCGCACACTTCGACGACCGCGAACTGGCCCAGGTGCTCGCCCTGATCTGCACGATCAACACGTGGAACCGGGTGGCGCTGTCGACAGGGAAGGTGGCGGGGACGGACGAGCGGTGATCGTCGTCCCGCGGGTGGGCGGTGGCCGTTCGTTCGGGGTGGGCGGTGATCGCTCGTTCGGGCGGGCGGTGGTCGTCTTTCGGGCGGGCAGGTGGGCGGCGTGGTCGAGCGGGCCGGCGGTCTACACCGCCCTGGGCCGGTCGTACGGCCCGATCGGTGCCGGCAACCGCGAACTGCCCGTCAGATGACGGTCGACGGCTGCCGCCACCGCCCGCCCCTCGGCGATCGCCCACACGATCAGCGACTGCCCCCGGGCCGCGTCCCCCGCGGCGAACACCCCGGGCACGTTCGTGGCGAAAGCGGCGTCCCGCGCGATCGTCCCGCGGGGCTCCATCTCCAGCCCCAGCTGATCGACGAGCCCGTCCTCCCGGTCCGGCCCGGAGAAACCGAGGGCGAGCAGCACGAGGTCGGCGGGGAGTGTGCGCCCGGTGCCTCCCACGGGGCGGCGCCGCGCGTCCACCTCGACCAGGTGCAGCGACCGCACCCGCCCCTGCGCGTCACCGTCGAAGCGCAGCGTGGAGGCCGCGAACAGGCGTGCGTCCGCGTCCGCCACCGGGGCGGTGCGCAGGTCTCGGGCCTCTTCGTGGGCGGCGGACAGTCGATAGACCCGCATCGGGTAGGTCGGCCACGGCTCGGTGTCCTCGTCGCGCACCGTGTCCGGCAGTGCGTAGATGTCCAACTGGGTCACGGACGCGGCACCCTCCCGGACGGCCGTCCCCAGACAGTCCGCCCCGGTGTCGCCGCCACCGACGATGACGACGTGCTGTGCGGCGGCCGACAGCGGCGACGTCTCCAGATCGCCCTCGCACACCCGGTTGGCCAACGGCAGGTACTCCATCGCCTGGTGAATGCCCGTCAGCTCGCGTCCCGGCACCGGGAGCTCACGCCAGGCGGTCGCCCCGGTGGCGAGCACCACGGCGTCGTAGCGGGAGCGCAGCTCGTCGGCCCCGACGTCCGGGCCGACCGCCGTCGACGTCCGGAACTTCGTCCCCTCGGCCCGCATCTGCTCCAGCCGCCGCTCCAGATGGTGCTTCTCCATCTTGAACGCCGGGATGCCGTACCGCATCAGCCCGCCGAGCCGGTCGTCCCTCTCGTACACGGCGACCGTGTGTCCGGCCCGGGTCAGCTGCTGGGCCGCGGCCAGCCCGGTCGGTCCCGAACCGATCACCGCGACCGTCCTGCCGGACAGCCGCTCCGGCGGCCTCGGCGGCGCGAAGCCCTCCTCCCAGACACGGTCGGCGATAGCGCACTCCACGTTCTTGATGGTGACGGCCGGCTGGTTGATCGCCAGCACACAGCCCGCCTCGCACGGAGCGGGGCACAACCGGCCGGTGAACTCCGGGAAGTTGTTGGTGGCGTGCAGCCGGTCGGCGGCCCCCCGCCAGTCCTCCCGGGACACCAGGTCGTTCCATTCCGGGATCAGATTGCCCAGCGGGCAGGCGTCGTGACAGAAGGGAATGCCGCAGTCCATGCACCGGTCGGCCTGCTTGCTGATGATCGGCAGCAGCGCCCCGGGGACATGAACCTCGTCCCAGTCGCGCGCCCGTTCCTCGACCGGCCTGCGCGGCCAGTCCTGGCGGGGCGTGGTCATGAAACCCTTGGGATCGGCCATGGCCGTCTTCCTTGCGTGCGCGTGAGACAGGCCGTGCGTCGTGGGGCGGCACTGGTCCCACTCTGGCGGCACTCCTTCTCGCCACGATACGTCCGCCTCCCGGCCGATGCCTGTCGCCCCCGGGCGCGGGTGTCAGGTGAGCGCCAGCACGTACGCCAGTGCCGCTCCGGCCGAGGCCGCCGTGCGGACGTGGTTCCACAGCGTCCACTCGCGCACATACACCGGCCAGTACGCCGCCGCCTCCGGTGTGCCCGGCTCCAGACCGGCCAGCGCGTCGTTGCGCGGCACGTTCGCGACCATGGTCGGCCCGAACGTGCCGAACAGGTACAGCGCGCTGCCCACCAGCAGCTCCACCGTCCCCTCCTCCGGCCACAGCACGAACGTCACCACCGCGATCACCGCACACAGCACGGCCGAACCCAGGAACACGATCATGAACGGAGGCTTCACCGCCGCCACGTTGATCGCGTTCATCGCGGCGACCCCCTGCGCGGGCGGCAGCATGCCGAGGCCGCGCATGACGAAGGTCGAGAACCCACAGAACACCCCGGCCACCAGGCCGGTCCCGAGCACACCCAGCACCGTGAGCACGAAGTACGGTCCGTCGATCATCTCTCTCCCGCCCGTCGCGCCGGAACACCGTCCGGCACCCCTTCCTCGACCCCAGTGAATTCCCGAACAGGCGCGGTGACCATGGCCGAGCGGCGCGACGCCATAAGCGAACGTCCACGGCCCGCCGAAACGCCCGCGTCGACGTCATGACGGCCGACGGCACCATGGGACCACGTCAGGCCGTCATGACGGCCGACGGCACCACGGCATGACGAAACCACGGCCGACGGCCGACGTGCACGACGGCCGACGACATGACGGCTCAGAGCCCCGGCGCTCTTGTGTCACCCCGCGGAACCGAGCCGTGCCTCCGTCCATCCCCTCATTACCGTCGCCACCGCCGCCGCGATCCGCCGCCGGGCCTCGTGTCTCGGCACCCCGCTCATCAGCAGCCGGTCGTACGGCGTGTCCAGATGCCGTACGGACGCCACGACCGCCGAGGTCACCGCGGACTCCGTCAGTGCACGCCCCGCCGCGCTGCGGCCGACCCGCCCGCTGCCCCGCTCCGAGGCGTGCAGGGCGATGGCCCGTGCCCGATCGGCCGGACACCCGGGAAACAGCAGCAGGATCTCGGTCGCGAACGCCTCGGCGAACAGGGCGTCCTGAGCCGCTCGCCGCCGCGCGTCCCGCACCCGGCGCCGTCGTCTCGCCTCGGCGTCCGCCAGACACCGCTGCTCCGCCCTGGCCAGTGCCGCGTCCTCGACCAGCACGCCCTGCCGCTCGTACCGGCCCTTTCGCCGGTTGAACCGCACGACCACCGCCGACAGCGTGCTCTCCTCCCGCGATCTGCGGGTGAGCGCGGTGTCACCGCTGGGCAGGAACACCAGATGCCCGAGGTCGGCACAGTCGAGACAGCGCGGGGCGCCGTCCTCGAGGACGAGCAGCGGCAACGGCCCCCGCCGGCACTCGGCGCAGTAGCGCCGCTTGAGGGGCTGGAAGGCGAGAAGTCCGGTGAAGGGCTGGAGCGTCGCGCGGGGGACCATAGAGGGTTCATTCCCGCTGACGGAGGCGTGAACTGCGCAGCCCGCCACAGATCCTGGCGATCCGGGCACCGTCCCCGCGCGGCGCCTCAGGGCCGGACGCTTCCCGCGGTGGGCTGACGCATCATGGGTCATGTGCGACTCGAAGCGATCACCTGGGAACGGCTCGGCGACCTGCTCGCCGAGCGTCTCCTCGATCTGAAGCCCGCCGACGGCTCTCCCTGGCTTCGCATCGCTCTCGACGGCGCCCCGGCAGCCGGCCCGGGAGACCTCGCCGACCGGATCTCCGAGGCGCTGCGCGTCCGCGGCCGTTCCTCGCTCGTGGTGGGCACGGAGGGCTTCCTGCGGCCCGCCTCGGTACGGCTGGAGTACGGCCATCAGGACGTCGAGGCCTACTACAGCGGCTGGTACGACACCGGCGCCCTGTGGCGTGAGGTGTTCGGTCCGCTCGAAGCCGGCGGCGACGGGCGCGTCCTGCCCGACCTGTGGGACCCCGCCGCCGACCGAGCCACCCGCAGTCCCTACGCCGAACTCCCGCCCGGCGGTGTGCTGTTGCTGCACGGACCCTTCCTCCTCCGGCACTGGTTCCCCTTCGATCTGAGCGTCCATGTCCTCCTCTCACCGGGCGCCCTGCGCCGTCGCACACCCGGGACCGAGCACTGGACCCTCCCGGCGTTCGAGCGCTACGAGCAGGAGACCGACCCGGTGGCCACGGCCGATGTCCTGGTGCGGGCCGATGACCCCCGCCACCCCGCCTGGAGCGGTCGGAGCGGCCGGAGTGGTCGGAGCGGCTGAGCCAGGAGCCGGGGTGCCGGCGCCCGGGTGCGGTGGCGGCGGACGAGGTGGCGCCGGGGCCCGATATCCGGCGGAGGCGGCAGAGGTCGGCACCGGGCGGCGGCGCTGAGGCGGCAGGGCCAGGAACCGGGCCGTGGGGCCGGGCTCCGTGTGCGGGCGCCCGGTGGCCCGGCGAGAATGAAGGGCGCCGGGACTCGCGGCGCGTCCGGCGCCGCGCCGGCCGTCCGGCACCGGGAGGTACTCCATGACCACCGCCGGAGACATCATGCACCGCGGCGCCCAGTGGATCCCCGCGCACGAAACCCTCGACCGCGCCGCCCAGCTCATGCGCGAGCTGAACGTCGGCGCCCTGCCCATCAGCGACGAGAACGAGCGGCTCTGCGGCATCCTCACCGACCGCGACATCGTCGTCGGCTGCGTCGCCATGGGTCACGACCCCGCCAGGGTCACCGCGGGCGACATGGCGAAGGGCACGCCCCGCTGGATCGCCGCGGACGCCGATGTCGGCGACGTGCTCCGCGAGATGCGGGAGCACCAGATCCGCCGACTGCCGGTGATCCAGGACAAGCGCCTGGTCGGCATGATCAGCGAAGCCGACCTGGTCCGGCACCTCGCGCAGGACCAGATCGCCTCGTGGGCGGAGGGTGTCTACGCCACGACCGCGTCGCACTGACCCCGACGTTCACCCCCCGGGGGGTTCAGGCAGGCCCTCCGGGGGTCACGGGGCCGGTTCAGAGCCAGCCGCTGCGCCGGAACCCCCGGTACAGGGCGAGACACGCGGCGGATATCACGCCGATGACCATGCCGTAGCCGTACCGCCACTGCAGCTCCGGCATGTGTTCGAAGTTCATGCCGTACACGCCGCACACCATCGTCGGCACGGCGATGATCGCGGCCCATGCCGTGATCTTCCGCATGTCCTCGTTCTGCGCGACCGTGACCTGCGCGAGGTGCGCCTGGAGAATGGAGTTGAGCAGTTCGTCGAAGGCCGCGATCTGCTCCTTCGCCCGCAGCAGATGGTCCGAGACGTCGCGGAAGTACGCCTGTATCTCCGGGTCCACCACGCGGATCGGCCGGGTGGCGAGATCCTCCAGCGGCCTGCTGAGTGGCACCACCGCCCGCTTCAGTTCCAGCAGTTCGCGCTTGAGCTGGTAGATGCGCCCGGGGTCGGCCCGCGCGCCGGCCTCCGAGAACACGTCCGTCTCGACGTGGTCGATGTCCGCGTGCACCGAGTCCGTGACCGTCAGGTAGTCGTCGACCACGTGGTCCGCGATCGCGTGCAGCACCGCCGACGGGCCCTTGGCGAGCTGACCCGGGTCGGACTCCAGCTCCTCGCGCAGCGGTCCCAGCGAACCGTGCCGGCCGTGTCGCACCGTGACCACGAAGTCCGCGCCGACGAACACCATGATCTCGCCGGTGTTCACCACCTCGCTGGTGGCCGTGAGTTCCTCGTGCTCGACGTAGCAGACCGTCTTGAACACCGCGAAGAGTGTCTCGCCGTAGCGTTCCAGCTTGGGGCGCTGGTGGGCCTCGATCGCGTCCTCGACGGCCAGCGGGTGCAGGTCGAAGAGCTCGGCGATGCCCGCGAACTCGCTGTCCGTGGGCTCGTGCAGACCGAGCCAGACGAAGCCGTCCCGGCTCCTGCGCACCCGCTCCACGGCGTCCACCAGGTCACCGCGCGCGTCGGTGCGCACGCCGTCTTGGTACGTCACGCAGTTCACCACAGAGGAGCCCAGCGGAGACCGGGCCGGGTGACTCAGGTCGACACGCGGACGCCGTCGGGCCAGCCGGGCCACTCTGCGCAGGCCGCCGACCCCGCCGAGGCTCGTCACCTTCCGCAGATTCCCTGCCATGGACATCCGGATCTCCTCGCGTGGAACATCTCGCGCCGTTCCTGCGCCTTGGCGCGTCAGTCTGCCAGGCCTGTGTGAGCTGCGGGTGAGCCTGTGGATACGACCCATTCCGCTTGGTTCCCGGCTGTGGACGAACGACGAGCCGACGCCGTGGTCCTGACGCATCGACGCATGCTCGCGCCGAACGGTTCTGGTGTGCCGCGCCGAACGGTTCCGGCGTGCGGCGGCGTCCGACGCGGTACTACGCGCCGGAGCGTCGACGATTACGGATAAGTCAGACAACTGGGATGATCGAGGCATGACGCGAACCGATGGGCATCTCCTCGACAACCGGCAGACCCAGGCGGCCGAGCACTTCAGCGCCTTCGCCGCCCTCTTCGACCCCACGACGTTCCGGCACCTCGAAGAGCTCGGCGTCGGATCCGGCTGGCGGTGCTGGGAGGTCGGCGCCGACACCACCGTGGTGTCCTGGCTGGCCAAGAAGGTCGGTCCGACCGGACGTGTCGTCGCGACCGACACCGACACCTCACGGCTCGCCTCCGCCGCCCGGCCACCCGTCGAGGTGCGGGCCCACGAGCTCGGCTCGCCGGAACCCCCGGGGGAGGGCTTCGACCTCGTGCACGCCCGCCTCGCTCTCGTCCATGTGACCGACCGGCAACAGGCGCTGCGCTCCATGGTCATGTCCCTGCGCCCCGGCGGACGCCTCCTGGTCGAGGACGCCGACCCCGCTTTGCAACCCCTGCTCTGCCCCGACGAGTACGGCCCCGAGCAGCAGCTCGCGAACCGGCTGCGGCAGGGTTTCCGCACACTGCTCGCCGACCGCAGGACCGACCTCCCCTGCGGCCGCACGCTGCCGCGACTGCTCCGGGAGGCCGGACTGACCCGGGTCCAGGCCGACGCCTACTTTCCCCTCACGTCGCCGGCCTGCGCAGCCCTGGAGTCCGTCACGATCCGCCAGGTCCGCGACCAGCTCGTCGGCGCGGGCCTCGCCACGGACCAGGACATCGACCGGCATCTCGGGAACGTCACGTCGGGTGCGCTCGATCTGACGACGGCCCCGATGATCTCGGCGTGGGGGCGCAAGCGGTAGGCGGCGGTGCCGAGGGGGCGTGCCGCGCGGTGGGAACGGGGCGAGGCACGAAGGGGGCGGGGCCCGCAGGCCCGGCCAGGTTCGTCAGCTCGGCAGGGGCGGTCTGCCGCCCACCTTCTCCACCGCTCGCGCACCCACCCGGCAGCCCTCCGCCGCGGCGTCCTCCGGCCCGGCACCCGCGAGCAGGGCGGCGAGGAACGCGCCGGTGAAGGCGTCACCGGCACCGGTCGTGTCCCGTGCTGTCGCCGGCGCGGCCGGAACACGAGCGCACACTTTGCCGGCGCGAGCCACGACGGCCCCCTCATGACCCTGCTTGACGACGACCAGCGGCACGCGCAGGCTCAGCTCGGCCGCCGCCTCGGCCGCGTCCGCCGGCCCCGCCAGCAGGCGCGCCTCGTCCCGGCTGGGCAGCAGGACGTCCACTCCGTCGACGAGCGCCAGGAACCGCTCCGCCCCCAGCTCCGCGAGGAAGCCGGCCGATGCCGGGTCCAGGCTCACCGGTACGCCACGCGCGCGTGCGGCTTCCAGGGCCACGGTCACCAGGGCCCTGCTCGGCTCGGAGAACAGGAGGTAGCCCGACAGGTGCAGCCGGGCCACTCCGTCGAGCAGCGCGTCCGACCAGTCGGCGGGTTCGAGCCGCAACGACGCGCCGCTGTCCGTGAGGAACGTCCGCTCCGCCGAAGCGCCCCCGTCGACCATGCAGACCACCGTGCCGGTCGGCACCAGCGGGTCCACGACAAGCCGCGGACGCACGCCCTGGGCGACGAGCTCCCGCTCGTGCCAGCCGGCCGCCTCCGCTCCCACACGCCCGAGCAGCCGCACGTCCGGCGCTCCCCGGTGAGCCGCCCAGCAGGCGACGTTCGCCCCCGCCCCGCCCGCCACCGTCCGGATCGAGGCAGGCGTGTCCGTACCGGCCGCGAGGGGCCCTCGGTAGCGCGCGACGACATCGGTGATGACATCCCCGACGACCAGCAGCCCACGCCCCGCCGCCGAGCCCGCGACCCCGGAGCCCGGTTCCACTCCCGGCCCCGCGCCGCCGGCCCTCGTCATCCCCGGGTCCAGGCCGCCGCGATCCGTGCCGCCAGGCGTACGTTGCCGCGCACCGCCGCGAGGTTGGCGCTCAGGGAGGCGCCGTCCGTGTGCCGCACCAGATGATCGAGCAGGAACGGCGTGACCGCCTGGCCGGTGATCCCCTCCTCCGCACACGCCCGCAGCGCGTCCGCCAGCACGCGTGCGTGCAGGTCCGGATCGAGCTGCTCCTCCTCGGGGACGGGGTTGGCGACGATCAGCGCCGACCGCGGCCCGTCGAGCGTGTCCTGCGCCCGCATCACGCCCGCCACCTCCTCCGGCGTCCCCAGCGTCCAGTCCACGGCGTGCCCCGAGTCGGAGAGGTAGAAGCCGGGGAACCGGCCGGTGCCGTAACCGGCCACGGCGACACCCAGCGTCTCCAGCCGCTGCAGGGTCGCCGGCACGTCCAGGATCGACTTCACCCCGGCACACACCACCGTGATGCGCGTGCGCGCCAGCAGCCCCAGATCGGCCGACTCGTCCTGCGTCACCGTCCATTCCCGGTGCACCCCGCCGAGTCCACCCGTCGCGAAGACCCGTACACCCGCCCGCGCCGCGAGCAGCGCGGTCGCCGACACCGTGGTCGCCCCGCTCGCCCCGGACGCCACCGCGAGCGACAGGTCACGGTGGCCCAGTTTGCGGATCCCGTCCTCGTTCGCGACCCGTTCCAGCTGCTCCTTGTCCAGGCCGACGTGCGGCCGCCCGTCCAGTACCGCGATCGTGGCGGGCACCGCCCCCTCCTGCCGTACGGCCGTCTCCAGCTCCAGAGCCACCTGGAGGTTGCTCGGGCGCGGCAGCCCGTGGGCGATGATCGTGGACTCCAGGGCCACGACGGGCCGGCGCGCGTCGATCGCCTCCCGCACTTCTTCGGACACCACCAGCACCACGCGCCCGCCTCCTGCCCTCGGTCAGTCGTCTTTCCTCATCTCTGGCGGGCGGCGCGCCGGGCCAAACCCTTGCGGGCCGCCGGAGTCGTCACGAGCCTGGGGTGCATGACGGACCACACGCCACGTCTCGACCACGTCGTCCTCTGGGTGCGCGACCCGCTCGCCGCCGCCGACTTCTACACGAAGGCCGTCGGCCTGGAGGCGGTCAGAGTCGCGGAGTTCGCCGCGGGCGAGGCACCTTTCCCGTCCGTGCGCGTCAACGACGAGACCCTCCTGGACCTCATGCCGCTGACCTACGCCGAGCGCATGACGATGCTGCCCGGCTCGGCCGACAGCGCGGGGCACCCGGTGAACCACGTCTGCCTGTCGCTGTCCCGCGGCGGCTTCGACGCCCTCCTCGGCCGCCTGGAAGAACGCTCCGTACCGATGTCGGACCTCTCCCATGACGCCTTCGGAGCCCGCGGCGCGGCCACCCGCAGCTTCTACTTCCGCGACCCGGACGGCAACGTCTTCGAGGCCCGGCACTACGACTGACCGGGCCCGGGTGTCAGAAGAGCGGCTCGGGAAGGACACCCTCCAGGGCGAGCAGCCGCCGCTTCGTCTCCAGGCCGCCCCCGAAGCCGCCGATGCCGCCGCCGCTCTCGACCACCCGGTGACAAGGCACCACCACGGGCAGCGGATTGGCGCCCATCGCCATGCCCACGGCCTGGGCCGCGCCCGGCTGACCGACCCGCGCGGCCAGATCGCCGTATCCGACGACCGTGCCGTACGGCACGCCCGAGGTCAGTTCGCGCAGGACCTCCCGGTTGAAGCCGGAGATCAGCGACCAGTCCAGCGGCAGGTCGAAGTCGCGTCGCGCCCCCGCGAAGTAGGCCTCGACCTGACGTATCGCCTCGGCGAGCAGGGGGGAGCCGGGTGCCTCGACGGGCTCGGTGCCCAGCCGCGACGCCAGTCGCTCGACGGCCCGCTCCCGCACCGCGTCCGTGGCGTGGAACACGACGTTGACCAGGCCGTCCCGGCTCGCGGCCAGCAGCAGCGGCCCGATCCCGCTCTGCACGACCGCCCACACGACCCGCGGCTCGTCCTGCCCTTCGCTGTCCATGCGCCCACCGTAGGACCCGCCACCGACAACGCGCCCGACGGAACACCGGATCAGCCGCCCACGGCCTTCCGCACCACATCCGGCCTGTTGGTGATGATCCCGTCGACGCCGAACGCGGCGACCCGCCGGGCCGTCCTCGCGTCGTCGACCGTCCAGGCGAAGACCTCCATCGGCCTGCCGTGCGGCCCGTCGAACGCCTGCACCGAGGAGACGTATGCGGGGGAGAGCGAGCTGTACGAGGGGTTGATCTGGTCGACGAACTCCGCGCAGGCGAGCAGGTCCGACACCGGTGGCGTCCCGAGCAGGCCCGTCTTCACTCCCGGCTTCAGCTCGTGCACCGTCCGCACGCTGTCCGCGCTGAAGCTCTGCACGATCAGCCGGCCCGCCCGATGCGACCGGTCCAGCCAGCCCTCGTTGCTGAGGACCTTCAGCGTCTGCCGCTCGATGCCCGGGTACAGCTCCGGGTTCTTGATCTCCAGCAGAAGCTTCTGGTGATGACGCTCCAGGCGGTGCACGAACTGCTCCAGGGTCGGCACGCGCGCGCCCGCGTAGGCGGGTGAGAACCAGCTGCCCGCGTCCAGCCGGGCGATCTCGGCGGCGGTGAAGTCCTTCACCTTCCAGGGGGCCCGGTCGGGGAAGACCTCCTCGGCGTCGGTGGTGCGCCGCAGGTTGTCGTCGTGGATGACGACCAGTTCCCCGTCCCTGGTCCGCTGCACGTCGTTCTCCACCCAGCGGATGCCCAGCTCCGCCGCTCTGTCCACGGACGCCAGGGTGTTCTCGGGCGCGTAGGCGGAAGCACCCCGGTGCGCGATGACCACCGGGGACGGGCCGCCACCCGCGGCCCGCGCGGCGGAGCCGGGGAACAGGAGAGCGGCGGTCCCCAGGAGCGCGGTGGTCGAGGCGGCGACAGCGCGCGCATGCATGCGTACTCCTCGCGACGAGTGATCGGTGACATCACGGACAGCACAACTGTGACAGCAGAGGGTCAACGCGAGAGGGGTACAGGATGGCCACACGTTGAACGGTGTCGGCCCAACTCCGCTCACTGGTACCGCACAACTGCGGCAAGGCCGTGTTTCTTTGCCGGAAAGTCGTTCGACCATTCCGGTGGGGGTCATACTCTCTGCGTCAACCCTGACCGCTCGTGCGGTCCTGGGAGGGGGCGCACATCAGGAATTCCGGGACGTACGAGGGCGGGAAGGCAGCCGCATGCAGGGCACGGTCGACGGATTCAGCTATGGCCTGGTCACACCCCTGGTGGCCTATTTCATGGCCTGTCTGGGCGGCGCACTGGGCCTGCGATGCACCACGAGATCCATGCTCGTCGCCCAGTCCTGGCGCCCCGGCTGGCTCGCCCTCGGCTCCGCCGCCATCGGCTCCGGCATATGGACCATGCACTTCGTCGCGATGATGGGGTTCACGATCCGAGGGACCCCGATCCACTACGACAAGGCGATGACCTTCGCCAGTCTCGCCGTCGCGGTCATCATGGTGGGCATCGGCATCTTCATCGTCGGCTACCGGGGAGCCCGCGGTACGGCCCTGTTCACCGGTGGCACCATCACCGGCCTGGGCATTGCGTCGATGCACTACCTCGGCATGGCCAGCATGAGCCTGGACGGGAGGCTGCAGTACAACACCGTCACGGTCGCCGTCTCCGTCGTGATCGCCATGTGTGCCGCCACCGCCGCCCTGTGGGCCGCCGGCCAGGTCAGGGGCTTCCTCTGGAGCGTGGGCGCCAGCCTCGTCATGGGACTCGCCGTCAGCGGCATGCACTACACCGGCATGGCCGCCCTCACCGTCCACCTGCACGGCACGGCCGAACCCGCCACGGGCGAGTCGCCCGCGAACCTGCTCGCCCCCATGCTGGTCGGCCCGCTCGCCTTCCTGCTCCTGGCCGGCGTCGTCGTCATGTTGGACCCGCTCATGGTCATGGGGAAGCCCACCGTCGTCCCCGTCGAGCGCAAGCCCGGCATCCCCGCCCACACCCACGTCCAGCACTCCGCCCACCGCCTGCGGCTCCGCCCCCGCCGCACCGTGGAGCACCGAGAGTCCCGCACCCCGCAGAACCGCTGATCAGAGCCCATTGTCAGTGCGGAGTCGTACGGTGGATGCCATGCGGCCCGTTTCAAAGATCGAACGCACGGTGGCGCCCTTCGAGGTCGTCAGCCCCTACCAGCCGAACGGCGACCAGCCGACGGCCATCGCCGAACTCGCCCGGCGCATCGAGGCCGGTGAGAAGGACGTCGTGCTGCTCGGCGCGACCGGCACCGGCAAGTCCGCCACCACCGCGTGGATGATCGAAAAACTCCAGCGCCCCACGCTCGTGATGGCGCCGAACAAGACCCTGGCCGCCCAGCTGGCGAACGAGTTCCGCGAGCTGCTCCCGAACAACGCCGTCGAGTACTTCGTCTCGTACTACGACTACTACCAGCCCGAGGCGTACGTCCCGCAGTCGGACACCTACATCGAGAAGGACTCCTCGATCAACGAGGAGGTCGAGCGCCTGCGCCACTCCGCGACCAACTCGCTGCTCACCCGCCGCGACGTCGTCGTGGTCGCCTCGGTCTCCTGCATCTACGGCCTGGGCACCCCGCAGGAGTACGTGGACCGGATGGTCCCCCTCCGCGTCGGCGAGGAGATCGACCGCGACCAGCTGCTGCGCCGCTTCGTGGACATCCAGTACACGCGCAACGACATGGCCTTCACCCGCGGCACCTTCCGCGTCCGCGGCGACACCATCGAGATCTTCCCGGTCTACGAGGAGCTGGCCGTCCGCATCGAGATGTTCGGCGACGAGATCGAGGCGCTGTCCACCCTGCACCCGCTCACCGGCGAGATCATCAGCGACGACGAGCATCTCTACGTCTTCCCGGCCTCCCACTACGTCGCAGGACCAGAGCGCCTGGAGCGGGCCGTCAACGACATCGAGAAGGAACTGGGCGAGCGCCTGACGGAACTGGAGAAGCAGGGCAAGCTGCTGGAGGCCCAGCGCCTGCGCATGCGGACCACGTACGACATCGAGATGCTGCGCCAGATCGGCAGCTGCTCCGGCGTCGAGAACTACTCGATGCACTTCGACGGCCGCTCGCCAGGCTCCCCGCCCAACACCCTGCTGGACTACTTCCCGGACGACTTCCTGCTCGTCATCGACGAGTCGCACGTCACCGTCCCGCAGATCGGTGCCATGTACGAGGGCGACGCCTCCCGCAAGCGCACCCTCGTCGACCATGGTTTCCGGCTGCCCTCCGCCCTGGACAACCGCCCCCTGAAGTGGGAGGAGTTCCAGGAGCGCACCGGCCAGACGGTCTACCTGTCGGCCACTCCGGGCACCTACGAGATGTCCCGCTCGGACGGCTTCGTCGAGCAGATCATCCGCCCCACCGGCCTCGTCGACCCGGAGGTCGTCGTCAAGCCCACCGAGGGCCAGATCGACGACCTGGTGCACGAGATCCGGCAGCGCACCGAGAAGGACGAGCGCGTCCTGGTCACCACGCTCACCAAGAAGATGGCCGAGGACCTCACGGACTACTTCCTCGAACTGGGCATCCAGGTCCGCTATCTGCACAGCGACGTCGACACCCTGCGCCGTGTCGAACTGCTGCGTGAACTGCGCGCGGGCGAGTACGACGTGCTGGTCGGCATCAACCTCCTGCGCGAGGGACTCGACCTGCCCGAGGTGTCCCTCGTGGCGATCCTGGACGCCGACAAGGAGGGCTTCCTGCGCTCCGGCACCTCCCTGATCCAGACCATCGGCCGCGCCGCGCGCAACGTCTCCGGCCAGGTCCACATGTACGCCGACAAGATCACCCCGGCGATGGAGAAGGCCATCGACGAGACCAACCGGCGCCGCGAGAAGCAGATCGCGTACAACACGGAACGGGGCATCGACCCCCAGCCGCTGCGCAAGAAGATCAACGACATCGTCGCCCAGATCGCCCGCGAGGACATCGACACCGAGCAGCTGCTCGGCTCGGGCTACCGCAAGGCGAAGAAGGACGGCGGAGGCACCAAGGCTCCCGTGCCCTCCCTCGGCAAGGCGGCCCAGGGCAAGGGCAAGGCCGAGGAGACGGTGCCGACCGACCGCCCCGCGGCCGAACTGGCCGGGCAGATCGAGGAGCTGACCGCGCGGATGCGGGCCGCCGCGGCGGAGCTGCAGTTCGAGATCGCGGCCCGGCTGCGCGACGAGGTCTCCGAGATGAAGAAGGAACTGCGCCAGATGAAGGAGGCCGGCCTGGCCTGACAGCGTGCCGCATACGCGCAGTGTTGCAAGACCGACACAAATGGCGGACCGGGGTACGTCACTGTCAGTGCCCCTGCGTAGGGTTCTGGTCAACCGCGAGCACGCGGCAACAGGGGACGTTCGAGAGGGGAATCAGCGCGTGACCGTCAACATGACCAAGGGTCAGGCCATCAGTCTGCAGAAGAACGACGGTGGCAGCCTGACTGCGGTTCGCATGGGTCTCGGCTGGCAGGCGGCTCCTCGGCGCGGCCTGTTCGGCTCGCGCACACGGGAGGTCGACCTCGACGCCTCCGCCGTCCTGTTCGCGGACAAGCAGCCGGTCGACGTCGTCTTCTTCCGTCACCTGGTGAGCGACGACGGCTCGGTGCGTCACACCGGCGACAACCTCGTCGGCGGTGTCGGCCAGGGCGGCGACGACGAGGCGATCCTCGTCGACCTCGCACGGGTCCCGGTCCACATCGACCAGATCGTCTTCACCGTGAACTCCTTCACGGGCCAGACCTTCCAGGAGGTGCAGAACGCGTTCTGCCGCCTCGTCGACGAGACCAACGGCCAGGAACTCGCCCGCTACACGCTCGCGGGCGGCGGCCAGTACACGGCTCAGATCATGGCCAAGGTCCACCGCTCGGGCCCCGGCTGGAACATGACGGCCCTCGGCAACCCCGCCAACGGCCGTACCTTCCAGGACCTGATGCCGGCGATTCTGCCGGTGCTCTGACGCACCCCGGGCCCGGGACCGGCGGGCCCGGCGGGCAGCACACGACACCACACAACGACACAGGGGGACGTGGGCGATGACGGCCGAGCTGGTGCGAGGGCAGAACCATCCGCTCTCCCAGGCCCGTCTCGAGATCCGGATCTCGGCCGGTACGCCGATCGTGGCCGTGGCCGCGCTCGGTGACGAGAACGGCCGGATCCACGGCGTGGAGTGGGTGGCCCACCCGGGCGCACCCACCCAGCCGGGTCTCGAGGTCTCCCGGCAGGCCGCCGCCGACCACCGCCTCGCGGTGGACCTGAACGCCGTGGCGGAGACCGTCCACCGTGTCAGTGTGCTGCTCGCCCTGCCCGTCGGCGGGACGGGCCCGGTCCGTTTCGGCGCGGTGGCGGCCCCCTTCGTCGCCGTCACCGGCCTCGACGGGGGAGAGGTCGCCAGCTACACCGTCACCGGCCTGGAGACCGAGTCGGCCGTCGTCGCCCTGGAGCTCTACCGCCGGCAGGGCGCCTGGAAGGTGCGCGCCGTCGGCCAGGGCTACGCCGGCGGCCTCGCCGAACTCCTCACCGATCAAGGGCTGCCACAGGCCCACCGGCTGACCGGCAGCATCAACGACGCGGTGGCCCGGGGAGTGGCCCGTTCGGTGCAGGCACCCCCGCCCCGCACGGCCGACGGCGACCGCTCGCGGCAGGCGGCGGCCCCAGCCCTCGGCCCGGACCAGGGCGGTACGGCACCTCAGCGCGGTCCTGCGCCCCCCACGTCCCCGTACGGCGACCAGACGCCCGGCGGCCCGGGGCAGCCCACCCCACAGCAGCCGTCGTACCCCGGCGGCGTATCCGACTCCAACGCCGTCACCCAGCCGTCCGCGGCCACGGCCGGCGGCCCGATCGACTACAGCCACCCGCGCCGCCAGAACGCCGCTCCGCCCCCGCCTCCCCCGACAGCCCTCCCGGCCGCACCCGGACAGCCCGCCCGGCCCGTCGCGGGCGACGCGACCGGCTGGTCCATGGAGGAGCGGCTCTACAACCAGGTGTGGGGCATGTTCGAGGACCTGGCCCGTACCACCGCCGCCTACCGCAGCGCCGTCGACTTCGCCGAGTCCCGCATGGACAAGGAGCTGGAGCAGGTCCTCTCCGACCCGCGCAGCCGGATCGGTGGACAGGGTGACGCCGCCCGCGAGGCGGCCCGGGCCCGGCACGCCCAGCTCGTCGACCAGGCCCGCGAGGGCCTCGACCGGGACCTCGCCCAGCTCGCGGCCGAGGCCGACGTCGTCGAACCGGCCCTTCCGGCGGCGTACGCCCGCTGGGACAACCCCGTCTGGCACGCCTACCGGGTGCCGGTGGAGATACCCATGGCCCTGCGCCTGGGCGATCTGCGTCTCCCCGAGGCGGAGCGGATCCGCATCCCGATGCTGGTCCGGCTGCCGCTGGAGCGCGGCCTGTGGATCGACAGCGGAGCGGCCGGTTCGTCCGACGGTCCGTTCACCGACTCCCACGCCATGAGCCGTCTCGCCATGGAGACGGCGGTCGCGCACGCGGCCAGGCTGCTGGCCGTCTATCCGGCCGGTGAGTTCACCGTCCATGTCATCGACCCGGCCGGCTCGGGAGGGCAGCCGCTGGCGCCCCTGGTGCAGACCGGCGTGCTCGCGGCCCCGCCCGCGCGCGGGGCCGCCGGGGTGGCCGAGGTGCTGGGTCGGCTCACCCAGCGGGTCGACCTGGTGCAGATGGCGGTCCGGGGCGGCGCCGCCGACTCCCTCCCGGCCGGCTTCGACACCTCCCAGCAGCTCCTGATCGTCAACGACTTCCCGCACGGCTTCGACGACCGGGCGGTGAACCAGCTGCGTTACCTCGCCGACGAGGGCCCTGCCTTCGGCGTCCACCTGATGATGGTCGCCGACCGGGAGGAGTCCTCCGGGTACGGTCCCCTGCTCGATCCGCTGTGGCGTTCGCTGCTACGACTGACACCGGTGGCCGACGACCACCTCGCCGACCCGTGGGTCGGCCATGCCTGGACGTACGAGCCGACTCTGGTGCCGCCCGGCAGCCAAGTCCTCCAGCAGGTGCTCGCCCAGGTCGCCGCCGCTCGTGCCAAGTTCACGTAAAGGGCAGTGACCAGGGGATTTGGCCTTTCTTTTGCCAAGTGCTTTACCTGTTCTTGGTGATTGGGTACTGTTGGTGGCACGGAGGGGAGTACTCCCTGTCTGCTGCGGCGTACCCGTCAATACGGATCAGGCCAGATCCCGGGGCGTCGGCCCATCCTTGGGTGGAAGAGACCTCCGGCAGCGACGACGCTGACACTTGCCGTTACGACTGCCGGAGGCGCAGTGGATGTTTCCGCGACCCTATGGGTCCTGACGATCGTGGGCCTTGCCGCCCTCATCGCCGTCGACTTCTTCATCGGCCGCAAGCCGCACGACGTGTCGATCAAGGAAGCCGGGATCTGGACGGTCGTCTGGATCGTGCTGGCCGCCCTCTTCGGGTTCGGTCTGCTCCTGTTCGCCGGCGGTCAGCCCGCCGGTGAGTTCTTCGCCGGCTTCATCACCGAGAAGTCGCTCAGCGTCGACAACCTCTTCGTCTTCGTCCTGATCATGGCGAAGTTCGCGGTGCCGTCGCAGTACCAGCAGCGGGTGCTGCTGATCGGTGTCCTCATCGCCCTGGTCCTCAGGGCGATCTTCATCGCCGCCGGTGCGGCGATCCTCGCCAGCTTCTCCTGGGTCTTCTACCTCTTCGGCGCCTTCCTCATCTGGACCGCCTGGAAGCTCATCCAGGAGGCCCGGGCCGACGAGCAGGACGAGGACTGGGAGGAGAACAAGCTGCTCAAGGCCGCCGAGCGCCGCTTCGGTGTGGCCGACCGCTACCACGGCACCAAGTTGTGGATCCAGGAGAACGGCAAGCGGGTCATGACCCCGATGCTGGTCGTGATGCTGGCCATCGGCACCACCGATGTGCTCTTCGCGCTCGACTCCATCCCCGCGATCTTCGGCCTGACCCAGGACCCCTACATCGTCTTCACGGCCAACGCGTTCGCCTTGATGGGTCTGCGCCAGCTGTACTTCCTCATCGGGGGCCTGCTGAGGAAGCTGGTCCACCTCAGCTACGGCCTGTCGATCATCCTCGGCTTCATCGGCGTGAAGCTGGTGCTGCACGCACTGCACGAGTCGGGCGTCCACGTCCCCGAGATCAGCATTCCGGTCTCTCTCGGCGTGATCTGCGGCGTCCTGATCGTCACCACGATCACCAGCCTGCGCGCTTCCAAGAAGCAGGCGGCGGCCGAGGCGGCGCAGGACGAGAGCGGAGAAGCTCCGAAGGACACCATCGACGTCTGACCGCGCGTCGGACGCAGGAACGACCAACACCGGGACCGGTGGTCGGCGCTGTGCCGACATCGGTCCCGGTGCTTGCTTTGTCACCTGAGCGCGTCCCCCGGCCCGGGGGCGCCATGAATCGTCCTCGGCCTCGGCGCCACGCACACGGTGCTGCCCGCCCTGACGTGGTGGTGGCCTCGCTGGCCGTGGTGCCGGGCAGGGCCACACCGCTCCAGGGCGGCTTCCACCTGGTGCTGTCCGCGGCGTGCCTGGAACTCGCGATCAACCCGTAGGCGGTCACCCGCATCGGCGCGCGTACACGCTCACGCCGGCCTGTACGCACTCCGTCGCGCGAGCGGCACGGTCACCGGGCGTCGCCGCGGCGGGTGCACCCGCCGCACCCCCGGTCTCATCCGGCGGCGGTCCCCGCGACCGCCCCGGCCGGCATGGGACGTGTCTCCGGCAGCAACGCGAAACATCCGAGGCTGAACAGCGCGATCGCCGTCAGATAGGCGGCCACGCCCCACGGCACCCGTCCGCCCTGCTCGGCCAGGGCCGTCGCCACGATCGGTGTGAGCGCGCCTCCGAGGACCCCGCCGAGGTTGTAGCCCACGGCGGCGCCGGTGCAGCGCACCCGAGGTTCGTACAGCTCCGGAAGATATGCGGCGATCACGGCGAACATCGTGATGAACGCCAGCATCGCCCCGAGGAAGCCCAGGAACATCGGCAGCGGCGCCCCGGTGGCCAGCAACGCGACCATCGGGAACATCCACAGAGCGGCGGCCGCACAACCGGCCAGACACAGCGGCCGCCGGCCACAGCGGTCGCCGAGCAGCGCCATCAGCGGGGTGAGCGCGCCCTTCACCAGCACCGCGCCCATGATGCAGGTGAGCATGACGGAGCGGCTCACCCCGAGCCGCTCCGTCCCGTAGGCGAGGGACCAGGTCGTCACCGCGTAGAAGATGGCGTAGCCGATCGCGAGCCCTCCGCCGGTCAGCAGGAGAAGCCGCCAGTGGTCGCGGACGACCTCGGCCAAGGGCACGCGCGCGTGGTCGCCGATCGCGAGGAAGCTGGGGCTCTCGGTGAGCGACGAGCGCAGCCACAGTCCGGCCACGGCCAGCACCCCCGCCGCCCAGAACGGCACCCGCCACCCCCACGTGGCGAACTGCGCCTCGGTCAGCGTCGCGGACAGCCCGAGCACCACACCGTTGGCGAGAAGGAACCCCAGCGCGGGCCCGACCTGCGGGAAGCTCGACCACAGCACGCGTCGTTCGGCCGGCGCGTGCTCCACGGCCAGCAGGACCGCCCCGCCCCATTCCCCGCCGAGCCCCAGCCCCTGGAGGAAGCGCAGCACCAGGAGCAGCAGGGGAGCGGCCACGCCGATCGTGTCGTACGTCGGCACGCAGCCGACCGCGACGGTGGAGGCCCCGGTCAGCAACAGAGAGGCGAGGAGCACCGGCCGCCGCCCGCGCCGGTCCCCGATGTGCCCGAACAGCACCGATCCGAGCGGCCGGGCCACGAAGCCGACACCGAAGGTGGCGAAGGCGGCCAGCGTCCCGGCCACCGGGGAGAAGGTCGGGAAGAACAACGGCCCCAGGATCAGAGCCGCCGCGGTGCCGTAGACGAAGAAGTCGTAGAACTCGATGGCGGTGCCGGCGAGGGAGGCGGCCGCGAGACGCGGCATGGAGGGGACCCTTACGGTGCGTACGTCGTGCATGCCGCGTCAACTACCCACCGTGACCGACGGTTACGGGGGCGCGTGGAGGGCTCGGGGGCCCTCAGTACGTGACCGTGATGCGCCGGGCGGGGCCGTCCACGCGCACGATTCCGCCGTACGGGATCACCAGTTGCGGATCGGTGTGCCCGAAGTCCACGTCGAAGACGATCGTGGTCCCGGGAGCGTAGGTCCGCATGGCGCGCAGGACGGCCTCGCGTTGGTCGGCCGCGTAACGGGCGCCCTCCTCAGGGGTGTTGGGCTGCTCGAAGGACCAGGTCTTCGGCCGGCCCATGAGCAGGCCCGAGAAGCGCCCCAGCAGCCCGCGCTCGCCCATGTTCCGCAGGGTGCAGAAGACCTCCGTGGCGCTCGGCATGCCCTCGGAGGTCTCCAGGAGCAGCACGTCGCCGTCGTACGCGGACAGGTCGCGTGCGATCTCCCGGTCGGCCATCAGGAGCCAGCCGAGAATCTCCAGGCAGCCGCCCCAACTGCGGCCCTCGATCACCCGGTCGGGGTTCACCCAGGTCCAGCCGGTCCCGGGCCGGGTCTCCGGCTCCGCGTCGAAGGTCGCCGGGTCGGCCCAGTCCCGATCGATGTCGCGCCACCGCTCGGCGGGCTTCAACTCGTACGGACCGGAGGTGAACAGGGCCGCCCGCAGGGACTCGGCGGTCTGCGGGTGCATGGCCCCGGGGCGGCCCAGCTCACACATATGGCCCCGGGGCGGCCCAGCTCACACATCACGCTTCCCCCGTGGAAGGCCACGATGCCGCAGGTGCGCAGGAACGCGAGCAGGTTCGTGTTGTCGCTCATCCCGAAGAACGGCTTCGGGTTCGCCCGGATCAACTCCCGGTCCAGATACGGCAGCACGGTGATCTGGTCGTCCCCGCCGATCGACGCGACGACCGCCTTGATGCCGGGGTCGGAGAAGGCGGCGTGGATGTCGTCGGCCCGTTCCCGGGGCGTGGAACCCATCACGCGGGTCGCCGGGTACTCGACGGGTTCCAGCCCGTATTCCTTGCGCAGCCGATCGAGGCCCAGCTCGTAGGGGAGCGGGAAGAGGCCCGGCAGGCCGGAGGAAGGGGAGATCACCGCGATGCGGTCGCCGGGCGACGGCTTGGGCGGACAAGTCGGGCTGGTCAGGCTCGTCATGCCGGGAGACTACGACCCGCCGGGCTGCGGCGCACTGCGATAAACCGGCGGTGAGGGCGGGGAGGGGAGGGTTGCGGCGCACCGCGACAAGGGGTGGTGAGGGCGGGGAGGGGAGGGTTGCGGCGCACCGCGACAAGGGGTGGTGAGGGCGGAGTCGGGACGGTTGCGGCGCACCGCGATAAACGGCGTTGAGCGTGGAGGGGGGCCGGCCGCGGCACACCGCGAGAAGCCGGCGTCGAGTGCGGAGGGGGATCGGCCGCGCGCACCGTGATAGACCGGCTGTGAGCAGCGGTCCGTCACGGGCCGCGACCCGAACGGACCGGAGGAACCGTGCCCCGTACCCTGGCCAACGCCCCGATCATGATCCTCAACGGCCCCAACCTGAACCTGCTCGGCCAGCGTCAGCCGGAGATCTACGGCTCCGACACCCTCGCCGACGTCGAGGCCCTGTGCGCCAAGGCGGCGGCCGCGCACGGCGGTACGGTCGACTTCCGCCAATCCAACCACGAGGGCGAGCTGGTCGACTGGATCCACGAGGCGCGGCTGAACCACTGCGGCATCGTGATCAACCCGGGGGCCTACTCCCACACCTCCGTCGCCATCCTGGACGCCCTCAACACCTGTGACGGCCTGCCGGTGCTGGAGGTCCACATCTCCAACATCCACCAGCGCGAGTCGTTCCGGCACCACTCCTACGTCTCGCTGCGCGCCGACGGGGTCATCGCGGGCTGCGGCGTGCAGGGGTACGTCTTCGGGGTGGAGCGCGTCGTGGCGCTGACCGGGGCGGCGCGGGCGGACGCGTAGGCGGCAGCCGACGATGTAAGCCCCGCCGGGCAGGGCGAGCGCCGCTCACCGACGGCGGCGGCATGTGCCGGGGCCGCCGGCCGAGGGCGGGGATCGACAGGCCGGCGGCCCATCCGCCCAGGAGCCGTCATCCTGCGCGGGGCTGATACCAGTTGACTGCGCAACCAACGTGGAGGGGAGCGTCTGTGCGGCGCCGGTGTGTGCGAACGATTCACACGGGGCGCGTGCGCGGCTCACCACTCCGCACGTTCGCGCCCCGCGCAGTCACGCACCACTCCGACGCGTCCGTCACCACCCGCGCGTTCCACTGCGGCGCGTCCCTCACCACCCGCGCGCGTGCCACTCCGGCAGGTGCGGACGCTCCGCGCCGAGGGACGTGTCGTTGCCGTGCCCCGGGTAGACCCAGGTCTCGTCCGGAAGGGCGCCGAAGATCTTGGTCTCGACATCGTGGATGAGGCTGGCGAACGCCTCGGGGTCCTTGTGGGTGTTGCCCACACCGCCCGGGAAGAGGCAGTCCCCTGTGAACACATGGGGGTGCCCATGCGGGTCGTCGTAGACGAGAGCGATCGAACCGGGCGTGTGCCCGACCAGGTGGCGCGCGGTGAGTTCCACCCCGCCCACCCGGATGGTGTCGCCGTCGTCGACCAGCACGTCGGTGCGTACGGGGATGCCCTCGGCGTCCTCCCGGCCCGCGTACGTGCGGGCGCCGGTGGCCGCCACGACCTCGGCGAGCGCCTGCCAGTGATCGCCGTGCCGGTGGGTCGTGACGACGGACGCGATGCCGTCACGGCCGATCATGCCGAGCAGTGTCCCGGCCTCGTTCGCGGCGTCGATCAGCAACTGCTCGTCCGTGGCCCGGCAGCGCAGCAGATAGGCGTTGTTGTTCATCGGGCCGACCGCGATCTTCGTGATCATCAGGTCCTTGAGCTCGTGCACATCGGCCGGTCCGCCGACCGTCACCTCTCCGCTGTACGTCATGTCCGCCAGCCTATAGCCGGGGAGCGGCCCCGGTGCCGCACCCGGGAAGCGGCCCTACAGCGGAGGCAACGCCGGGAGCGGACCCCCGTCAACCTTCAGCGCGGTCCCGGTACGGCGGCCGGCGAGCCAGCCCAGCAGGTCCGCCGGAGAGCCCGTGACGGTCACCTCCGGACGGCCTTCGGCCTGCCGTCCCGTGCTCCACGCGCACGTGCCGTCCGTGAGGCGCGTGGGCGGCACGTCCGGGTGCCCGGCGAACCGGTCGGCGAGGAAGCCGATCTCCCGCTCGGTGAAGTCCGCCGGAAGATCCTCCAGCTCGTACCCGATGTCCAGGTCCACGTGGTGCAGCTCCACCTCGACCCATCGCCGGAACGGCACCCGGGACGCGGAGTCCGTGACGCCGTTGCGCAGCTCCACCGTGCGCGCCCAGTCCGCGGGGGCGCCCCCGGCCTCCTGGAAGCGGGCCGAGCTCTCCCGCAGGTCGGCGAGCTGGACGTCCAGACCGCGCGGGGCGTCCCGCTCGATGTCGGCGTCCCGGGCCGCGCCGGAGACGTACATGGGACGCCCTTCGAGCACGTTCACCAGGGCGTCGGCGTTGCGGGCGAGATGGGCCAGGACATGGCCGCGGCTCCAGCCGGGCAGCCGTGACGGGTGGGTCACAGCCGCGTCGTCCAGTGTGCCGACTGCGGTCAGCAGCCGTTCCGTCGCGTCACGTACAGATGCCAGGTCATGAGCGTGATCAATCATGCTGCTGACCTTAGCTCCGCCACTCCTTCGGGTGAAGGTGGTGAAGCAGTGCCGTAAATCGAAAGCACGTGCTATATGGTCGGACGTGGCGTCGGGCATGCTGGAGAGCCGGGGTTTGTTGACAACCCGTGAATCCGTCCGGCGTTGTCAGTGGCTCCCCCTAGTCTGAGAAAGACGGGGGCCCCGCCCCTGTCACTTCTCTCAAGAAAGGTGCGGACCGGCGTGGCCGACCGTCTCATCGTCCGTGGAGCGCGCGAGCACAACCTCAAGAACGTCTCGCTCGACCTCCCGCGCGACTCGCTCATCGTCTTCACGGGCCTGTCGGGGTCGGGCAAGTCCTCGCTGGCCTTCGACACCATCTTCGCCGAGGGCCAGCGGCGCTACGTCGAGTCGCTCTCCTCGTACGCCCGGCAGTTCCTCGGCCAGATGGACAAGCCGGACGTCGACTTCATCGAGGGCCTGTCCCCGGCCGTCTCGATCGACCAGAAGTCGACCTCGCGCAACCCGCGCTCCACGGTCGGCACCATCACCGAGGTCTACGACTACCTGCGCCTGCTCTTCGCGCGCATCGGCAAGCCGCACTGCCCGCAGTGCCGCCGCCCGATCACCCGCCAATCGCCGCAGGCCATCGTCGACCGGGTCCTGGAGCTGCCCGAGGGCAGCCGCTTCCAGGTGCTGTCGCCGCTGGTGCGCGAGCGCAAGGGCGAGTTCGTCGACCTCTTCGCCGACCTCCAGACCAAGGGCTACTCCCGCGCGCGGGTCGACGGCGAGACGATCCAGCTGTCGAACCCGCCCACGCTGAAGAAGCAGGAGAAGCACACCATCGAGGTGGTCGTCGACCGCCTCACGGTGAAGGACGGCGCCAAGCGCCGCCTCACCGACTCCGTCGAGACCGCCCTCGGTCTGTCCGGCGGCATGGTCGTGCTCGACTTCGTCGACCTCCCCGAGGACGACCCCGAGCGCGAGCGCATGTTCTCGGAGCACCTGTACTGCCCGTACGACGACCTGTCCTTCGAGGAGCTGGAGCCCCGCTCCTTCTCCTTCAACTCGCCCTTCGGCGCCTGCCCCGACTGCACCGGCATCGGCACGCGCATGGAGGTCGACCCGGAGCTGATCGTCCCGGACCCGGACAAGAGCCTGGACGAGGGCGCCATCCACCCCTGGTCCCACGGCCACACCAAGGACTACTTCGGCCGCCTGATCGGCGCCCTCGCCGACGCGCTGGGCTTCCGCACCGACATCCCCTTCGCGGGACTGCCGCAGCGCGCCAGGAAGGCCCTGCTCCACGGCCACAAGACCCAGGTCGAGGTCCGCTACCGCAACCGCTACGGCCGTGAGCGCCGGTACACCACGGCCTTCGAGGGCGCCGTCCCGTTCGTCAAGCGCCGACACAGCGAGGCGGAGAGCGACTCCAGCCGCGAGCGCTTCGAGGGCTACATGCGCGAGGTGCCCTGCCCGACCTGTGAGGGCACGCGCCTGAAGCCGATCGTCCTCGCGGTCACGATCATGGACAGGTCCATCGCCGAGGTCTCCGCGATGTCGATCAGCGACTGCGCGGACTTCCTGGGCGAGCTGAGGCTCACCGCCCGCGACAAGAAGATCGCCGAGCGCGTGCTGAAGGAGGTCAACGAGCGGCTGCGCTTCCTCGTCGACGTCGGCCTGGACTACCTCTCGCTGAACCGCGCGGCCGGCACCCTGTCCGGCGGCGAGGCCCAGCGCATCCGCCTGGCCACCCAGATCGGCTCCGGCCTGGTCGGCGTGCTGTACGTGCTGGACGAGCCGTCCATCGGCCTGCACCAGCGCGACAACCACCGGCTGATCGAGACCCTGGTCCGGCTGCGCGACATGGGCAACACGCTCATCGTCGTCGAGCACGACGAGGACACGATCAAGATGGCCGACTGGGTCGTCGACATCGGCCCCGGCGCCGGTGAGCACGGCGGCAGGGTCGTGCACAGCGGCTCCCTGAAGGAGCTGCTGGCCAACGACGAGTCGCGGACCGGGCAGTACCTGTCCGGCAGGAAGGCCATCCCGCTGCCCGACATCCGGCGCCCGCTGGACCCGTCCCGGCAGCTCACGGTGCACGGTGCCCGGGAGAACAACCTCCAGGACATCGACGTCTCGTTCCCTCTGGGCGTCTTCACCGCCGTCACCGGTGTCTCCGGCTCCGGCAAGTCGACGCTGGTCAACGACATCCTGTACACCCACCTGGCCCGCGAGCTGAACGGCGCCCGGAGCGTGCCCGGGCGGCACACGCGCGTGGACGGCGACGACCTCGTCGACAAGGTCGTGCACGTGGACCAGTCGCCCATCGGCCGCACCCCGCGCTCCAACCCGGCCACGTACACCGGCGTCTTCGATCACATCCGCAAGCTGTTCGCCGAGACCACCGAGGCGAAGGTCCGCGGCTACCTGCCCGGCCGCTTCTCCTTCAACGTCAAGGGCGGCCGCTGCGAGAACTGCGCGGGCGACGGCACCATCAAGATCGAGATGAACTTCCTCCCGGACGTCTACGTCCCGTGCGAGGTCTGCCACGGCGCCCGGTACAACCGGGAGACCCTGGAGGTCCACTACAAGGGCAAGTCCATCGCCGAGGTCCTGAACATGCCGATCGAGGAGGCCACGGAGTTCTTCGAGGCGGTCCCCGCGATCGCCCGGCACCTCAACACGCTGAAGGACGTCGGTCTCGGCTACGTCCGCCTCGGCCAGGCCGCGACCACCCTGTCCGGTGGCGAGGCACAGCGCGTGAAGCTCGCCAGCGAGCTGCAGAAGCGCTCCACCGGCCGTACGGTCTACGTCCTGGACGAGCCGACCACCGGTCTGCACTTCGAGGACATCAGCAAGCTGCTGACGGTCCTGTCCGGACTGGTCGACAAGGGCAACACGGTCATCGTCATCGAGCACAACCTCGACGTGATCAAGACCGCCGACTGGATCGTCGACATGGGCCCCGAAGGCGGCGCCGGAGGTGGGCTGGTCGTCGCCGAGGGCACGCCCGAGCAGGTGGCGGGGGTCCCGGCCAGCCACACCGGCAAGTTCCTGCGCGAGATCCTCGGCGCCGACCGCGTCAGTGATGCGTCCTCGGTGAAGGCACCCCGCAAGACGACGGCCCGCAAGACCGTCGCGGCCAAGACGGCCTCGCCCCGCAAGACCGCCACCAAGACGGTCGGCGGCGCGACCGCCAAGAAGACGACGGCCAAGACCACCCAGGCCGCAGCGAAGAAGACGACCCGGACCAGCAAGGGCTGACGTCCCGGCCGAACGCCGTGCCCCACAGGCAATGTCCTGTGGGGCACGGCGCGTTCCGCGTGCGGTCAGGGGTCCTTCAGGCGTCCTTCGGCTCCACGAACTGCATGTCGAGCTGGATCTTGACCACTTCGCCGAGCAGACCGGGGGCGAAGTCCAGCCCGAACTCGCTGCGCCGTATCTCACCCGTCGCCTCGAACCCGGCATGCCGGCTGCCGTCCATCGGCACCTCGACCAGCCCACCGAACTCCACGGCGAGCGTCACCGGGCGGGTCACGCCGCCGATCGTCAGCTCGCCCTCCATGGTCCACTCCTCCCCCGCGCCCGACACCCGCGTCGAGCGGTACGTCATCGTCGGGCGCTTCGCCACGTCGAGCAGGTCGGGGGCGAGGACGTGCGCGTCCCGGTCGGGGTTGCCGGTGTCGACCGAGGCCAGGTCGACGGTCGCGGAGACCCGCACGTCCTCGACCCGCTCCCCGACGAACAGCTCGGCCTCCAGCCGCTCGAAGCGCCCCCGCACCTTGGCGATGCCCAGGTGCCGGATGGTGAAGTTGACGGAGGAGTGGAACGGATCGAGGGCCCACTGACCGGGAGCCAGCGGCAGGGCGGTGGTGGCGGTGTCATTCGTCATGCCCTCCACCCTGTGGTCCGCGCGGCCCGGAAGGGAGACCGGCCGGAGCCTGGTAGTGACGGGGCCACCCTCCGCGCCCGCGCGCCCGGTACGTTCGGCGGGTGAGCGACAACGAGTTGGGCACGTTCCTGCGCACCTGGCGTGAAGCCGTCACCCCGGCCGAGGCGGGTCTGCCCGCGGGGCCCCGGCGCCGTACCCCGGGCCTGCGGCGCGCCGAACTGGCCACGCTCGCCGGTGTCAGCGTCGAGTACCTCACCCGGCTGGAACAGGGCCGCGACCGCAACCCGTCCGCCCAGGTGCTCGGCGCCCTGGCCGACGCCCTGAACCTCTCCCTGCGCGACCGGATGCTGCTGCGCCGCCTGACCAAGGAGGCGGACGGCGGCGACCCGCTGCTCTGTGCGGCGGCCCCGCCGCTCAGCCGCGCGGCACGCCCCACCGTGCGAGCCGTGCTGGACCGCCTGGAACCGGCTCCCGCGCTGGTGGTCAACTGGATCGGCGACGTCCTCGCCCACACGGCCGGGTACGAGCGGCTGGTGGGCCCCCTCGGTCTGCTCGACGACGAGCGGCCCAATCTGCTCCGGTACCTGTTCACCGACGAGCGGGCACGCGGCGCCTACCGCGAGTGGGACCGGGTGGCCGACGATCTCGTCGCCCGGCTCCGGCACGGCGTCCCGCTGAGGGACCCGTACCTCGCCGAGCTGGCCGACGAGCTGACGGTGACGGCGGGCGCGGAGTTCACCGACCGCTTCGCCGCCCTGGCCATGACACCGCGGCGGACGGGTTCCCAGGACATCGAACACCCCGAGGCCGGTTCCCTGCGGCTGCTGGTCGAGACGCTCACGCTTCCCGACGAGGGGCAGCAGGTCGTCATCCACCTCCCCGCGGACGACGCCACGGCCGCCGCCCTGGACCGCCTCAACGGCCGTCGCCCCGGCGCCCTGCGGGCCGTCGCGACGGGGGAGACCGGCTGAGGCCTCTCGGTCCGCCGCGAGTCCTTCTGCCGGGTCAGTCCGTCAGCTCGTGCGCGTGGGGCGGCTCCGCCCCGGCCCGTGAGCAGGTGACGGCCGCCGCGCGGGCCGCGAAGCCCAGCAGTTCCCTCCAGCCGTCGGGGCCCAGCGCGGCCGTCGCGTGCCTGCTGAGGGCGTCGCGCACCGCGAGCCCGTGCAGCAGGGCCGCGTTGACCGTGTCGCCCGCGCCGATCGTGTCCACGACCGCCACACGTTCGCCCGGCACCGCGTACACGCCGCCGTCGGCGGTGAACACCGTCAGACCGTCCCCGCCCCGGGTGATCACGATCGCCACCGGGCCGGCCGCCAGCCACTCCTGGGGTGTCCCGCCCAGCCACTCGGCGTCCTCCTCGGACAGCTTCAGCAGGGACACCGACGGCAGCCAGCTCTTGAACCGTGCCCGGTAGGCGTCCGCGTCCGGGATCAGCCCGGGCCTGATGTTCGGGTCCAGCGCCGTGAACACGCCCTGCGCGGACGCCCGGCGCATCAGCTCCTCGTATGCGCTCGCTCCCGGCTCCAGCACCAGCGAGCAGGTGCCGAAGGACACCGCCCGGGTGCCGGACGGCAGCACCGAGGGCGCCGAGAACAGCCGGTCCGCCGTCCCGTCGACGTAGAAGGAGTACGCCGCCGAACCGTCCGCGCCGACCGTGGCGACGGCGAGGGTCGTCGGCTCGGCGCCCCGCTGCACCGCGGACACATCGACCCCGGTCTCGCGCAGCCGGTCCAGCAGGGCCTCCCCGAAGGCGTCGGCCGACACCCGGGAGCAGAAGGCGGCGGAGGAGCCGAGGCGTCCCAGCGCCACGGCCGTGTTGAACGGGCCGCCGCCGAGGGCCGGCTGCAGCGCCGCCAGGGCTCCCGTGCCCTGCGGTACCAGGTCGATCAGTGCCTCACCGGCGACCACGATCACGACGGTGTTCCTTCCTCGGACGGGCTCGGGCAGCCGCAGGACGTGCGGTGGACGAAGGCGCAGGGCAGGCGCACGGTCCGGGCGGGCCGGTCCGGTTCGGCGAGGCGCTCCAGGAGCACGCCCACGGCCCGGGCGCCGATGTCCTTGCCGGGCTGCGCGATGGCGGTGAGCCGGGGCGAGAACAGATCCGCCCAGGCGAAGTCGTCGAAGCAGCACAGCGCGATGTCACCCGGTACGGACAGGCCGTGCGCGCTCAAGGTACGCAGCACGCCGATGGTCATGGCGTTGTTGCCGGTGACCAGGGCGGTGGGCGGCACACCGAGGGACAGCAGGGCCTCCGTGGCCTGCTCGGCGCCGGCCGACTCCGAGTCGCCGTGCACCAGCAGCCGCCCGTCGTACGCCAGCCCCGCGAACGCGAGACCACTGCGGTAGCCGGTGATCCGTTCGCTCGTGGTGCTGAGCCCGGGCCGTCCCGCCACCAGCCCGATCCGCCGGTGACCGAGGCCGGCGAGATGGGTGACCAGCCGGGACATCGGTTCGGCGTTGTCGGCGCACACCTGGTCGAAGCCCGGACCGGCGGCGGCCCCCGGCGCTTCCACCAGCCGGTCTAGGAACACGGCCGGTACGTCGTGCCGCCCCAGGTAGGCGAGCAGCCCGCGGGGGTCGGCCGAGGGTGCGACGATCATGCCGTCCACCCGGCGCTCGTGCAGCAGCTGGACCACCTTGCGCTCATGCTCCGGGTCGTCGTGCGGATCTGCGATCAGCAGGCTGTAGCCGGCCTCCAGTGCAGCGGCCTCGACGCCCTGGAGGATCTCCGTGAAGTACGGGTTGCTGATCGCCGACACCGCCAGCCCGAACGACCGGGTGCGGGACGTCACCAGGGAACGGGCCAGCGTGTTGGTGGTGTAGCCGAGCTCCTCCACGGCGTCGAGGACCGCCTGGCGGGTGTGCGGCAACACCGGCCGGGTGCCGTTCAGCACGTGCGAGACGGTCGCCACGGAGACACCGGCGCTCCGCGCCACATCGGCCATCGTCGCCATGCCGCTCCCGCCTCCTCAATCAGGCCCCGGCGGGGAACGTACCCCATCGAAGCGGCCGACGTAAACGCTTGCGCAATCGATTACGCAATCGCTTACGGCACATGGAGGCCCGCAGCGCCGACGGCGGGCCGCTGCCCCGCGAGCCGCTACTCCCAGTCCCAGCCGATCCCCAGGAACCCCGCCCGCACCCGCGGCTCGACCAGGTGCACCGACCGGTGCCGGCCGCTCAGCGCCAGGTCCTGGCATCCGCTGCGCGGCGCCGCCGCCGAGTGCTGGGCGAAGCGGTGGCAGCGCACCGGGAGAGCCGCCGCGTCGAAGCAGACCTGGAGGGCGTACTGGCCGCCGGGGGAGTCGAAGCCGCGGACGTACTCGCGGGACACGCCCGCCGTGCCGTCCTCGACGCCGTAGCGGAACAGGAAGGTGTCCCCGGCCCGAAGCCGGGTGTCGAAGAGCAGCTCGGCCGCGAGCACGCCTGTGTCGCGGTGCCAACGGACCCGCCCAGTACGGCAGTTCTCCAGGGCGTGCACCCGCATGCGCTCGGGCGCGGCTCCCCGGTCGCCGTGGTGGACGGCCACGAAGCGGTCGATGCCGTCCCGATGGGCGCGCACGATGTGGTGCGACTCGCGCTCGGTCAGTTCGCGCCGGGCCCCGATCCGGAGCCGCTCGTGGTGGCCGAGGGTGTGCAGGCCCCCGTCCGGCGGGCAGCCCAGCTCGGCCAGCAACTGGTCCAGGACCCCGGAGGCCTCGACGAGCGAGCGGTAGGAGCGGGCGGCCGGCCGCAGCCCGGACGGGCTCTGCCCGGACTCCGCGAGCAGCCGGATCAGCGACTCCTCGGGAAGCTCCAGGATCTCCTCCAGCGCGCGCACGGCCCGCAGCGACTCCGGGCGCTGTGGGCGTCGGGCCCCCTGCTGCCAGTAACTGAGACTCGTGACGCCGACCTTCACACCGTGGCGGGACAGATGGTGCTGCACGCGTTGCAGGGGCAGGCCGCGGGCGGCGATCGCGGCGCGCAGGGCGACATGGAAGGGGCCTCCTCGCAGGGCCGAGTCCAGTTCCGCGGTGGCGACGTCCGCGTGCTGTGGGGCGTGCGGCATGCAGGGGCCTCTCTGTGAGTCGGCGACGGCTGGTCAGACCGTCGGCGCGGGCCGCCCGGGGCCGTTCCGTCTCGACGTCAGGGAGGTCTTCACATCCGTACGTCGTGGTTCAGGGTCCCGAGTTCCCCCGCATTGAAGCGTGTTGACCTGGCCCCGACAACACCTGATGCCGGACAGTGACGTACCCGCTCCGGCCGGCTCCGTCCGGACATGCGAACGCCCGGGGCGTGCGCCCCGGGCGTTCGCAGTGGACGTGGGCTTCTAGGAGCGGTCGCTTCCGCCCTGTTCCCGCAGGGCCAGGCGCTTGGCCCGCGCGATGTCGGGATCGCGCGGGTCCAGGGCGTCGCGCAGCGCCAACGGCTCGTCCGGGTACCTGCGGGCACGGACCGCCCGCCGGGTTTTCTCGATCCGCATCCGCTTCATGTGCGCAGCCCTCCGACCCGTGGCCCGCCCGCTCCGCACCGGGAACGACGGTCCGCACCGACAACCTGTGCCTGCACCGGGACCGGCTCCGTCCGCCGGACGTCGCCTTGTCCCGTGGGTGAGCCCCATTCCCGCTCCCGGCGGGCCGTAACCCCGGGGCGGGGTATGCCGTTGGAAACCGCCCTGCCGCCGGGGCGTGATCGCGCCCCGGCGACCGCGCCGGACTGTCGGTGCTCGCCAGTAGGGTGTGAGACATGGCCGACCCCTCCAGCTACCGTCCCAAACCGGGTGAGATCCCCGACTCACCGGGGGTGTACAGGTTCCGTGACGAGCACCGCCGGGTGATCTACGTCGGAAAGGCCAAGAGCCTGCGCCAGCGCCTGGCGAACTACTTCCAGGACCTGGCGGGCCTGCACCCGCGCACCCGCTCCATGGTCACCACGGCCGCGTCCGTGGAGTGGACGGTGGTGTCCACGGAGGTCGAGGCGCTCCAGCTGGAGTACTCGTGGATCAAGGAGTACGACCCCCGGTTCAACGTCAAGTACCGCGACGACAAGAGCTACCCGTACCTCGCGGTGACGATGAACGAGGAGTACCCGCGCGTGCAGGTGATGCGCGGTCACAAGAAGAAGGGCGTGCGCTATTTCGGGCCGTACGCGCACGCGTGGGCGATCCGCGACACGGTCGACCTCCTGCTGCGCGTCTTTCCCGTGCGTACGTGCTCCGCGGGCGTGTTCAAGAACGCCGCCCGCACCGGCCGCCCGTGCCTCCTGGGTTACATCGGCAAGTGCTCGGCCCCCTGTGTGGACCGCGTCTCCGCCGACGAGCACCGGGAACTGGCCGACGAGTTCTGCGATTTCATGACCGGCCGCACGAACACGTACATCCGCCGCCTGGAGAAGCAGATGGGCGAAGCGGCCGAGGACCTGGAGTACGAGCGGGCGGCCCGGCTGCGTGACGACATCGAGGCCCTGAAGAAGGCCATGGAGAAGAACGCGGTCGTGCTCGCCGACGCGACCGACGCCGACCTGATCGCGGTCGCCGAGGACGAGCTGGAGGCGGCCGTCCAGATCTTCCACGTGCGCGGCGGGCGGGTGCGCGGCCAGCGCGGCTGGGTCACCGACAAGGTGGAGGAGATCACCACCGGCGCCCTCGTGGAGCATGCCCTGCAGCAGCTGTACGGCGAGGAGACGGGGGACGCCGTCCCCAAGGAAGTCCTGGTCCCGGCCCTGCCCGACCCCGTCGAGCCCGTCCAGGAGTGGCTCACCACGCGGCGCGGCTCGGGTGTCTCCCTGCGCATCCCGCAGCGTGGCGACAAGAAGGCCCTCATGGAGACCGTGCAGCGCAACGCCCAGCAGACGCTCGTGCTGCACAAGACCAAGCGCGCCTCCGACCTGACCACGCGCTCACGCGCCCTGGAGGAGATCGCCGACGCCCTCGAACTGGACAGCGCCCCGCTCAGGATCGAGTGCTACGACATCTCCCACCTCCAGGGCGACGACGTCGTGGCCTCCATGGTCGTCTTCGAGGACGGGCTCGCCCGCAAGAGCGAGTACCGCCGCTTCCAGATCAAGGGCTTCGCCGGGCAGGACGACGTCCGCTCGATGCACGAGGTGATCAACCGCCGCTTCCGGCGCTATCTCGCCGAGAAGGAGAAGACGGGCGAGTGGGCCGACGGCGAGGCCACCGGGAGCGCCGGGAGCATCGAGAACGGTGAGACCGCCGGGCACGAGGGCTCCCCCACGGGTGCGGACGCCCTCGCCGGTACGGACGCCGCCACCGGCACGGACACCCTCGCCGACATCGGTACGGACACCGTCACCGGTACGGACACCCTCACCAGCGCGAACACCCTCACCGAGGACGACGGCCGTCCCAAGAAGTTCGCCTACCCGCCCCAGCTCGTGGTCGTGGACGGCGGCGCCCCCCAGGTCGCCGCCGCCCGGCGCGCCCTGGACGAGCTCGGCATCGACGACATCGCCGTCTGCGGCCTCGCCAAACGCCTGGAGGAGGTCTGGCTGCCCGGCGACGACGACCCGGTGGTCCTGCCCCGCACCAGCGAGGGCCTGTATCTCCTCCAGCGTGTGCGTGACGAGGCCCACAGGTTCGCGATCAGCTACCAGCGCACGAAGCGGTCCAAGCGCTTCCGCTCCAGCCCCCTGGACGACGTCCCCGGTCTCGGGGAGACGCGCAAGCAGGCACTGCTGAAGCACTTCGGCTCGTTGAAGAAACTGCGATCCGCCACCATCGACCAGATCTGCGAGGTCCCCGGCATAGGCCGCAAGACGGCCGAGACGATCGCGGTGGCACTCGCCCGGTCGGCCCCGGCCGCACCCGCCGTCAACACGGCGACTGGAGAGATCATGGAGGAGGAACCCGGCACCATGGGTTCCAGTGGGGTACCCGTGACGACGGGAGCCCCGGACGAACGACGGGGGCAGGAGACATGAATGTGAACGACCACCACGGGCAGCAAGAGCAGACCGGAGACGGAGCACAGGTGAGTACGGGCACGCCCAACGAGAAGGCCCCGGTCCCGGAAGCGGCCATCCCCGAGTTGGTGATCATCTCCGGCATGTCCGGAGCCGGGCGGTCCACGGCGGCGAAGTGCCTGGAGGACCTCGGCTGGTTCGTCGTCGACAACCTGCCGCCCGCGCTGATCCCCACCATGGTGGAGCTCGGCGCCCGCTCCCAGGGCAATGTGGCGCGGATCGCCGTCGTCGTCGACGTCCGCGGCCGCCGCTTCTTCGACAACCTCCGTGAGTCCCTCGCCGACCTGGAGGCGAAGAACGTCACCCGGAGGATCGTCTTCCTGGAGTCCTCCGACGAGGCCCTGGTCCGCCGCTTCGAGTCGGTGCGCCGCCCGCACCCCCTGCAGGGCGACGGCCGCATCGTCGACGGCATCGCCGCCGAACGCGAGCTGCTGCGCGAGCTGCGCGGGGACGCCGACCTGGTGATCGACACCTCCAGCCTGAACGTGCACGAGCTGCGCGCCAAGATGGACGCCCAGTTCGCGGGGGAGGAGGAGCCGGAGCTGCGGGCCACGGTGATGTCGTTCGGCTACAAGTACGGGCTGCCGGTCGACGCCGACCTCGTCGTCGACTGCCGCTTCCTGCCGAACCCGCACTGGGTCCCGGAGCTGCGCCCCTACACGGGCCTGAACGAGGAGGTGTCGGGCTACGTCTTCAACCAGCCCGGCGCCAAGGAGTTCCTCGACCGCTACACGGAGCTCCTCCAGCTCGTCGCCACCGGCTACCGCCGTGAGGGCAAGCGCTATGTGACCATCGCCGTGGGCTGCACGGGCGGCAAGCACCGCTCGGTCGCCATGTCGGAGAGGCTCGCCGCCCGGCTCGCCGCCGAGGGTGTGGAGACGGTGGTCGTACACCGGGACATGGGACGCGAATGACACGACGTACTCCGCGGCTGAGCCGGCTGCGCCGGGTGGTGCCCGAGGGCAACACGGACGGCAAGGGCGGCCGGCCCGCCGAGGCCCGGGGCGGCAGACCGCGCCGCCGGGGCACCCAGCCCAAGGTCGTGGCCCTCGGCGGCGGCATGGGCCTGTCCGCCTCGCTCGCCGCGCTGCGCCGGATCACCGGTGACCTCACCGCCGTCGTCACCGTGGCCGACGACGGCGGCTCCAGCGGTCGGCTGCGCGACGAGCTCGGCGTGCTGCCGCCCGGCGACCTGCGCAAGGCGCTGGCCGCGCTGTGCGGCGACGACGACTGGGGCCAGACCTGGGCCCGGGTCATCCAGCACCGCTTCCAGTCCAAGGGCGACCTGCACGAGCACGCGGTCGGCAATCTGCTGATCGTCGCCCTGTGGGAACAGCTCGGCGACCATGTCCAGGCCCTCGACCTGGTCGGGCGGCTGCTGGGCGCCCAGGGGCGGGTGCTGCCGATGTCCGCCGTGCCGCTGGAGCTCCAGGCCCTGGTCAAGGGCCACGACCCGGCCCGCCCGGAGGAGGTCGACACGGTCCGCGGCCAGGCGACCGTCGCCCTCACCCCGGGTGAGGTGCAGTCCGTGCACCTGGTGCCGTGCGACCCCCCGGCCGTGCCCGAGGCGGTCAAGGCCGTCCTCGACGCGGACTGGGTGGTGCTCGGCCCCGGCTCCTGGTTCTCCTCGGTCATTCCGCACCTGCTCGTGCCCCAGTTGCTGGACGCGCTCTCGCAGACGAAGGCCCGCCGGGTACTCTCCCTGAACCTCGCGCCGCAGCCCGGAGAAACCGAGGGCTTCTCCCCGCAGCGTCATTTGGAGGTTTTGGGACGACACGCCCCTAAACTCGCCCTGGACGTGGTGCTGGCCGACGAGGCCGCCGTGCCCGACCGCGACTCCCTGACCGATGCCGCCAAGCGGTTCGGGGCCGCGGTCGAGCTGGCGCCGGTGGCCCGGCCCGACGGCACCCCGAGGCACGACCCGGAGCTGTTGGCCGCCGCGTACGACCGTATTTTTCGGATGCATGGAAGGATCGGCCCATGGCGATGACGGCAGCGGTGAAGGACGAGATCTCCCGGCTCCCCGTCACCCGTACCTGCTGCAGAAAGGCGGAGGTCTCCGCCATTCTGCGGTTCGCCGGCGGCCTTCACCTGGTGAGCGGTCGGATCGTGATCGAGGCGGAGCTGGACACGGCGATGGCGGCCCGCCGGCTCAAGCGGGACATCCTGGAGATCTTCGGACACAGTTCCGAGCTGATCGTGATGGCCCCGGGCGGACTGCGTCGCGGTTCGCGCTACGTGGTGCGTGTGGTGGCGGGCGGCGACCAGCTCGCTCGCCAGACCGGCCTGGTCGACGGGCGGGGCCGCCCGATCCGCGGCCTGCCCCCGCAGGTGGTCTCGGGGGCCACCTGCGACGCCGAGGCCGCCTGGCGTGGCGCGTTCCTGGCGCACGGCTCGCTCACCGAGCCCGGCCGCTCCTCCTCCCTGGAGGTGACCTGCCCGGGCCCCGAGGCCGCGCTGGCCCTGGTCGGCGCGGCCCGTCGGCTGTCGATCCCCGCCAAGGCCCGCGAGGTGCGCGGAGTGGACCGGGTCGTCGTCCGGGACGGTGACGCGATCGGCGCCCTGTTGACCCGCCTCGGCGCACACGAGTCGGTGCTGGCGTGGGAGGAGCGCCGGATGCGCCGCGAGGTGCGCGCCACGGCGAACCGGCTCGCCAACTTCGACGACGCCAACCTGCGCCGCTCGGCCCGCGCGGCCGTCGCCGCCGGTGCTCGGGTGCAGCGCGCCCTGGAGATCCTCGCCGACGACGTGCCCGAGCACCTCGCCGCCGCCGGCCGGCTGCGGATGGAGCACAAGCAGGCCTCCCTGGAGGAGCTGGGCGCGCTCGCCGACCCGCCGCTGACCAAGGACGCCGTCGCCGGCCGGATCCGCCGCCTGCTGGCCATGGCCGACAAGCGTGCCTCCGATCTCGGCATTCCCGGTACGGAGGCCAACCTCAGCGAGGACCTGGCCGACCATCTCGTGGGCTGATGCCGACGGCCTGACCTCACGAACCATCAGCACACCGGTGCCGACGCCCACTTGGGTGGTCGGCGCCGGTGTTCGCGTGTCGGTGAGGCACCCTTGACTCGATCATGGAGTGTCATGAGCCTGGCATCTGTTCGCTGCTGTGGCGGACCCACGCTAGGGGGGTTCATGAGACGTAGAGCGAGATCGATCCTCGCTGTCGGCGCGCTCCTGATCGGCGGAGCGAGCTTCGCACCCATTGCCCAGGCGGAACCGGGTGGTTCGACCCCGTCGGGCCTGGACGAAGTCAAGGTCTTCCGCGCCGACGTCACCCGCAAACAGGTACCCCTGCTGCTGGCGGCCGGCCAGGACGGTCACGAATTGAGCGAGCGCGTCCCCGAGAAGGGCGCCGCGACCGTCGAGGTCTACCTGACGGACCAGCAGGCGAAGAAGCTGGAGAAGCGGGGCGTCGACCTCACCGTGCACGAGCTCTCCGCCCGGGCCGAGGCCCGCGTCGAGGGCGCCGCCGAGGGTGTGTTCCGCCCGTACAGCGGCAAGGGCGGTCTGCGGGAGGAACTCCTGCGCACCGCACAGGAGAACCCGGACCTCACCAAGGTCGTCTCCATCGGCAAGACCATCAAGGGCCAGGACATCCTCGCCCTGAAGCTCACCAAGGGCGCGAAGAGGACGAAGGACGGCTCCAAGCCCTCCGTCCTCTACATGTCCGCCCAGCACGCGCGCGAGTGGATCACGCCGGAGATGACACGGCGTCTGATGCACCACTATCTGGACAACTACAAGAAGGACCGGCGCGTCAAGAAGATCGTCGACTCCACCGAACTGTGGTTCCTGCTGTCGGCCAACCCCGACGGCTACGACTTCACCTTCGCGGACCCGGCGAACCGCCAGTGGCGCAAGAACCTGCGGGACGTCAACGGCGACGGCACCATCACCACCGGTGACGGCGTCGACCTCAACCGCAACTTCGCCTACAAATGGGGCTACGACAACGAGGGGTCGTCCCCCAACCCCACCAGCCAGACCTACCGCGGCGGGGGCCCGAACTCCGAACCGGAGACCCAGGCCCTGGACGCCTTCCAGAAGCGGATCGGCTTCACCTACGGCATCAACTACCACTCCGCCGCCGAACTCCTCCTCTACGGAGTCGGCTGGCAGGTGGCCACGCACACCCCGGACGACGTCCTGTACGAGGCGCTGGCCGGCACGCCCGACAACTCCGCGATCCCCGGCTACCACCCGCAGCTCTCCTCCGAGCTGTACACCACCAACGGCGAGGCGGACGGCCACGCGGCGAACGTCAACGGGCTGGCCATGTTCACCCCAGAGATGTCGACCTGCCAGACCGTCTCGGACCTCGACCCGAACGACGAGTGGAAGGCGGCCGACTGCCAGTCGGTCTTCACCTTCCCGGACGACGAGAGGCTGATCCGGCAGGAGTTCGCCAAGAACGTCCCGTTCGCGCTCTCCGTCGCCGAGTCCGCCGCCCGTCCCGACCGGCCCTCCTCGTCGGTCGGCCTGAGCGCCGCCGACTTCACCCCGGCCGCGTTCCCCACGTCGTACTCCCGCGGCGCCGACCAGGAGGTCTCCGTCGTCGTACGCAAGTCGGTGCGCGACAAGGAGCTCAGGTACCGCGTCAACGGCGGCCGCACCCTGGACATGGCGCTCAAGCCCTGGAAGGGCGGTGAGACCTACGGCGGTGAGGACAACCTCTACTTCGACGAGTACCGGGCCAAGGTCAAGGACGGCGAGCCGGGCGACAAGGTCGAGGTCTGGTTCACCGGCGAGGCGAAGAACGGCAGGAAGCTCTCCAGCGAGCGCTTCACCTACACCGTCGCCGAGCGCCCCCGGGCGAACACCCTCGTCGTCGCCGAGGAGGGCGCGGCCGCCACGCAGGCGCAGACCTACGTGGACGCGCTCAAGGCGAGCGGCCGCAAGGCGATCGTCTGGGACGTCTCCCGGCAGGGCGCACCCGACGCGCTGGGCGTGCTGAGCCACTTCGACACCGTCGTCCACTACACGGGCGCGAGCGTCCCGGGCGTCGCCACCCAGCTCCAGCTGCGGGCCTTCCTCAACGAGGGGGGCTGGCTCATCGAGGCCGGTGAGCAGGCCGGCGGCAACGTGGACCTCGGCGGCGGCGCGCTGTCGAACGACTTCAGCCAGTACTACCTGGGCGCCTACACCCGTACCGCCACCCCCGGGGCGACCGGCTTCACCGGCTCCGGCGAGCTGGGCGGCGTCACCAGCCCGCTCGGCGCGGCCCCCGGCAACCCGCTGGACAAGGCCGGCACCTACAGCGTGACCTCGGACGAGCTCGGGACCGACGAGTTCCCGCAGTTCGCGAGCAAGGGCGCCGGGCAGTTCGCCGGCACGGTCAACCCGTACGGCCCGTTCGCGGGCTCGTCGATGGCCGCCGCCGTCCACACCGACGACGCCTACAAACGCCTCACCCGTACCGTGGACCTCACCCATGTCACCGCGGCCGACAAGCCCACCCTGCGCACCCAGCTGCTGTGGGACACGGAGCCCGGCTACGACCACGCCATCGTCGAGGCCCACACCACGGGTGCCGACGACTGGACGACCCTTCCCGAGGCGGGCGGCGCCACCAGGAGCACCGTGCCGACGGAGTGCGAGGGCGGGTTCTACGTCAACGAGCACCCCTGGCTGAAGCACTACCTGACCGTGGCGGCCGACGGCTGCACCGCGACCGGCACCACCGGCACGTGGAACAGCCTCACCGGCGCCTCCGGCGGCTGGCAGCAGGTGAACTTCGACCTGAGCGCCTACGCCGGCACAACGGTGGAGGTCTCGATCGCCTACGTCACCGACCCGGGCAGTGGCGGGCACGGCGTCCTCGCCGACAACGCCTCGCTCGTCGTCGGCGGCACGGCGAAGGAGACCGAGGGCTTCGAGACCTCGCTCGGCGCCTGGAAGGTGAGCGGACCGCCCGAGGGCAGCCCGGCCGTCCTGAAGGACTGGGCACGCACCGGCGCCCTGTTCCAGACGTACGGCGCCGTCACCACGGACGACACCGTGCTGCTGGGCTTCGGCCTGGAGCACGTCGGCGGCGCTGCCGACCGGGCGGCACTGATGAGGAAGGCGCTCGCTTCCCTGGACGGGTGATTTCCCTGGCCGTCAGGGAACACGTCCCCTGGCCAAACCGAGTGGTCCCGCTCTCGGTGGTGGGCGGTCCGTACCCCTACTGGCGGGTACGGACCGCCCTGCCGTGTATGAGGCATCTGGATGTCACTACCAGGGCTTACGAGAGGTAGGGTCGTAGGCGGTCGGGGACATCCCAAACAGAGCTCGCCGGCACCTCGTGGCCGGCGTACCAACGAGGAGATCGGTTCGTGACGATCCGCGTAGGCATCAACGGCTTCGGTCGTATCGGTCGCAACTACTTCCGCGCGCTGCTGGAGCAGGGTGCAGACATCGAGATCGTGGCTGTCAACGACCTGGGTGACACCGCGACCACCGCCCACCTGCTGAAGTACGACACCATCCTGGGCCGTCTCAAGCAGGAGGTCACCCACACCGCCGACACCATCACGGTCGACGGCAAGACGATCAAGGTGCTCGCCGAGCGCAACCCCGCCGACATCCCGTGGGGCGAGCTGGGCGTCGACGTCGTCATCGAGTCGACCGGCATCTTCACCAAGAAGGCCGACGCCGAGAAGCACATCGCCGGTGGCGCGAAGAAGGTCCTCATCTCGGCTCCGGCCAAGGACGAGGACGTCACCATCGTGATGGGCGTCAACCAGGACACGTACGACCCGGCGAACCACCACGTCATCTCCAACGCCTCCTGCACCACCAACTGTGTGGCGCCGATGGCGAAGGTCCTCGACGAGAACTTCGGCATCGTCAAGGGCCTGATGACGACGGTGCACGCGTACACCAACGACCAGCGCATCCTGGACTTCCCGCACAAGGACCTGCGCCGCGCGCGTGCCGCCGCCGAGAACATCATTCCGACCACCACGGGTGCCGCCAAGGCGACCGCGCTGGTCCTGCCGCAGCTCAAGGGCAAGCTGGACGGCATGGCCATGCGCGTCCCGGTCCCGACCGGCTCGGTCACCGACCTGGTGCTGGAGCTCGGCCGCGAGGTCACCAAGGAAGAGGTCAACGCCGCCTTCCAGAAGGCCGCGGAGGGCGAGCTCAAGGGCATCCTCGAGTACACCGAGGACCCGATCGTCTCCTCCGACATCGTGAACGCCCCGGCGTCCTGCACCTTCGACTCCTCCCTGACCATGGTCCAGGAGGGCAAGAACGTGAAGGTCATCGGCTGGTACGACAACGAGTGGGGCTACTCCAACCGCCTCGTCGACCTTACGGTCTTCGTCGGCAACCAGCTCTGATCAACCGAGCAGGCACGGCCATGTGACAGCAGGGCTCGGGCGGCGCGAGGACGCGCCGCCCGAGCCCTGCGTCACGTACAGATCAGAGCTGTTCGATCAAGAGCGCTTTCGAGCGTTCACGAGCTCTTTCAGGAGAGTCCCCTCATGAAGACGATCGACGAACTCCTCACCGAAGGGGTCGCAGGCAAGCGGGTCTTCGTCCGCGCCGATCTGAACGTGCCGCTGGACGGCACGCGCATCACCGACGACGGCCGCATCCGCGCCGTGCTGCCCACGGTCAAGGCCCTCGCCGACGCGGGCGCCCGGGTGGTCGTCGCCTCTCACCTGGGCCGCCCCAAGGGCGCCCCGGACCCGGCCTTCTCCCTCGCCCCGGCCGCCGCGCGCCTCGGTGAACTCCTCGGGGCGGACGTGGCCTTCGCGACCGACACGATCGGCGAGTCCGCCCGTGCCGCCGTCGCCGGTCTCGCCGACGGCCGGGTCGCGGTCGTCGAGAACCTGCGCTTCAACGCCGGTGAGACGAGCAAGGACGACGCCGAGCGCGGCGCCTTCGCCGACGAGCTCGCCGCCCTCGCCGGCGTCTACGTCGGTGACGGCTTCGGCGCGGTGCACCGCAAGCACGCGTCCGTGTACGACCTCCCGGCCCGCCTGCCGCACTACGCCGGCCACCTCATCGCCACCGAGGTCGGCGTGCTGAGGAAGCTGACCGACGACGTCAAGCGGCCCTACGCGGTCGTCCTGGGCGGCGCCAAGGTGTCCGACAAGCTCGCCGTCATCGACCAGCTGCTCGGCAAGGCCGACCGCCTGCTCATCGGCGGCGGCATGGTCTTCACCTTCCTCAAGGCCAAGGGCCACGAGATCGGCACGTCCCTGGTGCAGGAGGACCAGCTCCCGGTCGTCCGGGAGTACATCGAGCGCGCCGAGAAGAACGGCGTCGAACTGGTCCTGCCCGTGGACGTCGTGGTCGCGCCGGAGTTCCCGGACCTCAAGACCAAGGCCCCCGCCCGGCCCGGCACCGTCGCCGCGGACGCCATGCCGGCCGGTCAGATGGGGCTGGACATCGGCCCCGAGTCCCGCACGCTGTACGCCTCGAAGATCGCCGACGCCGCCACCGTCTTCTGGAACGGCCCCATGGGCGTCTTCGAGCACCCCGATTTCGCCGAGGGCACCAAGGCGGTCGCCCAGGCCCTCCTCGACTCCCAGGCCTTCACCGTGGTCGGTGGTGGCGACTCCGCCGCGGCCGTCCGCATCCTGGGATTCGACGAGAACGCATTCGGCCACATCTCGACCGGTGGCGGCGCCTCCCTCGAATACCTCGAGGGCAAGACGCTCCCCGGCCTCGCCGCACTGGAGGACTGAACTCAATGAGCACGCGCACGCCGCTGATGGCGGGCAACTGGAAGATGAACCTCAACCACCTCGAGGCCATCGCGCACGTCCAGAAGCTCGCCTTCGCCCTGGCCGACAAGGACTACGAGGCCGTCGAGGTCGCCGTCCTGCCGCCCTTCACCGACCTGCGCTCCGTGCAGACCCTGGTCGACGGCGACAAGCTCAAGATCAAGTACGGCGCCCAGGACATCTCGGCGCACGACGGCGGTGCCTTCACCGGCGAGATCTCCGGCCCCATGCTGGCCAAGCTGAAGTGCACGTACGTCGCCATCGGCCACAGCGAGCGCCGCCAGTACCACGCCGAGACCGATGAGCTGGTGAACGCCAAGGTCAAGGCCGCCTACAAGCACGGTCTGACGCCGATCCTGTGCGTCGGTGAGGAGCTGGAGGTCCGCGAGGCGGGCAACCACGTCTCCCACACCCTCGCCCAGGTCGAGGGCGGTCTGAAGGACCTCCCGGCCGAGCAGGCCGAGACCGTCGTGATCGCCTACGAGCCCGTCTGGGCCATCGGTACCGGCAAGGTCTGCGGCGCCGAGGACGCCCAGGAGGTCTGCGCGGCGATCCGCGGCAAGATCGCCGAGCTGTACTCGCAGGAGCTGGCCGACAAGGTCCGTATCCAGTACGGCGGCTCGGTCAAGGCCGGCAACGTCGCGGAGATCATGGCCCAGGCCGACATCGACGGTGCCCTGGTCGGCGGCGCCTCACTGGACGCCGACGAGTTCGTCAAGATCGTGCGCTTCCGCGATCAGTGAGCGCCCCGGAGGCGACCCGGCGCATCGCGAGTATGCCGTAGCGACGATCCGTCGTACCCTTGCGGGGTCCAGCGCTGTGCTGGGCCCCGCGTCGTCCGTCCGAATCCGAGGAAGTTGGTCCAGCCGTGGTTTTGGGGTTCTCGATCGCCCTGATCTTCTTCAGCCTGCTGCTGATGCTGCTGGTGCTGATGCACAAGGGGAAGGGCGGCGGTCTCTCCGACATGTTCGGTGGCGGCATGCAGTCCTCCGTCGGCGGCTCCTCGGTCGCCGAGCGCAACCTCGACCGGATCACCGTCGTGATCGGTCTGCTGTGGTTCGCGTGCATCATCGTGCTCGGCATCCTGATGAAGGTGAACAACTGACCGAGCAGCAATCCACACGGAACTCGTACGTAAGGCCCCATGTTCGGTACGCGCAGCTGAGCGCGGCCTATCATGGGGCTTGCGTCCAGGTGTGAGGGTTGTAACTCCAATCACTGGACGCGCGTTGGGCCTTACGTAGACTGAGGCGCTCGCAGCGAAGCGGAACGCCGACTCGCTTCGCGGCACCATCACGCAGGGAGTTACGACCGTGGCAAGTGGCAACGCGATCCGGGGAAGCCGGGTCGGGGCGGGGCCGATGGGCGAGGCCGAGCGCGGCGAGTCCGCGCCGCGGCTGCGCATCTCCTTCTGGTGCTCCAACGGACACGAGACCCAGCCGAGCTTCGCCAGCGACGCGCAGGTGCCCGATACCTGGGACTGTCCCCGCTGCGGCTTTCCGGCAGGCCAGGACCGGGACAACCCGCCGGACCCGCCGCGCACCGAGCCCTACAAGACGCACCTGGCGTACGTACGGGAGCGGCGCAGCGACGCGGACGGCGAAGCGATCCTCGCCGAGGCGCTCGCCAAACTCCGGGGCGAGATCTAGTGCCGCAGCAGGCAACGTTCGCCCCGTCGCGACGCCCGGCACGCACTCTCGCCGCACCGGGCGCAAGCCCAAGTACACCCAGTACGAGG